>NZ_JAVRFH010000011.1:0-239176 GCF_031845825.1 Streptomyces lancefieldiae | reverse complement strand
CCCTCTCGCCGCACCGGCCGAAAGCCCAAGTACATCCAGTACGAGGGCTTCCGGCCGGCACGCCGAGAGCACGCACCGGACGCCGCTCCTTCACGGGCGAACGTTGCCTGCCGCGGCACTAGCCGCCGTACGCTCCCGAAGCGGTCAGCCTCAGGGCCGTGTCGATCAGGGGCACGTGGCTGAAGGCCTGCGGGAAGTTGCCGACCTGGCGCTGGAGGCGCGGGTCCCACTCCTCCGCCAGGAGGCCGAGGTCGTTGCGCAGGGACAGCAGCTTCTCGAAGAGCTTCCTCGCCTCGTCCACCCGGCCGATCATCGCCAGGTCGTCGGCCATCCAGAAGGAGCAGGCCAGGAAGGCGCCCTCGTCACCGGGCAGACCGTCGACGCCCTCGCTGCCGCCCTCCGTGGGATAGCGCAGGATGAAGCCGTCCGACGTGGACAGCTCGCGCTGGATCGCCTCGATGGTGCCGATGACCCGCTTGTCGTCCGGCGGCAGGAAGCCCATCTGCGGGATCAGCAGCAGCGAGGCGTCCAGTTCCCGGGAGCCGTAGGACTGCGTGAAGGTGTTGCGTTCCTTGTCGTAGCCCTTCTCGCACACGTCCCGGTGGATGTCGTCGCGCAGCTGCTTCCAGCGCTCCAGCGGGCCGTCGGCGTCGCCGGACTCGATCAGCTTGATGGTGCGGTCGACGGCGACCCAGGCCATCACCTTGGAGTGCACGAAGTGGCGGCGCGGGCCGCGCACCTCCCAGATGCCCTCGTCCGGCTCCTGCCAGTGGTCCTCCAGGTAGCGGATCAGCTTGAGCTGGAGCACCGAGGCGTAGTCGTTGCGGGCCAGCCCCGTCATGTGGCCCAGGTGCAGGGCCTCGGTCACCTCGCCGTAGACGTCCAGCTGGAGCTGGTGGGCGGCGCCGTTGCCGACCCGGACCGGCGCGGAGTTCTCGTAGCCGGGCAGCCAGTCCAGCTCCGCCTCGCCGAGCTCGCGCTCACCGGCGATGCCGTACATGATCTGCAGGTTCTCGGGGTCGCCGGCGACCGCCCGCAGCAGCCACTCGCGCCAGGCGCGGGCCTCCTCGCGGTAGCCGGTGCGCAGCAGCGAGGACAGGGTGATCGCCGCGTCGCGCAGCCAGGTGTAGCGGTAGTCCCAGTTGCGGACTCCGCCGATGTCCTCCGGCAGGGAGGTGGTGGGCGCGGCGACGATGCCGCCGGTGGGGGCGTACGTCAGGGCCTTCAGCGTGATCAGGGAGCGGACCACGGCCTCCCGGTAGGGGCCGTGGTACGTGCAGTGCTCGACCCACTCGCGCCAGAAGTCCTCCGTCGCCTCCAGGGACTGCTCCGGCTCCGGCAGCCCCGGCGGCTCCTTGTGCGAGGGCTCCCACGAGATGGTGAACGCGATCCGTTCACCCGGAGCGACCGTGAAGTCCGCGTACGTGGTGAGCGCCTTGCCGTAGGTCTCGGCCTCTGTGTCGAACCACACGGAGTCGGGGCCGGCGACGGCCACCGTGCGTCCCTCGTGCTTGTGCACCCACGGGACCACCCGTCCGTAGCTGAACCGCATCCGCAACTCCGAGCGCATCGGCACCCGGCCGGTGACGCCCTCCACGATCCGGATGAGCTGCGGCGCGCCGTCGCGCGGCGGCATGAAGTCGATCACCCGGACCGTGCCGCGCGGGGTGTCCCACTCGGACTCCAGGATCAGCGAGTCGCCGCGGTAGGTCCGCCGGGTCGCGGTGGGTGGCTCGGCGCCGGGCGCGTAGGCGGGTCCGAGCCGCCAGAAGCCGTGTTCCCCGGTGCCCAGCAGACCGGCGAAGATGGCATGCGAGTCGAAGCGGGGCAGGCACAGCCAGTCGACTGTGCCGTCCCGGCAGACCAGGGCAGCGGTCTGCATGTCTCCGATGAGTGCGTAGTCTTCGATGCGCCCGGCCACGTGCAACTCCAGTCGAACGGCCACGTCACCCCGCGTGGGGGCGGTCGCTAGTGCGGTCAAGGGTGTGTCATGCGTCGTTGAGTCATGAAGCAAAGCAGCCGCCCGGCCGTGAAGCCAAACGCTGTGCCGCAAACGACAATTGTTGCTCAACGAACTGACGAGCTCTCGTTGTTCCGGCGTTGACTGGCGGGGGTGGTGCCGTGTGGCCGGGCGGGCTCGGCAGCGAACGTCCGAGCAGGATACGACGCACGTAGATGATCTGTGTGCCGCTCCGGACAACGCGGGTCCGCCGAACGGGTGAGCGTCGGGTGAGGAAACGGTGAGCCCCGCGTCTCGTGTTCGAACGTGCGCGGAGGGTGGCCGGAAGCCATCGCCCCGAGGCGCTGATACGCTGGTAGCCCGTGGACCGGTGGGAGACAAACCCCGGAACCGCAGCGACGGCGCCGCCGACGAGAACCCGGGAAGACCGGGTCGAGCGACGAGCGCACCGCACCCCAGACCGCGACCACGGGAGCCCCCTCTTGGCCATGCCGCCCACTGTTTTTCGAAACAGCACAGCCTCGACGACCAAGCACATCTTCGTCACCGGGGGTGTCGCCTCCTCGCTCGGCAAGGGGCTGACCGCCTCCAGCCTCGGCATGCTGCTCAAGGCACGGGGTCTGCGCGTCGTGATGCAGAAGCTCGACCCGTACCTCAATGTCGACCCTGGCACGATGAACCCCTTCCAGCACGGTGAGGTCTTCGTCACCAACGACGGCGCCGAGACCGACCTGGACATCGGACACTACGAGCGTTTCCTCGACCGTGACCTGGATGGCTCCGCCAATGTCACTACAGGCCAGGTCTACTCGTCGGTGATCGCCAAGGAGCGGCGCGGCGAGTACCTGGGCGACACCGTCCAGGTCATCCCGCACATCACCAACGAGATCAAGCACCGGATCCGCCGCATGGCGACGGACGAGGTGGACGTCGTCATCACCGAGGTCGGCGGCACGGTCGGCGACATCGAGTCGCTGCCGTTCCTGGAGACCGTCCGCCAGGTCCGGCACGAGGTCGGGCGTGACAACGTCTTCGTGGTGCACATCTCGCTCCTGCCCTACATCGGCCCCTCCGGCGAGCTGAAGACGAAGCCGACCCAGCACTCGGTCGCGGCGCTGCGCAACATCGGTATCCAGCCGGACGCCATCGTGCTGCGCTGCGACCGCGAGGTGCCGACCGCGATCAAGCGCAAGATCTCCCTGATGTGCGACGTCGACGAGGCCGCCGTGGTGGCCTGCCCCGACGCCCGCTCGATCTACGACATCCCCAAGGTCGTCCACACCGAGGGCCTGGACGCCTACGTGGTCCGCAAGCTGGACCTGCCGTTCCGCGACGTGGACTGGACGACCTGGGACGACCTGCTCGACCGCGTGCACAACCCCGAGCACGAGATCGTCATGGCGCTGGTCGGCAAGTACATCGACCTGCCCGACGCCTACCTGTCGGTCACCGAGGCGCTGCGCGCGGGTGGCTTCGCCAACCGGGCCCGCGTGAAGATCAAGTGGGTCACGTCCGACGACTGCAAGACCCCGGCCGGCGCCAAGGCGCAGCTCGGCGACGTCGACGCGATCTGCATCCCGGGCGGCTTCGGCGACCGCGGCGTGCTCGGCAAGGTCGGCGCGATCCGCTACGCCCGCGAGAACAAGATCCCGCTGCTCGGCCTGTGCCTGGGCCTGCAGTGCATCGTGGTCGAGGCCGCGCGCAACCTGGCCGGCATCACCGACGCCAACTCCACCGAGTTCGACCCGGCCACCGCCCACCCGGTGATCTCCACCATGGCCGAGCAGCTGGACATCGTGGCCGGCGAGGGCGACATGGGCGGCACGATGCGGCTCGGCATGTACCCGGCCAAGCTGGCCGAGGGCTCCATCGTGCGCGAGGTCTACGACGGCAAGGAGTACATCGAGGAGCGGCACCGCCACCGCTACGAGGTGAACAACGCCTACCGCGCGGAGCTGGAGAAGAAGGCGGGCATCGTCTTCTCGGGCACCTCCCCGGACGGCAAGCTCGTGGAGTACGTCGAGTACCCCCGCGAGGTGCACCCCTACCTGGTCGCCACGCAGGCGCACCCGGAGCTGCGCTCGCGCCCGACCCGCCCGCACCCGCTCTTCGCCGGGCTGGTCAAGGCCGCGGTCGAGCGGAAGACGTCGAAGTAACACACCAGTTGTACGGTGGCCGGGGCGCGCGCATCCAACGGCGCGGGCCCCGGCTTTCGCGTACGTCTGGAAGGACGGGTCAGGCATGACGGGCAGCACGATCAAGGACACCCCCGAGGAGTGGGAGATCCGGGGTACCCAGACGCCCTTCCGGGGCAAGAAGACCTCCGTCCGCACGGACGACGTGGTCATGCCGGACGGCTCCGTGGTGACCCGCGACTACCAGGTCCACCCCGGCTCCGTGGCCGTCCTCGCCCTGGACGGCGAGGGTCGGGTGCTGGTCGTCCGCCAGTACCGGCACCCCGTGCGCGAGAAGCTGTGGGAGATCCCGGCCGGTCTGCTCGACGTCCCCGGCGAGAACCCGCTGCACGCCGCGCAGCGCGAGCTCTACGAGGAGGCGCACGTCAAGGCCGAGGACTGGCGGGTGCTGACCGACGTCTACACCACCCCCGGCGGCTGCGACGAGGCCGTGCGGATCTTCCTCGCCCGGAATCTGTCCGAGGTCGAGGGCGACCGCTTCGAGGTCGAGGACGAAGAGGCCGACATGGAGCTCGCGCGGGTGCCCGTCGCGGACCTGGTCCGGGGCGTGCTCGCGGGTGAGCTGCACAACAACTGCCTGGTCGTGGGCGTGCTCTCCCTGGTCGCGGCCGAGCAGGGCGACGGGCTCGACGCACTCCGTCCGGCCCAGGCACCGTGGCCGGCGCGTCCGTTCGAGGTCTGAGCCCCCGGGATCCCTCGCGGTGTGACCATCGGCTGATCCGATTGAGGGATGTGTCCGCCGCGCTCCGCCGGGGACGTAGCAGAGCGTGAACTAGGCTCGGGAACGCCCGAACCGGGGTTCCGGCGGGCGCCGGTGTGCGGTGGGATCGGGAGTGTGGCCCGTGACGTATCAGGCGGTGGACACGGACGGCGTACGGCTGTCGGACGACCCTGCCGACGAGAGTCGGTTCCTGGGCCGCACCCGGGAGCTGAAGGAGCTGCGCGCCGACATCGAGCGTGCGGGCCTGGACACCCTCTCCGGCCGCAAGGCCCCCCGCGCCCGCGTGCTGCTCATCGCGGGCCGGCCCGGTTCCGGTCGCACCGCGCTCGCCGAGGAGCTGGTCGCCCAGGTCGCCGACCGTTACCCCGACGGCGTGCTGCGGGCCCGGCTGAGCGAGCCGGACGGTACCCGGGTGCCCGTCGCACGCCTCGCCCGGGAACTGCTCACCGAGCTGGACCGCCCCACCCCGCCGGGGGCCGGCGAGGACGACCTCACCGAGGCCCTGCGCACCGCCCTCGCCGACCGCCGGGTCCTGCTCCTGCTCGACGACGCCGCCGACGCCGAGCAGGTCGACGCCCTGCTGCCGGACACCCCGGACTGCCTGGTCGTCGCCGTCGCCGAGGGCCCGCTGACCGGCATCGCGGACGTCCGCCCGTGCACGCTGGGGGGCCTCGACACCAAGTCGGCCCTGGAACTGCTGGCCCGGCACACCGGCCCGGTCCGCATCACCGTCGATCCCCGGGCCGCCGAGCACCTGGTCGAGGTCTGCCAGGCCCAGCCCGCGGCCCTGACCCTGGCCGGCGGCTGGCTCGAGGCCCGCCCCCAGGCCGCCGTCGCCGACCTCGTCAAGCACCTGCGCACGGAGGGCGACGAGGGCACCGCGCTCAGCCGGGTCCTCCGCCTCGCCCACGCCTCGCTGCCCGGCCACGCCGCCCGGACACTGCGTCTGCTCTCGCTCGCCCCGGCCGGCCTGGTCGACCCGCACACCGCCTCCGCGCTCGCCGGCTGCTCGGTGAACGGCGCCCGCACCACCCTGGACGACTTCGTGGCCCTCGGCGTGCTGCGCGCCGTCGACTCCCCGCTGCCCGAGTACGAGGTCCCCGGCTGCCTGCACGCCCAGCTGAGGGCCCTCGCCGAGACCCATGAGCGGCCCGCCGAGCTCCAGCTCGCCCGCGCCCGCATGCTGGAGCGGACGGTACGCCTGCTCCAGTCGTGCCGCGCGGTCACCGAGACCGACAGCCCGCAGGCTCGCGAGAAGCTCCTCGGCATGCCGCGCGCCCTGCGCTTCCCCAGTCCGAGGGCCGCCGCCGACTGGCTGAGCGTCCGCCGTCCCGCCCTGCTGGCCGCGGCCCGCCTCGCGGTCGCCGACGGGGAGCTGGACACCCTCGCCCGGAGACTGATGTCCCAGTTGGTGCGGGCCATGGTGGCCCACGTCGGCACCCAGGCGGCGGCACCCGACCTGTACGGCATCCACCGCCTCGTCCTCGACGTGGCCGAGCGGCGCGCGCTGCCCCGCGAGAAGGCGGCGGCCCTGCTGAACCTGGCCGACCTCGACGCCCGCACGGGCCGCACCGCCGAGGCCCTGGTGCGCTACCGGGCCGCACTGGACGCCGGGCGCGAGGCGAACGACCCGTACGCGACCGCCCGCGCGATGGAATCCGTAGGCGGCGCCCACCTGGAGCTCGGGGACTACGACCGGGCCGCCGACTGGTTCGGCCGGGCCCTCGCCCAGCGGCTCGCCCGCGACGAGCGTGCCGACGCCGCCCGGATCTACGGCCGTATCGCCACCGCCCACACCTACGCCGGCCGCTACGGGGAGGCGCTGCGGGGCTGGCGCGCGGCGGTCGCCGGGTACCGCAAGGCCGGCGATGTGCCCGCACACGCGCGGGCGTTGAGCGAGCTGGCCCGCGTCCAGGAGTACGCCGGACGTCCTGAGGAGTCGCTGCGCACCTGCCAGGAGGCCGTCGAGTGGGCCCGCCGGGCCGAGGACGTACGGCTCCAGGCCGCGCTGCATCTGCGGCTGGCCGACACCCTCGATCGGCTGGGCGATCCCACGGCGGCCGGCCTGCAACGGGGCGTGGCTGATCAGATGCTGAGGGAAGAGTCCGTCGAAGCCTGCGAAATCCGCAGCGCTTCGTCTGGAGATTGATGCTTTGAAAGGCTGGACAGCGGGAACACCTTCATTAGACTGGCTCTGCCGCACGTTCTTGCGGTCTCTCCCGGTGTGCCCACCCATGGGTGGGTATGCCTTGTAATAGCCCCATCCACTGAGCCAAGGACCGTGATCCACGTGAAGGTCGGCATTCCCCGCGAGGTCAAGAACAACGAGTTCCGGGTGGCCATCACCCCCGCCGGCGTGCACGAGCTGGTGCGCCACGGTCACCAGGTCGTCGTCGAGCGTGACGCCGGCGTCGGCTCCTCGATCCCCAACGACGAGTACATCGCGGCCGGCGCGCGGATACTCGACACCGCCGACGAGGTCTGGGCCGCCGCCGACCTGGTGCTGAAGGTCAAGGAGCCCGTCGCGGAGGAGTACCACCGCCTCCGCAAGGACCAGACGCTCTTCACCTACCTGCACCTGGCGGCCTCCAAGGAGTGCACGGACGCGCTCATCGAGGCCGGCACCACCGCGATCGCCTACGAGACGGTCGAGCTGCCGAACCGTGCGCTGCCGCTGCTCGCCCCGATGTCCGAGGTCGCGGGCCGGCTGGCCCCGCAGGTCGGTGCGTACCACCTGATGGCCGCCAACGGTGGCCGCGGTGTGCTGCCGGGCGGCGTCCCTGGCGTGCTGGCCGGTAAGGCCGTCGTCATCGGAGGTGGGGTCTCCGGCTGGAACGCCGCGCAGATCGCCATCGGCATGGGCTTCCACGTGACCCTGCTCGACAAGGACATCAACAAGCTCAAGGAAGCCGACAAGGTCTTCGGCACCAAGATCCAGACCGTCGTGTCCAACGCCTTCGAGCTGGAGAAGGCCTGCCTGGAGGCCGACCTCGTCATCGGCGCCGTCCTGATCCCGGGCGCCAAGGCCCCGAAGCTGGTCACCAACGAGCTGGTGGCCCGGATGAAGCCCGGAAGTGTTCTTGTCGACATCGCGATCGACCAGGGCGGCTGCTTCGAGGACTCCCACCCGACCACGCACGCCGAGTCGACCTTCCCGGTCCACAACTCGGTCTTCTACTGCGTCGCCAACATGCCCGGCGCGGTGCCGAACACCTCCACCTACGCACTGACCAACGCCACGCTGCCGTACATCGTGGAGCTGGCCGACCGCGGCTGGGTCGAGGCGCTGCGCCGCGACCCCGCGCTGGCCAAGGGCCTCAACACGCATGACGGCAAGGTCGTTTACCGGGAGGTCGCCGAGGCGCACGGCCTGGAGCACGTCGAGTTGGCCTCGCTGCTCGCCTGAGTCCGCGCACGGGCCGCCGGCGGCTGTCGGCGGCCCCGTGACGGCCGTCGGTGACCGGTAAGTCGGTTAAGTCATCAACCGGCAAAGGCGATACGTCAACAGGCGCCGTCAACCCCACACACCCGGCCGGACCTTGCCCGACAAGGTCCGGCCGGGTGTGTGTATGGTCACTTTGCGATTCTCGGCCAACTCGCCTCGAACGTAACGCTTCAACCGATTCGCGCACCGGTGAAACCTGCTGTGCGACGGCCGTACGCCCTTGACAGGGGGATGTTTCATTGCCGACACATCGGGCCGGGTCCGGCGGATTGTGTTGCTGCGGACGGCCGACACGCCATAGAGTCGCCGAACGTCGGCATGGTGCCACGCTGACCTGTCTAGAAGTTTCCTGGTCACCAAGGAGGTAAGACGACTTGTGAATGAGTCGACATTTACTCCCGGGGGTGTTCAACCAGGAATGCCTGCACGGGCCCACGGCCCCGGGCGTCTCGAGGCTGTCGGCTCCGTCGCTGTACGCACCTTCGCAGCCGCCCACCAGAGTCCGCAGGCAACTCGGACAGCACACATGAGTATGGATGGCCAACACGTGAACGCCATGGCCGGCGACGGAAGTGGCGCGCCCCGCAACCACTTCGCCGACTACGACGAACTGCCCGAGGGGCACTTCTACGACCCGGACGCGGAGTACGAGCCCGATCCCGAGTACGCCGCCACGCTCGCGCCCGACGCGGCCCGCCAGCGCCGTGAGCGCATCGGTCCGACCGGACGCCCGTTGCCGTACTTCCCGATCCCGGGCCCGCTGACCGATCACGGCCCCGCGAAGATCATCGCGATGTGCAACCAGAAGGGCGGCGTCGGCAAGACCACGTCGACCATCAACCTGGGTGCCGCGCTCGCCGAGTACGGGCGCCGGGTGCTGCTCGTCGACTTCGACCCGCAGGGCGCGCTGTCGGTCGGACTCGGCGTCAACCCGATGGAGCTCGACCTCACCGTCTACAACCTGCTCATGGAGCGGGGCATGGCGGCCGACGAGGTGCTGCTGAAGACGGCGGTCCCCAACATGGACCTGCTGCCCAGCAACATCGACCTGTCGGCGGCCGAGGTGCAGCTGGTGAGCGAGGTCGCGCGCGAGTCCACGCTGCAGCGGGCGCTGAAGCCGCTGATGGACGACTACGACTACATCGTGATCGACTGCCAGCCCTCGCTCGGCCTGCTCACGGTCAACGCCCTGACCGCCGCACACAAGGTGATCGTGCCGCTGGAGTGCGAGTTCTTCGCCCTGCGCGGTGTGGCGCTGCTCACCGAGACCATCGAGAAGGTCCAGGAGCGGCTCAACCCCGACCTGGAGCTCGACGGCATCCTCGCCACGATGTACGACTCGCGCACGGTGCACAGCCGTGAGGTGCTCGCGCGTGTCGTCGAGGCGTTCGACGACCACGTCTACCACACGGTCATCGGGCGCACGGTCCGCTTCCCGGAGACCACGGTCGCCGGTGAGCCGATCACCACGTACGCCTCCAACTCCGTCGGTGCCGCCGCCTACCGCCAGCTCGCCAGGGAGGTGCTCGCCCGGTGTCACGCCGAGTGAGTCTGCCGGGGGCCGACGAACTCTTCCGCACGACAGGGGGAACGGCACTCCAGGCGTCCACCCCGCGGCGACCGGCGGGCGGCGAGGTCCGGGTGCCGGCGCCGGCGGGGGAGAGCGACCAGGTGGCCGCCGAGGACGCGCCGCAGTCCGTGCCCGCGCAGGGCGGTGACGGCGAGGGCGCGGAGCACACCGCGGCGGACGCGGAACCGGGCTCGGCGGGCGAGCCGCGCAGCCGGGGCGCGGAGCGCTCCGCCCGGGGTTCCGGGCCGGGCATGGGCGCGCAGGAGGATTCCGCCGCCCAGCCCCGCAAGCGAGGCCGGGCCGCCGCACGCCGGCCCAGCGGCCGCGAGCGCCACGACGAGAAGATCACCGTGTACGTCTCCGCCGAGGAGCTCATGGACCTGGAGCACGCCCGCCTGGTGCTCCGGGGCGAGCACGGACTGGCCGTCGACCGCGGCCGCATCGTCCGCGAGGCGGTCGCCGTGGTCCTCGCCGACCTCGAGACCCGTGGGGATGCCAGCATCCTCGTACGACGGCTGCGCGGGCGGTAGCGGTAGCCTGCGGGGGCCATGACCTCGAACGACGCCCCCCGCCCCGGTGCCCGCGCCGGCCGTCGGCGTGCGCTGGGGAGAGGCCCGGGGGAGCGGGTGGCTCCGCCGGTGGCGCCGATCTCCGACACCCCGGACGCGTCCGAGGTGCCCGAGGAGTCGCCGTCCGGCGCCGAGCCCCGCGGGTCCGCGGTCGCGCGGGCGACATCCGGGACGCACCCGGACATCACGGTTTCGACGGCATCGCCGCACGGTGACACGACCTCTGCGGCGGCCTCCCACGCGGTGGCCGAGCCGGACGCGGGGTGCGCCGCCCGGGAGGCCGGGGCGCGGGGAGAGGCGGAGACCGAGGCGAGCCCTCGGCCCTCTCGGCCCAGGACCGCGCCGCAGGCGCCCGACCTCGCGTTGGAGGCCGGCGGGGTGGCGCACGGGTCCGCGGGGCGCGAGAACCCGCCCCAGGGCGCTCCGGGGCCCGGCAGCGCGGCGGACGGGGCCCATGAGCGGGCGGGGTGCGCGTCCTTGGCACCGGGAGGCGGGCCCGAGGACCCGGTGGACGCGCCGGGCGACGGCGTCTTCACGGTGCGGCTCGCCAACTTCGAGGGGCCCTTCGACCTGCTCCTCCAGTTGATCTCCAAGCACAAGATGGACGTCACCGAGGTCGCCCTGTCCAAGGTGACCGACGAGTTCATGGCGCACATCAGGGCGATGGGGCCGGACTGGGACCTCGACGAGACGACCGAGTTCCTGGTCGTGGCGGCGACGCTGCTCGACCTGAAGGCGGCCCGGCTGCTGCCCGCCGCCGAGGTGGAGGACGAGGCCGACCTGGCGCTGCTGGAGGCCCGTGACCTGCTGTTCGCGCGGCTGCTCCAGTACCGCGCGTACAAGCGGATCGCCGAGATCTTCAACGAGCGGCTCGACGCCGAGGCGCGCCGCTACCCCCGTACCGTCGGCCTGGAGCCCCACCACGCCGAGCTGCTGCCCGAGGTCGTCATCAGCATCGGGCCGGAGGGCTTCGCCGGACTCGCCGTGAAGGCGATGCAGCCCAAGCCCAGGCCGCAGGTCTACGTCGAGCACATCCACGCGCCCCTGGTCAGCGTGCAGGAGCAGGCGGGGATCGTCGTCGCCCGGCTGCGGGAGCTGGGCGAGGCCAGCTTCCGGGCCCTGGTCGAGGACACCGAGGACACGCTGACCGTCGTCGCCCGCTTCCTGGCCCTGCTGGAGCTGTACCGCGAGAAGGCCGTCGAGCTGGACCAGGAGACCGCGCTCGGCGATCTGCTGGTCCGCTGGACCGGCGGGGACGCGGACGCCGAGCCCGTGGTGACCGACGAGTTCGACCGGCCGCCCGAGGAACCCGAGGAGGAGCAGAAGGCGTGAGTGACGAGACCACACAGGCACCGGGCGGGCCGGGTGCCGTCGCCGGCCTCGACCTCAAGCCCGCCCTCGAAGCCGTGCTCATGGTCGTGGACGAACCAGCGACCGAGGAGCACCTCGCCCGGATACTCCAGCGACCCCGGCGGCAGATCGCGGACGCGCTGCGTGAGCTGGCCGACGAGTACACCGTCCAGGGCCGCGGCTTCGAGCTGCGCCTGATCGCGGGCGGCTGGCGCTTCTACACCCGCCCCGAGTACGCCGCGGCCGTCGAGGGCTTCGTCCTGGACGGCCAGCACGCCCGCCTCACCCAGGCCGCGCTGGAGACCCTGGCGGTGGTCGCCTACCGCCAGCCGGTCAGCCGCAGCCGCGTCTCGGCGGTCCGGGGCGTGAACTGCGACGGCGTGATGCGCACCCTCCTGCAGCGGGGTCTGGTGGAGGAGGCGGGCACGGAACCCGAAACAGGTGCGATCCTGTACGTGACGACGAACTACTTCCTGGAGCGGATGGGCCTGCGCGGTCTGGACGAGCTCCCGGAGCTCGCGCCCTTCCTCCCGGAGGCGGCGGCGATCGAGGCCGAGACGCTGGAAGGGGTCCCGTCGTTCGATCCGGACGCCCCGGATTCCGAGGACGCAGACGACAAGACGGAACTTTGATGCGAAGCAGCAGCGGCAGGAACAGCAGCGGAAACAACGGCGGGAGCCGTGGTGGCAACAGCGGCGGCCGCGGCGGGAGCAGCGGTGGTCGCGGTAACTACCGCGGCGCCGGCAACACCCGCGACGACAAGCAGGGCGGCCGTCCCAAGAGGCCGCGCCCCGAGGAGCGGCGCTACGACGTGGGTCCCGGCGCCACCCAGGAGGGTCCCAAGTCGGGCCGCGGCCCCTCGGCCCGCGGAGGGGCCAAGGGCGGGCCGAAGAAGCCCCTGCAGCGGGGGCGTTCGGTCCCGGCCACGTCCCGCGAGTACGAGGCACGGGCAGAGGAGCGCAACCGGGAGCGGTACGCGGGCAAGAAGGACGTCAAGCTGCCCAAGACCTTCCCGGGCGCCGAGCAGGAGGGCGAGCGGCTGCAGAAGGTCCTCGCGCGCGCGGGCTACGGCTCCCGGCGCTCCTGCGAGGAGCTGATCGAGCAGGCGCGCGTCGAGGTCAACGGCGAGATCGTGCTGGAGCAGGGCAAGCGGGTCGACCCGGAGAAGGACGAGGTCAAGGTCGACGGCCTGACCGTCGCGACACAGTCGTACCAGTTCTTCTCGCTCAACAAGCCCGCCGGTGTGGTCTCCACCATGGAGGACCCCGAGGGGCGCCAGTGCCTCGGTGACTACGTCACCAACCGTGAGACGCGTCTCTTCCACGTCGGCCGGCTCGACACCGAGACCGAGGGCGTCATCCTCCTCACCAACCACGGCGAGCTGGCGCACCGCCTGACCCACCCCCGCTACGGCGTGAAGAAGACCTACCTCGCGCACATCGTGGGTCCGATCCCGCGCGACCTCGGCAAGCGCCTGAAGGACGGCATCCAGCTGGAGGACGGCTACGCGCGCGCGGACCACTTCCGGGTCGTGGAGCAGACCGGCAAGAACTACCTCGTCGAGGTCACCCTCCACGAGGGCCGCAAGCACATCGTCCGCCGGATGCTGGCGGAGGCGGGCTTCCCCGTCGACAAGCTGGTGCGCACCGCCTTCGGTCCGATCACGCTGGGCGACCAGAAGTCGGGCTGGCTGCGCCGGCTGTCCAACACGGAGGTCGGGATGCTGATGCAGGAGGTCGAGCTCTAGGACTCCGGAGGGTTGTGACCGGCGGCCACCCCCTTTTATAGTCTGAGTGACTATTAAGGGGGTGGCCGCCCGTGCTCGGCTACGACAAGCACGCCTTCGAGCCCTTCGCCGTCACCGTCGATCTCGCCGTCCTCACGCTCCGCGCGGGCGCGCTGCACGTGCTGCTCGTCGAGCGGGGGCAGGAGCCGTACGCCGGCCGCTGGGCGCTGCCCGGCGGCTTTCTGCTGCCCGAGGAGTCGGCGGAGCGGGCGGCCCGCCGGGAGCTGGCCGAGGAGACCGGCCTGGCGGATGTCACCGGGCTGCACCTGGAGCAGCTGCGGACCTACAGCGAGCCCGGCCGGGACCCCCGGATGCGGGTCGTGTCCGTCGCGTTCACGGCGCTGCTGCCCGACCCTCCCGAGCCGCACGCGGGCACCGACGCGGCCGAGGCCCGCTGGGTCCCGTACGACAAGGCCCAGGGCCTCGCCTTCGACCACGACCGGATCCTGGCCGACGCCCGGGAACGCGTCGGCGCCAAGCTCGAGTACAGCTGCCTGGCCACCGCCTTCTGCCCGGCCGAGTTCACGCTCGGTGAGCTCCAGCAGGTCTACGAGACGGTGTGGGGGACCGCGCTGGACCGGCCCAACTTCCGCCGCAAGGTCCTCGCCACCCCGGGCTTCGTCGAAGCGGTCCCCGGCGCCGCCCGTCTGACCGGGGGCCGCGGCAAACCGGCCGCGCTCTACCGCGCCGGCCCGGCCACCGCCCTGCACCCGCCCCTGCTCCGCACCCCTCGGGAAGGACGCCCCGCATGACCACGACCACCGTCACCAAACGCGCCGCCACCGGGGCGCTCACCGGACTCGCCCTCGGGGACGCGCTCGGCTTCCCCACCGAGTTCAACGACGTCCCGTCGATCCTCGCCAAGTGCGGCCCCTGGCGGGAGATGGCGCTGCCCCGGCCCGCGATCGTCACCGACGACACCCAGATGACGCTGGCGCTGGGGAAGGGGCTGCGGACGGCCATGGGGCGCGGAGTACTCGCGCCGGAGGCGATGGCCGGGCCCGTGCGGCAGGAGTTCATCGCCTGGAACCGGTCGCCGGAGAACAACCGGGCCCCGGGCAACACCTGCCTCACGGCCTGCGGCCTCCTGGAGCGACCGGACCGCCCCTGGCAGGACGCCAGTCAGGTCCACTCCAAGGGCTGTGGCGCCAACATGCGCGTCGCGCCGATAGGACTCGTCCCCGGCCTCAGCGACGAACAGCGCGCGGGCGCAGCCCAGTTGCAGTCCGCGCTCACCCACGGGCACCCGACCGCGCTCGCCGCCTCCGACCTCACCGCGCACGCCGTCCGCCTGCTCGCCCGGGGCGCCGAGCCGACCGGGCTGGTCGGACTGCTGCGGTCGTACGCCTACGACAACCGCACCCGCTACCACGAGCGCTGGCTCGGCGACCTGTGGACCCGCGCCCAGGACCCCACGCCCGAGCAGTTCATCGCGCGCGGCTGGGACGAGTGCCTGGCGGTCCTCGACCGCCTCCAGCGGGCGGTGCGCACCGTCTCGCCGGAGACCGACCCGTGCCTGGCCGTGGGCCAGGGCTGGATCGCCGAGGAGGCCATGGCGGCCGGCCTGCTCTGCTTCCTGCTCTTCGTCGACGAGCCGCTGACGGCCCTGCGCCGCGGTGCCTGCACCTCGGGCGACTCCGACTCCATCGCCTGCCTCGCGGGCGCCTTCGCGGGCGCGTACCTGGGCGCCGACGCCTGGCCGGCCGAGTGGGCCGACCGCATCGAGTACCGGGCCGACCTGCTGGCCCTGGGAGCGCTCTGGGACGCTTGATCCCGCGATCCACCATGCCCTGGACGACCCGCGCAGGTTCGTACGGCTTTCGTGCGGCCGGTGCTCCGGTGCGACGGCTGTGTCCTGGAGCAGTTGCTGTCACCCGGGGGTGGGAGCCGCTCACCGGCATCCGCCTGATGCGTGCCGTCCGCCAAGGCCGAGCGCGAGCACGGCGGCGCCGGTGTCGACCACGGGCGCGTGCGCGCCGACGTGGAGCGGCTGCACGGGGCGCTGGACGAGGCGCGGGCCGCGTCAGTCCTGCCCGACGCGCCCACCGCCCACGACGCCCTGCACGACCTCGTCGTACGGATCCGGCTGGAGGGCTGAGGCGCGGCGGGCGCGGACCAGGAAGTCCTCGACGCGGCGCCGGTCCGGCTCCGCGGGCAGCGGACTGCGCCGGGCGGCCTCCTCGCCCTCCCGGGCCAGGCGGGACATCCGGGACTCCACCTCCGGCCAGGGCACCTCGCCGCGCTTCACGGCGAGCAGCGACTCGCGCCGGTCGCCCACGTCGATGGTGAGCGTGCCCGTGCGCAGCAGGTCACGGGCGCTGGTCAGCAGCCGCAGCAGGTGCATCGCGTGCTTCCAGCGCGGGGCGCCGTGGGTGCGCACGTCGGCGTCCAGCTTGCGGCGCTGACCGAGGGCGTAGCGGGTGAACGTCTCGTGGGCGCGGCGGGAGAGGAACGCCCCGCGCAGGGCGAGCAGTTCACGGCCCGTGTCGTCGGCGTACTCCACGAGCGGGGAGTGCAGGCACTCCAGGATGTTCGGGTTGGCCCGCAGGGCCAGCTCGCAGAAGCGCTCGAGCTCCCAGCTGAACTGCTCCTCGGCCGGCCCCTCCAGGTGCGTCGGCGGCTTCTCGAAGCGCCAGAACAGGGGGGTGGGCGCGAGGAACACACCCCGGCGGTCGGTGTCGCTGCCCTCCGTGGCCAGACCGAAGGCGCGCGAGCCCATGACACAGGCGTAGATCGTGTGGTCACGTACCAGGGTCTCGGGGCGCATGCCGGGAGCGTACGTCGGCCGTCAGGCCAGGTGGACCGAGTTTCCCCGCACCGTGATCCGCTTCGCGGGCAGCGGCTCGGTCGCCGGTCCCTGCTCCACCGACCCGTCGGCGACGCTGAACCGGCTGTTGTGGCAGGCGCAGTCGATGGTGCCGTCGCGCACGTCCGACACGATGCAGCCCTGGTGGGGGCAGACCGCCGAGAAGGCCTTGAAGTCGCCCTGCTCCGGCTGGGTCACCACGATCTTCTGGTCCGTGAAGATCTTTCCGCCGCCCACCGGGATGTCGTGCGTCGACGCCAGCTCCGGCCCGGGGGCGGTCCCGGCCACGGCCCGGGAGGAGCCGCCGTCGGCACTGCCGTCGCCGTCACCGTCGCCGCTGCCACAGCCGACCGCGAGCGCGACCGCGCCCGTCGAGAGGAGGGCCGTACGGCGCGTGGGGCTGTGGTTCATGTGGTCACTCCGAGAGGGGCACGGGAGGAGATGCCGACAGCGGTCAGTGTCTCAGGAGGCGGGCGCCGCGCACCGGTCCCACGCGGGCTGACTACGCTGGACGGACCAAGCGCCGATACGCAGGTCGGTACAACGTCAGCAAGGAGCATCGCCGTGGCGGTACGAGCGGTCCGGGGCGCCGTCCAACTGGAGCGGGACGAGGCCGGACACATGGACGAGCAGGTCGCGGCGCTGCTGACCGCCGTCCTGGAGCGCAACGGCCTCACCCATGACGACCTCATCAGCATCTGGTTCACGGCCACGCCCGACCTGCACAGCGACTTCCCGGCCGCCGCGGCCCGGAGGATCGGTATCACCGACGTACCGCTGATCTGCGCCCAGGAGCTGGACATAGAGGGCGCCATGCCGCGCGTCGTCCGGGTCCTCGCCCACGTCGAGTCCGACCGGCCCCGCGCCGAGATCGCCCACGTCTACCTCGGCGCCGCCGCGGCCCTGCGCAAGGACATCGCCCAGTGAGAACCGCACTCGTCATCGGCACCGGCCTCATCGGCACCTCGGCCGCCCTCGCCCTGACCCGGCGGGGCGTCACCGTCCATCTCGCCGACCACGACCCCGAGCAGGCCCGTACGGCCGCCGCGCTGGGCGCCGGCACCGCCGAAGTGCCGGACGGGCCGGTCGACCTCGCGATCGTCGCCGCCCCGCCCGCCCTGGTGGCCGACGTGCTCGCCGAGGCCATGGGGCGCGGCGCCGCCCGCGGGTACATCGACGTCGCCAGCGTCAAGGGCGGTCCCCGGCGCGAGCTGGAGGCGCGGGGGCTCGACCTCTCGGCGTACATCGGCACGCACCCCATGTCCGGCCGGGAGAAGTCCGGCCCGCTGGCCGCCACCGGCGACCTCTTCGAGGGCCGCCCCTGGGTGCTGACCCCGACCCGGGACACCGACACCGAGGTGCTGAACCTCGCCCTGGAGCTGGTCTCGCACTGCCGCGCGGTGCCGGTGGTGATGGACGCGGACGCCCACGACCGCGCCGTGGCCCTCGTCTCCCACATGCCCCACCTGGTCTCGAGCATGGTCGCCGCGCGCCTGGAGCACGCCGAGGAGGCCGCCGTACGGCTGTGCGGGCAGGGCATCCGCGACGTGACCCGCATCGCCGCCTCCGACCCCCGGATGTGGATCGACATCCTCTCCGCGAACCCGGGACCGGTCGCCGACCTGCTCACCGACGTCGCCGCCGACCTGGAGGAGACGGTGCGGGCCCTGCGCGCGCTGCAGTCCTCCGACGAGGACAAGCGCCGCGAGGGCGGCACCGGCATCGCCGAGGTGCTGCGGCGGGGCAACGCGGGGCAGGTGCGGGTCCCGGGCAAGCACGGCAGCGCACCCCGGGTCTACGAGACCGTGGCCGTCCTCATCGACGACCAGCCCGGACAGCTGGCCCGCATCTTCGCGGACGCGGGACGGGCCGGCGTCAACGTCGAGGACGTGCGGATCGAGCACGCCACCGGGCAGCAGGCCGGTCTGGTGCAGCTGATGGTGGAGCCGAAGGCCGCCGCCGTGCTGACGGCGGCCCTGAAGGAACGGGGCTGGGCGATCCGGCAGTGAGGCGCCGGGCCGCGCGGGGTCATGCGCCTGTCGGAGGGGCCTCGCGGACCCAGTAACCTTGTGCGGGACGCGCTCGCGTCCCGCACACCACTCACCGCACCGCACCAGGAAGGTGTCCCCTCGTGGAAAACGGCGCCGCCCCGACCGCCCCGGCCGTGATTGTCGCCATCGACGGCCCCTCCGGCACGGGCAAGTCGAGCACGTCGAAGGCCGTCGCCGCGCAGCTCGGCCTGAGCTACCTGGACACCGGCGCCCAGTACCGGGCGATCACGTGGTGGATGGTGAACAACGGCATCGACATAGCCGACCCGCACGCCGTCGCCGCCGCGGCCGGCAAGCCCGAGATCGTCTCCGGCACCGACCCGGCGGGCCCGACCATCACGGTCGACGGCGTGGACGTGGCCGGCCCGATCCGCACCCAGGAGGTCACCTCCAAGGTCAGCGCGGTCAGCGCCGTCCCCGAGGTGCGGGCCCGGATCACCGAGCTGCAGCGCACCATCGCCGCCGCCGCTCCGCTCGGCATCGTCGTCGAGGGCCGCGACATCGGTACGACCGTGCTGCCGGACGCAGACCTGAAGATCTTCCTCACCGCCTCGGCGGAGGCCCGCGCCGCCCGCCGCAGCGGCGAGCTCAAGGGCGCCGACGTCAACGTCACGCGCGAGGCCCTGATCAAGCGGGACGCGGCCGACTCCAGCCGCAAGACCTCGCCGCTGGCCAAGGCGGACGACGCGGTCGAGGTGGACACCACCGACCTCACCCTTGCGCAGGTCATCGAGTGCGTCGTCACCCTCGTCGAGGAGAAGCGGGCGGGGAAGTGACCGCGGCCTCCACACCGCCCGTCGCCTCCGAGAGGGGCGCCGAGGTCGGGCGGCGCATCGGCGTCGGACTCATGTACGGGCTGTGGAAGCCGCGCGTGCTGGGTGCCTGGCGGGTGCCCGCGAGCGGCCCGGTGATCTACGCCGTCAACCACTCGCACAACATCGACGGCCCGATGGTCATGGGCGTGGCGCCCCGGCCGACCCACTTCCTGATCAAGAAGGAGGCGTTCGTCGGCCCGCTCGGACGGTTCCTGACCGGCATCGGCCAGCTGGAGGTGGACCGCCACTCCACCGACCGCACGGCCATCGCCCGGGCCCTGGGCGTCCTGGAGAACGGCGGCGTGCTGGGCATCTTCCCGGAGGGCACGCGGGGCGAGGGCGACTTCGCCTCGCTGCGCGCCGGGCTCGCCTACTTCGCGGTGCGCGCCGGCGCCCCGATCGTCCCGGTGGCGGTGCTGGGAAGTTCCGACCGGCCCGGACGGTTGATAAAGGGGCTGCCTCCGCTGCGCTCCCGCGTCGACGTCGTCTTCGGCGACCCCTTCGACGCGGGCGACGGCAGCGGACGGCGGACCCGCAGGGCGCTGGACGAGGCGACCGAACGCATCCAGAAGCAGCTCACCGCGCACCTGGAAAACGCCAGGCGGCTCACCGGCCGCCGGGCGACACCCGAGTAGTGGATCACCCGGTACAGGGGTGCACCACCGATCACCACGATGAACGAGGTACGGACTTCATGAACGACCACATCCACTCCGAGGGCGCGGGCGAGGAGCACGACCACGGGGCGCTTGGCGACGCCGAATACGCGGCGTTCATGGAGCTCGCCGCGGACGAGGGCTTCGACGTCGAGGAGGTCGAGGGCGCGATCGAGGAGGCCGGGCACGGCCCCCTGCCCGTCCTCGCCGTCGTCGGCCGCCCCAATGTCGGCAAGTCGACCCTGGTGAACCGGATCATCGGCCGCCGTGAGGCCGTCGTCGAGGACAAGCCCGGCGTCACCCGCGACCGCGTCACCTACGAGGCCGAGTGGGCGGGTCGCCGCTTCAAGGTCGTCGACACCGGCGGCTGGGAGCAGGACGTCCTCGGCATCGACGCCTCCGTGGCCGCGCAGGCCGAGTACGCGATCGAGGCCGCCGACGCGGTCGTCTTCGTCGTGGACGCCAAGGTCGGCGCCACCGACACCGACGAGGCGGTCGTACGGCTGCTGCGCAAGGCCGGCAAGCCCGTCGTGCTGTGCGCCAACAAGGTGGACGGCCCGAGCGGGGAGGCCGACGCGGCCTACCTGTGGTCCCTGGGGCTGGGCGAGCCGCACCCGGTCTCCGCGCTGCACGGCCGCGGCACCGGCGACATGCTGGACCGGGTCCTGGAGGCCCTGCCCGAGGCCCCCGCGCAGACCTTCGGCACCGCCGTCGGCGGCCCGCGCCGCATCGCCCTGATCGGCCGGCCCAACGTCGGCAAGTCCTCGCTGCTGAACAAGGTGGCGGGCGAGGAGCGCGTCGTCGTCAACGAACTGGCCGGCACCACCCGCGACCCGGTCGACGAGCTGATCGAACTGGGCGGCGTGACCTGGAAGTTCGTCGACACGGCGGGCATCCGCAAGCGCGTCCACCTCCAGCAGGGCGCCGACTACTACGCCTCGCTGCGCACCGCCGCGGCCGTCGAGAAGGCCGAGGTCGCCGTCGTCCTCATCGACGCCTCCGAGTCGATCTCGGTGCAGGACCAGCGGATCGTCACCATGGCCGTCGAGGCGGGACGCGCGATCGTCGTCGCCTACAACAAGTGGGACACCCTCGACGAGGAGCGCCGCTACTACCTGGAGCGGGAGATCGAGACCGAGCTCGGCCAGGTGGCGTGGGCTCCGCGGGTCAACGTCTCGGCGACGACCGGCCGGCACATGGAGAAGCTGGTCCCGGCCATCGAGACGGCCCTGGCCGGCTGGGAGACCCGCGTCCCGACGGGCCGGCTGAACGCCTTCCTCGGCGAGCTGGTCGCCGCCCACCCGCACCCGGTGCGGGGCGGCAAGCAGCCGCGCATCCTGTTCGGCACGCAGGCGGGCACCAAGCCCCCGCGGTTCGTGCTCTTCGCCTCCGGTTTCATCGAGGCGGGCTACCGGCGCTTCATCGAGCGCCGACTGCGCGAGGAGTTCGGCTTCGAGGGGACGCCGATCCACATCTCGGTGCGGGTGCGCGAGAAGCGCGGAGCGAAGAAGAAGTAGCGGTCACAGCGACGAGAGCGGTCACAGCGACGAGAGAGGGCGACCCCGGCCGGGGTCGCCCTCTCTCGTCGCTCGGACGGCGGTCAGGCACCCGAGCGCGGGGCCGGTGGCAGCGCCGCCGGGACGTGCTGCGTGTTGACGCGCTGCCACACCGACTGCTGGCCGTGGCGGGCGCCCGCGCTGTAGGCGCTGTACGAGCCTCTACTGCGCGGGATGCTCCGGAAGGCGGTGAACCCCAGCTCCTCCTCGCCGCTGCGATCGCCCGGCAGCGATCGGAAGGACCTGACGTACTCGGCGCAGAGCGCGTCGTAGATCGGCGTGGCCGAGGGGCCGCCGTAGCGGTGGAAGGCGTCGTATGCGTGCACGTATGTCCAAACGACCTCGCGCGGGAAGGGATGCGGCCAGGGCAGCGGCCGTTGCGGCCTCGCACCGAGGGCGCTCACGTCCCCGCCAGCGGGAGTGCCGCCGCGACCAGCTGCCCGTTCGCCGCCGCCCGGTCCAGCGCGTCCCGCAGGAGGTCCTCGCGCGGCTGCCGCCCGATCGTCCCGACGGGCGCCGCGTACAGCAGCACCTGCTGGTACTTGTTGGCCGCCGCACGCCAGCCCTCGGTGACCTGGAGGGGCTGGTGCGCCTGCCACCAGGCCACCGGCCGGCCGCCTTCCCCACCCGGCTGGAGCACCGCGTGCAGCTGCCCCATCGCGAGCAGTACCGACCAGCCGTGCAGTACGGTCGGCGCGGTGGACAGCTCGGTGACCGGCAGGAAGCCCTGTTCGATGAGCAGCGGCAGGAAGTCGTCGCCGGCGCCGGCCGCGCCCGGCCGCGCGATGGGGGCGGTCGGTTCCACCACGAGGGCCGGGCGCAGCTCCCCGGCGATCAGGACCAGGCCGCTGGTGACGCCGAGCACGGCCTGCTCGGGCGCGGCGGCCCTCTCGGGCTCCGGGGAGCGGGCGTTGTCGGCGCTGATGGACCTCACGGCGCCCTGGAGCTGTTCCTCGGTGACCTTGACCACCTGCGAGGGCAGACAGCCGGCGTGGGCGAAGGCGAGGACGGCGGTCTCTTCGCCGATGAAGAGAACGGTGCTGGTGCGCTCCTGCTCGCAGTCGCCCGGGGTGCGGCAGGACGTGCAGTCGTAGGTGCCCGGGGCGGACTCCCCGGCGAGCAGGCGGTCGGCTTCTTCGTCGCCGATCTCGGCGCGTACGTCGTCGCTGACGTCGAGCATGCGCGGCACGGGTGGCTCCCTCGGGATGCGGTGCGCGGCCGGACCGGGTGGCTCCCGGCCCGTGGTCCGGGTGGGTCCCCGGCTCATGCAGAAGACAACGGGCGATCTGAGGCGGGAGTCACGCCCCACGGCCGACCGAATCGAACCATCCGGCGCGTACGCCCCGCTGTCGGCCGTGATCGCCCGGGAGTCGTCAAATGCCGTGCGGGGCAAGGGCGTTGTCTGGGTGAAGCGGGTCATGAACCGCCACGCCGGTTGGTCGACAAATCAGGAAATCAGCGAATGAAGTGGGTGGCCGGAAATGGCCGATGCCGAGGTCGAACCGGCCCGGCCCGGCCCGGAAGGGTGGGCCGGTGCCGCCGCGCCCTGACGGCCGTGATCGCATCGCAATCGGACACGGGCAACCAGAAGGCGCAGTTCCGGGTCTGACCGGACGAGGAGATACCCAGGGAGGAACCGCACCGCATGACGCCGCCGACCACACCGGCCGCCCCGCTGCGCGCCGACTGCATCGGTGACTCCGCGGGCGGTCTGACCTTCGACGTCGCCGCGCCCGGGGACATCGCGGCGGCCCTCCCGTCCTCACCTGGCCACGCGCGCGCGTGCGGACGTCGCACGGGCCCGTGGAGGCCGGCCCGTACTACATCCGGGACAACGACCTGTCGGTGTCCGTCACCGCGCTGACCGCCTGACCCCCTGTCCCGCGGACAGTACCTGTCCGCAACCACTGGCAGACTCGGCGCCATGCTCGAGACCTCGGCACGACTGCTGCGCCTGCTCTCCCTCCTCCAGGCCCACCGCGAGTGGTCCGGCACCGATCTGGCCGACCGCCTCGGCGTCTCCCCGCGCACCGTGCGCCGGGACGTGGAGCGCCTGCGCGAGCTGGGCTACCCCGTCAACGCCAGCCCCGGCACCGGTGGCGGTTACCAGCTCGGCGCCGGCGCCGAACTGCCCCCGCTGCTGCTGGACGACGACGAGGCCGTCGCCGTCGCCGTCGGGCTGCGCACGTCCGCCGGACAGGGCATCGAGGGCATCGGTGAGACCTCCGTACGCGCCCTCGCCAAGCTGGAGCAGGTGCTGCCGAACCGGCTCCGCCGCCGCGTGGGCGCCCTCAACGCCTTCACCGTGCCGATGCTGCGCGGGCCCCAGCCGTCCGCCGTCGACCCGGGCGTCCTGACCGAGCTGGCCCACCTGTGCCGGGACGGCGAGCGGCTGCGCTTCGCGTACCGGGGCCATGACGGCTGCGAGTCGCGCCGCACCGTCGAGCCGTACCGTCTGGTGTGCTCCGAGCGCCGCTGGTACCTGGTCGCCTTCGACCTCGACCGCGCGGACTGGCGCACGTTCCGGGTGGACCGCGTCACGCCGACGCCGCCGCACGGCCCCCGCTTCGCCCCGCGCGAGCCGCCCGCCGAGGACCTGGCGGCCTACGTCTCCGAGGGTGTCTCCACCCGCGCGTACGCCGCGCACGCGCGGGTGCGGCTGCTGGTGCCCCTGGAGGAGGCCGCCGAGCAGATCACGCCCACCGCCGGGGTCCTGGAGGCGGAGGGCCCGCAGAGCTGTGTCCTGCGCACCGGCGCCGGGAGCCTGGACGTCATGGTGGTGCACGTGATGATGCTGGGCTTCGACTTCGAGGTGCTGGAGCCGGCCGCGCTGACGGAGACGATCAGGGCGGCCCGCGACCGGCTCACCCGCGCGCTGTCCCGGGCCGAGGAGCGGGTGACGGGCGCGGGGAACCTGTGAGCGAACGATGTGTTCCCTGTACCGCCCGACTGGTTTCCGCAAGTCCGTTCGGAGTCCGTTCGGAGTCCGTTTGTGGTCGTTTCGGATTCGTTTCGGAGTCGATTCCGGGGCGGCCGAGAGTGGAATGAAGCGGGTCCGCGAGCCGCACTGAAGGCCTTTCTCGTCCGTTTATTCGAGGGGGTGGCGCGACACGCGGCAATTCACCTCGAATGCCTGCGGAAGGAGTACGGAACCGTCCGTCCGGGTGACGGGATTCAATCAAAACGCGGGTGGTGATCCTGTGACAGAAATGTGACCGGAGGGGCGTCTGTCACACGCGATACCGGCCTGGGCTTCCACGGCCGTGGGGCAGGGCATAGCGTGGCGGCATGGCACCGATTCCGACACCCCCAGCCGAACCCCAGGACAGTCCGGACACGTACGTCGGCCTCGAATCCGACGCGGCCGAACGGCTCGCGCGCGCACGGGGCTGGGCCACGGTGCGGTCGCTGGCGCCGGGAACGATCATCACGATGGAGTACCGGGTGGGCCGGCTCAACTTCGAGGTGAAGGACGGCCGGGTGTCCCGGGCCTGGAAGGGCTGACGCCCGAGGGAGCCGCGAGGT
Source organism: Streptomyces lancefieldiae (assembly GCF_031845825.1). NCBI lineage: Bacteria > Bacillati > Actinomycetota > Actinomycetes > Kitasatosporales > Streptomycetaceae > Streptomyces > Streptomyces lancefieldiae. Next base: position 214,171 of record NZ_JAVRFH010000011.1, on the reverse strand, counting down.
GCCGTCCCGCGGCGTCGTCGGGTGAACGGAGTCAGCCGCCCGACGGATGGCGTGCGGCCGAGGCCGTGTTCCGCGGGTGGCGGTCGGCGTGCGGCGGCCGACGGCTGCCCGCCGGGGTGACCGGCGTGCGGTCCGAGCGGGTCGTGTGCGGCCCCGGGGCCAGATACGCCGGCGCCCGGGTGCGGGACGTGGCGACCGGCTCGCGGGCCGGGACGTCCTCCCGGCCGGAGGTGGTGGGCGTGAGGACCACCGGGGTGCCGGCCGGCTGCTTCGCCGGCTCCGTACGGCCGCCGCGGGCGTACAGGCGGTCGCGCAGGCTGAGGATCCAGGCCTCGGCACGAGTGATCAGCGGCTCCGTCCACGGCAGCGCCAGCAGGATCAGCAGACCCGCCGCCCAGCCGAGGAGCACGTCGCTGAGCCAGTGCGTACCGAGGTAGACGGTGGACATGCCCACCCCGAGCGAGGTGACCGCCGACAGGGCCGACAGCCAGCGCCGCGCCCTGGGCGTCGAGGCCAGATAGGCCAGGATGCCCCAGGTCACGACGGCGTTCGCGGTGTGACCGCTCGGAAATATATCGCCGCCGAGCCACATCTCGTTCGAGCCGATCGTGGTCGCGTAGTGCGGCCCCAGCCGGCCCATGCCGTACTTGGCGGCACCGACCGTGATGTTCAGCAGGAGCAGCGAGACGCCCAGCGCGAGCAGGGGGCGCAACGTGTGCTGCCGCCAGGAGCGCCAGCCCAGCCAGGCCGCGACCATCACCGCGGTGGGGCCGCGCTGGCCGAGCACCACGTAGTAGTCGACGAACGCGTGGATCTCCGGCCACTGCTGGTAGGGCCGGAAGAACATGACCTGCCAGTCGAGCCGCACCAGCCACGAGGTGATCAGCACGGCCCACACGATCGCGATGTAGAACGCGAGGGTTCCGGCGAACAGCGCGAACCTGTGCCGGCTCATCTCCGGCACGTCCAGGAGGGCCGGCCGTTCCGGCTCCCGGTCCAGTCTCGCGAACACCCGATCCAGACGGGTGAGCTTCCGTTCGGTACGCACCCGATCGACGTTACAGCGAGTGAGGAGTGATCCCGGCCGAATCAACGGCTTTGTGATGACGATGTGATGTGGGATTCCTCTCAGGCGGCAGTTTATTCACCGGGAATCCTCATCCGCTGCCAACTCTGGACTTCAATTCCTTTGATCGGCCCGGACGGCGGTCTTATCGTGCTTACCGAATTCGTTCACCGAATGCTGGTGCGGAATTCCCCGGACAGTCATCGGGAGGCCGGGCCGTCAGGGGGGCCCGGAGCCGTTCAGCCAGAACGCCCCGTAGACCGCCGACGCCACCGCGACCGCGCCCACGACCAGCGCCGACCTGGACGTTCGCAGCCGGGCGAGGGCCACGGCGAGGGGCAGCAGCAGCGGGAAGGCGGGCAGCAGCAGCCGCGGCTTCGAACCGAAGTAGCTCGACGCGCACAGGGCGAGGACGGCGACGGTCCCCGCGTACACCAGCAGCGCGAGCGGCTGGCGCTGCCGTACGCACGCGACGTACAGCCGGACGAGGAGGGCCACGCCGACGACCAGCCCGACGCCCGCCAGGGCCGACGGGAACGACGTGAACTTCTCGGCGGTGAAGCGGGCGAAGGCCAGGCCACCGTCGAAGCCGTTGCGCCAGCCCGCCTGGACGTCGAGGTAGCCGAGCGGTCCCTTGCCGGTGCGGTGGCCGACCCACAGGACGTAGCCGGCGGCGCCCAGCGGCGCGAGGAGCACCCCGAGTGCGCGCCGTGCGCCCTCGCCCGGGGCGCGTTCCGTGCCGTGGGCGCCGTCCGCGGCGACCTCGCTCCGACTTCGCACGAACGGCGCGATCGCGGCCACCCACACCGCCGCCGTCACCGCGAGCCCCACGGGGCGGGTCAGCCCGGCCAGCGCGGCCAGCGTCCCCGCCGTCACCCAGCGCCCGGTCAGCACCGCGTACAGCGACCAGGCGGCGAGCGCCGTGAACAGGGACTCGCTGTACGCCATCGACTGCACGATCCCGACCGGCAGCACGGCCCACAGCAGCACCGCGCACACCGCGGCACGGCGGCCGTACACGTGCTCCGCCACCGCGAAGATCCCCCACGCCGCGGCGAGCGAGGCGAGCAGCGAGACGACGAACCCGGCGTCGGCGTACGACAGCGGCCCCGCCGCCGCGCCGAGCCGCTCCAGCCAGGGCAGCAGCGGGAAGAAGGCCAGGTTGGAGTGCACGTCGCCGTTCGGCAGGCGCACCTCGTAGCCGTAGCCCAGCTCGGCGACCCTGGTGTACCAGAGGGAGTCCCAGCGGGCGGTCAGCAGCGTGTACGCGCTCTTGTCGCGCGCGGCGCTCCACAGGGCCAGGGCGAGCAGGCCCAGGGCGCGTACGGCCGCGTAGCCGAGGAGCGCCGGGGCGGCCCGGCGCAGGGCTCCGGCGCGGCCCGGCGCGCGCGTTTCAAGATCGGTCACGGGCTCGATTATCTGCCGGACGCCGGGGTGGCCGGCCGGCCGGGGCGGGCGGGGCCGGGGAGGCGGTGGCGCATGCCACACAGGTCACGCCGGATGTGTGAGGCCCGCCACGTGGGCGATGCACGGTCTCGCGTACTCTGCGAGTCACTCGCGTTCCGTTGCCCGGCCCGGAGCCCCCTGCTTCTCTCCGGCCGAACCGCAGGGAATCCCCACCCCGCGCAGCCCGCCGGACGCGAGGGAACATCTGGGAGGTACGTACATGTCCGGGACGACCACGGCTGCCGCCGCGCCGCGCCGTCGGGCGGCCGGGGCCGGTGCCAACCGCTGGGTCGTCCTGGTCGTCCTCTGCGTCAGCCTGCTGCTCGTCGCCGTCGACGCCACCGTGCTGCACGTGGCGGTCCCCGCCGTCACCGAGGACCTCAGGCCCGGCGCCATCGAACTGCTCTGGATCGTCGACGTCTACCCGCTCGTCTGCGCCTCGCTGCTGATCCTGTTCGGCACGCTGGGCGACCGGGTGGGCCGCAGACGGATCCTGCTGCTCGGCTACGCGCTCTTCGGCGTCGCCTCCGCGCTCGCGGCCCTCGCCGACGACGCCCAGGTGCTGATCCTGGCCCGTGCGCTGCTCGGCGTCGGCGGCGCGATGATCATGCCGGCGACGCTGTCGATCCTGCGCCAGGTCTTCCCCGACCGGCGGGAGCGGGCGCTCGCCATCGGCGTCTGGAGCGCCGTGGCCGCCGTCGGCGCGGCGGTCGGACCGCTGCTCGGAGGCTTCCTGCTCGAGCACTTCTGGTGGGGCTCGGTCTTCCTCGTCAACATTCCGCTGATGCTGGTCAGCCTGCCGGTGGGGCTGCTGCTGCTGCCCGAGTCGAAGGGCGACGGAAGCGGACCCTGGGACGTGGTCGGCGCGCTGATGGCGGCGGCCGGACTGTTCGGGGTCGTCCTGGGCGTGAAGCGGCTGGGTGGCGGGGAGCCGGTGGCGAGCGTGCTCACCCTTGTGCCGCTGGTGGTGGGTGCCGTCCTGCTGGCCGCGTTCGTACGACGGCAGCGGCGGCGTACGTATCCGCTGGTGGACCTGCGGATGTTCCGGCGGCCGGCGTTCAGTACGTCGGTCGGGTGCATCGTGCTCGCGATGCTGGCGCTGGTGGGGCTGGAGCTGATCGCGGCGCAGTATCTGCAGCTGGTGCTCGGGCTGTCCCCACTGGAGACCGGGCTGCGGCTGCTGCCGCTGACGTTCGCCGCGATGGCGGCCGGCCTGGCGGGCGCGCGGATGCTGCGGCGGTTCGGGCCGCGCCGGATGGTGTGCGCCGGGTTCTGTCTGACGGCAGTGGCGGTGGTGCTGCTGACGGCGATGGGCCGGACCGACAACTGCGCGCTGCTGCTGTCGGGGTTCGTGCTGCTCGGCTTCGGGCTGGAGACCACGCTGTTCGGGGCGTACGAGTCGATGCTGAGCGAGGCGCCCCAGACGCACTCCGGCGGGGCGGCGGCGATCGGGGAGACGTCGTACCAACTGGGCGCCGGGATCGGGATCGCGCTGCTGGGCAGCGTGATGAACGCGGCGTACACGCCCGGGCTGGCGGGGGGCGTGCCCGGGGTGCCGGCGTCGGCGTCGGTGGCCGCGGGGCATTCACTGGGTGAGGCGTACGAGGTCGCCGCGCAGCTCGGGGGGCCTGCGGGGGATGCGTTGCGGCGGGCGTCCGCGGACGCGTTCGTGCATGGGCTGCATGTGACGTTGGTGGTGAGCGCGGGGTTGTTGCTGCTGGGGGCGGTGATGGCGTTGCGGTTGCCGCGGCTGATGCAGTGCGAGCCGGTTTCGGTGCCCGCGCCCCGGGACGCGGTGGAGTCACGCGTCTCGGTGTGAGCGTACGGGTCTCCCGCTCGCGCACCACCCGTTCACCGTCCGTCGGCAGACGGACGTCGCCCGCGGGGGTGCGCCGCCGTCGGCGGCTCACGGGGGGAGAGCATGGTGGACGTGCGGCACGGTGCATCGTAACGTCGACACGAAGCCGTGACTAGCAGCGCTAGTTTTGACGTCCCGGAGGGTATCCATGGCCGCGTCCCCCAAGTTGCCCGCGTTCGACCCCGCCGACCCCCTCGGCCTCGACGACCTCCTGGAACCGGAGGACCTGGCGATCCGGGACACCGTGCGGGACTGGGCCGCGGACCGCGTCCTGCCGTACGTCGCCGAGTGGTACGAGAAGGGCGAGCTGCCCGGCATCCGCGAGCTGGCCCGTGAGCTCGGCGGCATCGGCGCGCTCGGCATGTCGCTCGAGGGCCACGGCTGCGCCGGCGCGAGTGCCGTGCAGTACGGGCTCGCCTGTCTGGAACTGGAGGCCGCCGACTCCGGCATCCGCTCCCTGGTCTCCGTGCAGGGCTCCCTCGCCATGTACGCCATCCACCGCTTCGGCAGCGAGGAGCAGAAGCAGGCGTGGCTGCCGCGCATGGCCGCCGGCGAGGTCATCGGCTGCTTCGGGCTGACCGAGCCCGACCACGGCTCCGACCCCGCCAACATGCGCACCCGCGCCAAGCGCGACGGCGGGGGGGACTGGGTGCTCGACGGACGCAAGATGTGGATCACCAACGGGTCCGTGGCCGGTGTCGCCGTCGTCTGGGCGCAGACCGAGGACGGCGTCCGCGGCTTCGTCGTGCCCACCGACAGCCCCGGCTTCTCCGCGCCCGAGATCAAGCACAAGTGGTCCCTGCGGGCCAGCGTCACCAGCGAGCTCGTGCTCGACGGGGTACGGCTGCCCGCCGACGCCGTGCTGCCGGAGGTCACCGGGCTGCGCGGACCGCTCAGCTGTCTGTCCCACGCCCGTTACGGCATCGTCTGGGGCGCGATGGGCGCGGCCCGCAGTTCCTTCGAGGCGGCCCTGGAGTACGCGAAGTCGCGGGAGCAGTTCGGGCGGCCCATCGGCGGTTTCCAGCTGACCCAGGCCAAGCTCGCCGACATGGCGGTCGAACTGCACAAGGGGATTCTGCTCGCCCACCACCTCGGGCGGCGCATGGACGCCGGCCGCCTGCGCCCCGAGCAGGTCAGCTTCGGCAAGCTCAACAACGTACGCGAGGCCATCGACATCTGCCGTACGGCCCGCACGATCCTCGGTGCCAACGGGATCTCCCTCGAATACCCCGTGATGCGGCACGCGACGAACCTGGAATCGGTGCTCACCTACGAGGGCACCGTCGAGATGCACCAGCTCGTACTGGGCAAGGCGCTCACCGGACTCGACGCCTTCCGGTGAGACTTGGGCGGGGGCGGGGCCGTGGTGCGCGGCCCCGCCTCAGCTCTGGTTGAAGAAACCGTCGGAACGGTGCGCGGCGGACTCGCCACTGATGACCTGGGTGTCGGCCGGGCTCAGCAGGAACACCCGGGTGGACACCCGCTCGATCGAACCGCGCAGACCGAAGATCAGCCCGGCCGCGAAGTCGACCACGCGCTTGGCGTCGGTGGCCTCCATGGCCGTCAGGTTCATGATGACCGGGACGCCCTCCCGGAACAGCTCGCCGATGGCGCGCGCGTCCCGGAAGCTGTCCGGCGTGACCGTACCGATACGGCGGCCCTTCTCCTCGGCCACGTCCGTGGCCACCTTCACCCGAGGGTCCGTGACCCAGGCGTCGCCGGACTCGGTCCCCTCGGAGTAGTCGTCGTCGTAGTAACGCTCGTCATCGTTGTCGTCGACGAGGCCGAGCCACGCACTCGCCTTGCGTACCGATCCCATGGACGCCTCCTCTCACAGCGGTCTTTCGTGCTTCCGCATCCCTATGGTCATCCATGATGCGGACGTCGCGCCAAGTGGATAGACGCCGCGCGGGGGGTTTGTGACGGTACTGGTGCACAGCGAATCCGTCGAGAGTCCTTGTGTCCCAAGGGTCGTTTCCCAAACGGATGCTGACTGTGAGTGAAATATGATTCTTCCCGGCGGACGGGTGAGCGAGGGGGCGTCCGGGTGAACGGGGCAGCGGTACGATGCCGCAGCTCAGCGTCGTACGAACCACGGGGGAGCGTTGTGTTCGGAATCGTCAGGCCGTGCAGGCACCGGCTCGGGGAGAGCCTCACGAGCCAGTGGATGGCGCATTTGTGCGGATTGTGTCTCGCACTGCGCAAGGACCACGGACAGTTCGCGCGGATCGTGACGAACTATGACGGGCTGCTCATATCGGTTTTGACGGAGGCTCAGGCCGGTGACCGCAGCGGCAGGGCTGCCGGGCGGCGTACGGCGGGGCCGTGCGCGCTGCGCGGGATGCGCACCGCGTCCGTCGCGCACGGCGAGGGAGCGCGGCTCGCGGCCGCCGTCTCCCTGGTGCTGGCCTCGGCGAAGGTGCGCGACCACGTCGCCGACGGGGACGGACTGCTGGCCCGCCGGCCGGTGGCGTTCGCCGCCCGCCGGGTCGCCGCGGGCTGGGACGCGGCCGGCGCCCGCAGTGGCGGTGCCGTCGGCTTCGACACCGCCGTACTGGTCGACGCCGTGGACCGGCAGGGCGGCATCGAGGCCCTCGCCGGGCCCGGCACGCCCCTCCTCACGGTCACCGAGCCGACCGAGACCGCGACCGCCGCCGCGTTCGCGCACACCGCCCACCTCGCCGGACGGCCGCGCAACGCCGAGCCGCTCGCCGAGGCGGGGCGCCTGTTCGGGCGGCTCGCCCATCTCCTGGACGCGGTGGAGGACCGGGAGGCCGACGCCGCGTCGGGCGCCTGGAACCCGCTCACCGCCACCGGGACCCCGCTCACCGAGGCCCGGCGGCTGGCCGACGACGCCGTGCGCGGGGTGCGGCTCGCGCTGCGGGAGGCGGAGTTCGGCGACGGCCGGCTGGTGCACCGGCTGCTCGTCCACGAGCTGGGCGCCTCCGTCGACCGCGCCTTCGGCACCGTCTCGTGCGCCCACGGCAGCCACCCGTACGCCCCGCCCGGCGCCCCGGGCACCCCGGGCGCCCCCGGTGGGCCGGGTGGGCCGATGCCTCCGGAGCCGCCCCGCCGCGACCGGCGCGGGCTGCTCGCGGGGTGCGCGGTGTGGCTGGGGCTGGCCTGTACGTGCCAGTTGTGCTGCGGCACATACCACGACCCGTGGAGCGGGGAGCGCAAGCAGGGGCCGTGCGCCAACTGCGACTGCAGCGGGTGTGGTGACTGCTGCCAGTGCTGCGAGTGCTGCAGCAACTGCGGCGACGGGTGCTGCTGCGACGGCTGCGGGTGCGACTGCTGAGGGGCCGTCAGTCCTTGCGTTCGGGGGGCGAGATCTCGGACCTGGTGATCGCCGACTTCGTCGTCCCCCACTTCTTCAGGACCCGGTCGTACGTCCCGTCGGCGATGAGCCCGTTCACCGCGGCCTGGAGGGCGGGCGCCAGCTTCGACCCCTTCTTGAGGGCGAAGCCGACGTCCAGGCGGTGGAACTCGTTCAGGAACTTCAGGCCCCGCTGGTGGGCGACGGCGTAGCGCAGGCCGTTGATGGTGGACATCACGACGTCGCTGCGGCCCTGCTGGAGCGAGGACCACAGCGCGCCGGGCTCGCTGTAGGTCTGCACCGCGTACGCCTTCTCGCCGGCGTCCGTGCACAGGTGCCTGTTCTCCTCCAGGGTGGCTTCGAAGGTGGTGCCGGCGCCGGTCGCCACCTTCAGCCCGCACAGCTGCCCGAGGTCGGTGACCTCGGACAGGCCGCTGTCCTCGCGGGCGGCGAAGCCCTGGCCGTCGTTGATGTAGGTGACGAAGTCGATGGTCTTCCGCCGCTCCTCGGTCACCCCGAAGTTGGCGGCGCCGACGTCGTACTTGCCGCTGTCCAGGGCGGGCAGGATCGCCTCGAAGGACGCCTGTTCCGTCGTGAGGCGGATGCCGAGCGCGCCCGCGACGGCGTGCGCGAAGTCGACGTCCTGGCCGGTCAGCGTCCTGCCGTCGGTCAGATAGGTGGTGCCGGGCGGCGTGCCGCCGACGCTGACGGCGAGGGTGAGTTCCCTGGTGCCGGGCGGCAGCAGCTGCGCGGCGACCGTGTTCTTCTCGACGTCGGAGACGACGTCCGTGGTGGGGATGGCGTCGGAGCCGGCCGCCGCGCCCGCGACGTTGCCGGCGGGGTCGCCGGAGCCGCACGCGGTGAGCAGCAGGACCGCCGAGGCGATCAGGGCGAAAGGTGCGAAGAGTCTGTTTCGGGCACGCGTGGGCGTACGCATGGTGGGAGATCTCCTGAGAGCGAAGGCGTGAGGCAGCGCGAGGGAGCGCGAGGGGACGCGAGGGGAGGGGCGCGTGTGTGAAGGCGGGAAGAGCGTGGCGAAAGCGAAAAGGCCCCGACGGCGTCAGGTGATCAGGGCAGGCAGAGGGGTCGGCTCAACAGGAACAGGACCACACTCGACCGAAGTCGATGTGGGAGCGCGTGACCAGCCACTGCTGTGGATGCATGGGCCAAGTGGAACAGGCAACCGGTTCCGCGTCAACGACCTGAGACGCACGGCTCACAGTGTGGACAGCCTTGACAGCGGACCGAATCACCCCCGTACTCTCGGCGGACGGCCCTGCTGAGGGGCTCGGCCGTGTGAAGGCACACCCACCGTGTCCGACTGACTCGATGTCACGGAGCCTTCACATGTCCTCCGACACCCTCACCCCATCCGCCGCCGCCCCGGAGTCCCCGGACAAGGCGGACCTCCCGCGGATCGTCCCGGAGCGCCGCCTCGGCCAGTGGACGGCCGCCGTCGCCGTCCTCGTCCTCCTCGGACTGGCCGTCAACTCCGTCCTGCGCAACGACGCCTTCCAGTGGGGCGTCGTCGCCGACCACTTCACCTCCGACGCCGTACTGCGCGGCCTGTGGCTCACCCTCTGGCTGACCGCCGTCGTCATGGTCCTCGGCTTCGCGCTCGGCACGCTGCTCGCCGCGTTCCGGCTTTCCGCCAACCCCGTGCTGCGTGCGGTGAGCTGGGGTTACGTGTGGCTGTTCCGGTCGATCCCGATCCTGGTGCAGCTCTTGCTGTGGTTCAACATCGGCGCCCTGTACCCGCAGGTCCTCGGCGTGAAGACGGTCGACCTGCTCGGCCCGGTCACCGTCGCGATCATCGGCCTCACCCTGCACGAGGCCGCGTACGCCGCCGAGGTGGTGCGCGGCGGCATCCTCTCCGTCGACCGCGGCCAGATCGAGGCGGCACAGGCGCTGGGGCTGAGCCGGTGGCGCCGATGGCGGCGGATCGTCCTCCCGCAGGCCATGCGCTCCATCGTGCCGCCGGCCGGGAACATGCTGATCGGCACCCTCAAGGGCACCTCCATCGTCAGCGTCATCGCCGTCCAGGACCTGCTGTACTCGGTGCAGCTCGTGTATCACCGCACCTACCAGGTCATCCCGCTGCTGATGGTGGCCACCGTCTGGTACACCGTCGTCACCTCGCTGCTGGGCATCGGCCAGTACTACGTCGAGAAGCACTACGCGCGCGGCACGGAGCGCACCCGATGACCCGGCCCGCGCTGGTGATCGTCGGCGCCGGACCGCGCGGCACCGGACTGCTGGAGCGCATCGCCGCCAACGCGCCCGAGCTGTACGACGGTTCAGGCCTCGACATCCACCTCGTCGACCCGCACCCGCCGGGCGCCGGGCGCATATGGCGGGCGGAGCAGTCGCCGCTGCTGTGGATGAACTCGCACGCCGAGGACGTCACCATGTTCACCGACGACACGGTGGAGATGGCCGGGCCCGTGCGACCGGGGCCCACTCTGCACCAGTGGGCGGGCCTGGACGGCCGCACCTTCGCCGGCCGCCGTGCCCAGGGCGCGTACCTGCGCTGGGTGTACCAGCGCGCCGTGGCCGGCCTGCCCTCGAACGTCGTCGTGTACCACCACGCGCGCCGCGCGGTGCGGATCGACGGCTCGCGCGAGGAACGCCAGCGGGTGTGGCTGGAGGGCCGGACCCTGCCCCTCCGCGCCGACCTGGTCATCCTCTCCCTCGGCCACCTCGACGCCGAACCCGACGACGAACAACGGGAGTTGTCGGCGTACGCCCGTGCGCACGGCCTGGTCCACCTCCCGCCCGACTTCACCGCCGACAGCGACCTGTCCGCGCTGCGCCCCGGGGAGCCGGTCCTCGTCCGCGGATTCGGGCTGGCCTTCGTCGACCTCATGGTGCTGCTGACCGAGGGCAGGGGCGGACGGTACGACGGGGACACGTACGTACCCTCCGGGCGGGAGCCGGTGCTGTACGTCGGCTCGCGGCGCGGAGTGCCGTACCACGCGAAGATCGGCTACGCCTGGACCGGGGAGCGGCCCCCGCTGCCGAGGTTCTTCGGTCCGGCCGAGGCCGACGCGCTGCTCGCCCGGCCGGAGGGGGTCGACTTCCGGCGGGACATGTGGCCGCTGGTCGAGAAGGAGCTGGGGTTCGCCCACTACCACCGGCTGTTCACGGCCCATCCGGAGAGGGTGACCGTCGCCTGGTCCGCCTTCGAGGCGCGGTACGCCGCCGCCGACCCGGTCGAGCGGGCCGGCCTCGTCGCCGCCGCCGTGCCCGACCCTGCCGACCGGCTCGACCTCGCCGCCCTCGACCGCCCCCTGGACGGGGTGCGGTACGGCTCGCACGAGGAGCTCCAGGAGGGGCTGCGCCGCTACGTCGAGGCCGACCTGCGGCGTCGTCACGACCCGGCGCACAGCCCCGACCAGGCCGTCTTCCTCGCCCTGCTCTCCGTCTACGGACAGCTCGTCCGGCTCGGCGACACCGGCGGCTGGTGGCACGGCTTCTTCAGCCACCTCGCCTCCGGCCCGCCCGGACCCCGGCTGCGGCAGCTGCTCGCGCTGTCCCGGGCCGGTGTGGTGCGTTTCCTGGGCGCCGACATGACGGTCACCGCCGAGGGCGGGGTCTTCCGGGCGAGGGGTGCCACCCTGCCGGGCGCCGCCTTCGACGCGCGGGCGCTGGTCGAGGCGCGGCTGCCGCATCCCACCGTCGAGCGGACCAGTGATCCGCTGCTGCGCGCGCTGTACGCCGACGGGGCCGCCGCGACCCCCGACGGGCTGCTGGCCGTGGACCGGGCCGACGGACGGGTGCTGGACCGGGCCGGCCGGCCGCACCCGCGGCGGTTCGCGCTCGGGCCGCACACCGACGCCCGCGGTGCGGGCGCGTTCACCCGGCCCCGCACCGGCTCGGTGGCGTTCCGGCAGAACGACGCCACCGCGCGGGCCGCGCTGGCCTTCCTGCGGGTGCCGCCCGGTCCCGGCGCGGCACACCGCCCCCTACTCGAGGAGTCCTCCCGATGAGCGTCATGGTCGACATCAGGTCCGTGCACAAGAGCTTCGGACCGCTGGAGGTGCTCAAGGGCATCGACCTCACCGTGCGCACCGGCGAGGTGACCGTGGTCCTCGGTCCCTCCGGCTCCGGCAAGTCGACGCTGCTGCGCACCGTCAACCACCTGGAGAAGGTGGACCGGGGCGTGATCAGCGTGGACGGCGTCCTCATCGGCTACCGGCGCACCGGCGACCGGCTGCGCGAGCTGCCCGAGCGCGAGGTGCTCAGGCAACGCACGCGGATCGGCTTCGTCTTCCAGAACTTCCGTCTCTTCCCGCACCTGACCGTGCTGGAGAACATCACCGAGGCACCGCTCTCCGCGCTGAAGAGGTCGCGCCGCGAGGCCGTCGACGCGGCGCGCCGGCTGCTGGAGCGGGTCGGGCTCGCGGACAAGGCCGACGCCTACCCCCGGCAGCTCTCCGGAGGCCAGCAGCAGCGGGTGGCCATCGCGCGGGCGCTCGCCCTGGAGCCGAAGCTGCTCCTCTTCGACGAACCGACCTCCGCGCTCGACCCCGAACTGGTCGGCGAGGTCCTCGACGTCATCAAGGACCTGGCCCATCGGGGCACCACCATGATCGTCGTCACGCACGAGATCGGTTTCGCCCGCGAGGTCGCCGACACCGTGGTGTTCATGGACGACGGGCGCATCGTCGAACAGGGCCCGCCCGGCGACGTACTGGAGCGTCCGCGGCACGAGCGCACCCGGGCGTTCCTCTCCAAGGTCCTCTGAACCCGCGGCCCCGTACCGCACCAGAAAGGGATGATCCGCATGACCTCCTCCCACGGCAGGGGGCGGCTGCACCTGGCCGCCGCCCTGGACCGGCCGTCGGCGTACGACGCCGGCTCCTACGTGGACGCGGCCCGGCTCGCCGAACGCGCCGCGCTCGACTTCGTGACCCTCGGCGACGGGTTCGCCCGGCCCGGGCCCGACGCGCTCGCCGTCCTGGCCCGGGTGGCCCCTGCCACCTACCGCGTCGGCCTGGTCCCCACCGTCACCGTCACCCACACCGAGCCCTTCCACGTCCAGGCCGCCGTGGCGACCCTCGACTGGGTCGGCCGCGGCCGGGCCGGCTGGCGGATCGAGGTGTCCACCACCGAGGGCGAGGCCCGTCTCTTCGGCCGTCGTCACGCCGCGCCCGCCGACGCGCTCTGGCAGGAGGCCGGCGAGGTCGCCGACGTCGCGGCGCGCCTGTGGGACAGCTGGGAGGACGACGCCGAGATCCGGGACGTGGCCACCGGCCGTTTCGTCGACCGGGACAAGCTGCACTACGTCGACTTCACCGGCCCCCACTTCTCGGTCAAGGGCCCCTCCATCGTGCCCCGCCCCCCGCAGGGCCACCCCGTGCGCGTCGTCGACGCCACCGAGGGGCCCGCCCGCGCGGTCGCCGCCCGGTACGCCGACGTCGCCCTCGTCCGCACCGCACACCCCGCCGAGGCCGCCGCCGCGCGGGCCGAACTGCGGGCGGCAGCGGCGGCGCACGGCCGTGACCCGGACGACCTGCGGGTCCTCGCCGCCCTGGAGGTCGACCTCGCGGACGGCGAGTACGCGGCCGACCCCGGCCACGGCGGAGGCGGCCCCCGGCCCACCCCACGGGGCCCCCTGTACCGCGGCGGCCCCGTCGACCTGGCGGAACTCATCGCCGCCTGGCACCGGGAGGGCGCCGTCGACGGCTTCCACCTCACGCCGGCCGAGCCGCGCCGCGACCTGGAACGCCTCGTCAACGGCACCGTGCCCCTGCTCCAGCACCGGGGCCTGTTCCGCACCTTCTACCCGGGCAGCACGCTCCGGGACCATCTGGGCCTGACCCGGCCCGCCAACCAGTACGCCGTCGCAGGGGGGACCTCATGACCGTCCACGGGAACAGGACCGCACGCGCGAACACGACCGCACGTAGGGGCATGCACCTCGCCGCGCACTTCCCCGGCGTGAACAACACCACCGTCTGGGCCGATCCGCGCTCGGGTTCGCAGATCGAGTTCGCCTCCTTCGAGCACCTCGCCCGCACCGCCGAGCGCGGCCTGTTCGACTTCTTCTTCCTCGCCGAAGGGCTGCGGCTGCGCGAGCACAAGGGGCGCATCCACGACCTGGACGTGGTCGGCCGCCCGGAGTCCCTGACCGTGCTGAACGCGCTCGCCGCCGTCACCGAGCACCTCGGGCTGGCCGCCACGGTCAACGCCACCTTCAACGAGCCCTACGAACTCGCCCGGAGGTTCGCCACCCTGGACCACCTCAGCGGCGGCCGGGCGGCCTGGAACGTGGTCACCTCCTCCGACGCCTTCACCGGCGAGAACTTCCGGCGCGGCGGCTTCCTGGACCGTTCCGAGCGGTACACCCGCGCCGCCGAGTTCGTGGCCACCGCCCGGGAGCTGTGGGACTCCTGGACCCCGGACGGCACACCCCGCCCCTTCGCCCACCACGGGAGGCACTTCGACATCGCGGGTGAGTTCACCGTGCCGCGCTCCCCGCAGGGGCACCCGGTGGTGATCCAGGCGGGCGACTCCGACGAGGGCCGGGAGTTCGCCGCGTCCTCCGCCGACGTGATCTTCACGCGGCACGGCACCCTGGAGGCGGGTCGCGCCTTCTACGCCGACGTCAAACGGCGCCTGGCGAAGCACGGCCGGAGCCCGGACGACCTCAAGATCATGCCCGGTGTCACCGTCGTCCTCGGGGACACCCCCGCCGAGGCACGGGAGCGGGCCGAGGAGATCCGGTGGCAGCAGGTCTCCCCGCAGACCGCGCTGCTGACGCTGGAGCAGGTCTGGGGCGTCGACCTGTCCGCGTACGACCCCGACGGGCCGCTGCCCGACATCGACCCGGTGGCCGACCCGCAGCTCAGCCAGGGGCGGACCCGGCACGGCGACAGCGTCGCGGTGGCCGAGAAGTGGCGGGCCCTCGCGCAGGAGAGGGGGCTGTCCATCCGGCAGACCGTGATCGAGGCGAGCGCCCGGCAGTCCTTCGTCGGCACTGCCGAGGAGGTCGCCGCCGAGCTGGAGGCGTTCGTGGCCGAGGACGCCGCCGACGGCTTCATCCTCGTACCCCATCTGACCCCGGGCGGGCTGGACGAGTTCGTGGACCGGGTGGTCCCGTTGCTGCAGGAGCGGGGCGCGTTCCGCACCGCGTACGAGGGCGCCACCCTGCGGTCCCACCTCGGTCTGGCCGACCCGGTGTGGAAGGGTTGACCGCATGACGACGGACGCACCCGAGGAGTGGAAGCGGTGGCACGAGCACCGCGTCACGACGGTGTCGGCGCCCTACGGGCCGCTCGCGCTGACCGGCACCTACTGGCTGGAGGACTATCCGGACGGACAACTTCCGGACATCCCCGGCAACTGGAGGACGGACGGTGACGCGGTACTGCTGTCGGCCGCCGGGGCGGACGGACTCACCGTGGACGGGCGGCCCCTCGACGGCGAGGTGCGGCTCACGGCCGACCCGGGCCCGGCGGGCGCGGCCCGGGTGGCCCACGGCGAGCGGCGCCTGGTCGTCCTGGTCCGCGAGGGCCTGTGGGGTGTGCGCGACTACGACCCGGCCGCCGAGGCGCGGCGCGCGTTCCGGGGCATCGCGGCCACGCCGTACGATCCACGCTGGTCGGTGCCGGGGATCTTCACGCCGTACGACACCGGGCAGCGGAGTGTGCGGGTGCCGAACGCGGACGGCCGGGAGCGCGGGCTCGGCCTCGGCGGTGAGCTGGCCTTCGAACTGGGCGGGCGGGAACTCACGCTCCAGGTGAGCGTCGAGGGGGACGGCTCGCTGTGGGCCGTCTTCGCCGACGCCACCAGCGGGAGCACCAGTTACCGCTTCCGGTTCCTGCGCCCGGCCGCGCCGGACGCCGAGGGCCGTACGACGGTCGACTTCAACCGCGCGCTGCTGCCGCCGTGCGCGTTCGCCGACCACTTCGTCTGCCCCTTCCCGCCGCCGGGGAACACGCTGGAGGCCCGTATCGAGGCGGGGGAGCGCGAACTGCGCTGAGTTCCGCCGGGGGTTGGCAAAAGTCGTTCAAAGGTTGACGGCCGAAAGGCACTCTTGCGCCGACCGGCCGTTCGGCCGAATACTCCAACCTCAGCGCTTGTCAGGGGCACGACCTATCCGGAACCCGGAGGTCCGCCCCTGGCTGCGCCTCACGGGCCCGCACCCCACAAGAGGGCCCCCGACTTCCCCCGTGGAGGAACGAAAAGTGAGGATCAAGCGCACCACCCCCCGCAGCGGTATCACGAGACGGACCAGGCTGATCGCCGTATCCGCCGGCCTCGTGGCCGCAGCCGCGATCGCGATCCCCAGCGCGAACGCGTCCGAGACCCCCGCCACCTTCAGTGCCGCCGAACTCAGCAGCGCCAGCGGCGCGGTGCTCGAGGCCGACGTCCCGGGCACCGCCTGGGCCGTCGACAGCAAGTCCGGCCGGGTGCTTCTCACGGTCGACAGCACGGTCTCCCAGGCCGAGATCGCGAAGATCAAGGAGCAGGCCGGCGACAAGGCCGACGCGCTCACGATCAAGCGCACCCCCGGCACGTTCAACAAGCTCATCCAGGGCGGCGACGCCATCTACGCGAGCAGCTGGCGCTGCTCCCTCGGCTTCAACGTCCAGAACAGCAGCGGCCAGCAGTTCTTCCTGACCGCGGGCCACTGCACGGACGGCGCGGGTACCTGGTACTCCAACTCCGGCCGCACCTCGGTCATCGGCTCGACGACCGGCTCCAGCTTCCCGGGCAACGACTACGGCATCGTCCGGTACTCGGGCTCCGTCAGCCGGCCCGGCACCGCGAACGGCGTGGACATCACCCGCGCGGCCACCCCGAGCGTGGGCACCACCGTCATCCGCGACGGTTCCACGACCGGTACCCACAGCGGCCGGGTCACCGCCCTGAACGCCACCGTCAACTACGGCGGCGGCGACATAGTCTCCGGGCTGATACAGACCACGGTCTGCGCCGAGCCCGGTGACTCCGGCGGCCCGCTCTACGGGAGCAACGGCACCGCGTACGGTCTGACCTCCGGCGGCAGCGGCAACTGCTCCTCCGGCGGTACGACGTTCTTCCAGCCGGTCACGGAGGCCCTGAGCGCCTACGGCGTCAGCGTCTACTAGTCCGTCGGTCCGTCCGCCGGAGCACAGCAGGCAGCACGACGAGCCCCCGCACGCCGACAGGTGTGCGGGGGCTCTCCCTTGCTGGTCCGCCGCGCGAATCCTGCTGAAAGGAACATGAAGGGTGAAGACCGTGTGACCGCGCTGGAGTTGTCGTGCGCACGTCCTCAAGTCGACCTTGTGTGCCCCCTGTGGAATCGGAAGAGTTGGCGCTCGTCAACCAGCCTTCCGGTCCGTGGGGTCCCCACAACCCTCCCGGGCCGACCCCCCACAGGAGGACATGAGTTGAAGCACCGACGCATACCCGGGCGGCGGACCGCCGTGGCAGGTGCGGGAATCACCGCACTCGTCGCCGCGGGAGTCACCTTCCAGAGTGCGAACGCCAGCGAGGCCCCGAAGCCCACCGCGCCCGAGACCCTGTCGGTCACGGCGGCCGGAAAGCTCGCCTCCACGCTGCTCGGCGACCTCGGCGCCGACGCGGCGGGCACGTACTACGACGCGCAGGCCAAGAGCCTCGTGGTCAACGTGCTCGACGAGGCCGCCGCGCAGACCGTCGAGGAGGCCGGCGCCAGGGCGAGACTCGTCGAGAACTCGCTCGCCGAGCTGAAGAGCGCCCGCACCACCCTCACCGAGGACGCGACCATCCCGGGCACCTCCTGGGCGACCGACCCGACCACCAACAAGGTCGTCGTCACCGCCGACCGCACGGTCTCCGAGGCCGGGTGGGCCAAGCTGACCAAGGTGGTCGACGGGCTCGGCGCCAAGGCCGAACTCAAGCGGACCAAGGGTGAGTACAAGCCCTTCGTCGCGGGCGGCGACGCCATCACCGGAGGCGGCGGGCGCTGCTCGCTCGGCTTCAACGTGACCAAGGGCGGCGAGCCGTACTTCCTCACCGCCGGCCACTGCACCGAGTCCATCTCGTCCTGGTCGGACCCCTCCGGGAACGTCATCGGCGAGAACGAGGCGTCCAGCTTCCCGGACAACGACTACGGCCTGGTCAAGTACACCGCCGACGTGGACCACCCGAGCGAGGTGAACCTCTACGACGGCTCCGCGCAGGCGATCTCGGGCGCGGCCGAGGCCACCGTCGGCATGGAGGTGACCCGCAGTGGATCCACCACCCAGGTGCACTCCGGCACGGTCACCGGCCTGGACGCCACCGTGAACTACGGCAACGGCGACATCGTCAACGGCCTGATCCAGACCGATGTCTGCGCCGAGCCCGGTGACAGCGGCGGCTCGCTCTTCTCGGGCGACCAGGCCGTCGGCCTCACCTCCGGTGGCAGCGGCGACTGCACCTCGGGCGGCGAGACCTTCTTCCAGCCGGTGACGGAGGCCCTGTCGGCCACCGGCACGCAGATCGGCTGAGCACCCGCACCTGTGAGGCACCGCTGAAGTCCCGTCCCGCGCGCGAGGGGCGGGGCTTTCGCGTGTGCGGGGCCGGACAGCCCGGGGGCGGCGGGACCTGTGCGTGCGTACGGCGGTCAGCCCGCCTGTGTGGGCAGCTTCGCCTCGTGTCGCCTGTGGCGCAGCACGGCCGCCAGAACCGTGATCAGCGTCCCCGCGACCGCCCACGCCCACAGCACCACCAGCGAGGCGGTCGTGTCGTTGCCCTTGAAGTAGGCGATCGAGCGGGCCGCCCACGTCCCCGCGCCCGGTGGCAGCGCCGGGCCGATCGCCTTCCAGAACGGTGGCAGCAGCGGCAGCGGGAAGGCGCCGCCCGCGCTCGGGTTGCCCGCGATCACCACGAGCAGGATCGCCAGCCCGATGCCGACGATCCCGAAAAGGCCCTGGAGGGCGAGCGTGGCGGCGCCCACCGCGAAGGTGATCAGTGCGCCGAGCCCCCACAGGTCCACCACGCTGCCGGGCAGCGCGCCCAGGACCGGCCCGATGATCACCGCGCCGCCCAGTCCGCCGACGATCGACACCAGGGCCATCACGATCAGCCGGATCGCCGCGCGACGCGGGTTGGCCGGCCGGGCGCCGGTGCTGATCGCCAGGATCGAGGCGCACAGATAGCCGCCGACGCACCAGCCCACGACCAGGTAGAAGGACGACAGCCCGTCGAAGTCCCGGGCCGAGGCCGGGGCCACGTCGACGGTCCGCACCGTGCGGCCCTCGGCCCGCTCCACCTTGGAGACGAGGCTCTCCAGGGTGGTGGCGAGGACGGTGCCGCCGCCGGACGCGACCAGCAGAGTGTCGGTGCGGCCGGAGGACTCGGCGACCAGGGCGCCGTCGATCTCCCGGTCCATGATCTGCCGCCGGGCGCTCGCCGCGTCGGCCACCGTGCGCGGGTCCAGCGGCGACCCGGGCAGCCGCTCCAGCCTGCTCACCGTCTGCTCGGCGGCCGCCGGGGGCGCGACCACCCCGAAGGGCACGTCCTTCGGCTTCGGGTCGTGCAGCGCCCCGACGTAGGAGGCGATGAACAGGAGCTGGAGGGCGATCACGCCGAGGACGAGCAGGGTGGCCCGTGGGGTGACGGCGTCCTTGACCTCGTCGAGGAAGGAGCCGGTTCGCGCGCCGGTGCCCGGGGTGTGCGACATGTCCCCACGGTCCGGGGTGGCGGGCGTTTGCGCAGGTGGGGCAGGGCCGAACGGATGTCGCACACGCATTCGAAAATTGGTCTATGGTGGGGGTGAGATGGCTGGGAACAGACGTTCGATAAGGCGTCGGTTCATGAGATCGGGAGGTGCGTGTGCCGGGTTTCACGCATCTGCACACCGTCTCCGGGTTCTCCGCCCGATACGGCGCCTCCCACCCGGAGCGGCTGGCCGAGCGCGCCGTCGAGCGGGGCATGGACGCCCTCGCCCTCACCGACCGCGACACCCTCGCGGGCGCGGTCCGCTTCGCCAAGGCCTGCGCGAGGGCGGGCGTGCGCCCGCTGTTCGGCGCGGAGCTGGCGGTGGCGGCACCCGAGCCCGGAAGCGACCGGCGTACGGAGACCTCCGCACGCCGGGACCGGCGCCGCAGCCCCGTGCGCGGAGGTGCCTTCGTCGACGAGTCGGCCCCGCGGGTGACCTTCCTCGCCCGGGACGGCGCCCGCGGCTGGGCCGACCTGTGCCGACTGGTGTCCGCCGCCCACACCGCGCCCGACACCCCGCTGCTGTCCTGGGCCGACAACCACGCCGACGGCCTGACCGTCCTGCTCGGCCCCGATTCCGACGTCGGCCGCGCCCTCGCCGCCGGCCGCCCCGACCGCGCGGCGAAGCTCCTCACCCCCTGGCGGGAGAGGTACGGCGACGCCCTGCGCCTGGAGGCCGTCTGGCACGGCCGCGAGGGCACCGGCCCCGGCTCCCTGCGCCTGGCGGCCCGCACCGTCGGCTTCGCCGCCGAACAGGGCCTCCGGCCCGTGCTCACCAACGCCGTCCGCTACGCCGACCCCGGCCAGGGACCGGTCGCCGACGTCCTGGACGCGGCCCGCCGCCTGGTCCCGATCGGCGCCGGCAAGGAACTGGACTCCGGCGAGGCCTGGCTCAAGGACGCCGGTGCCATGCGGCACGCCGCCGAGCGGATCGTCGAGTCCGCGGGCTTCCGGCGCGACACCGCCCACCGCCTGCTGGAGCAGACCCGGGCCACGGCCGCCGAGTGCCTGGTCGACCCCGAGGACGACCTCGGCATGGGCACCGTCCACTTCCCCGAGCCGCACCTCGTGGGCGCCGGCCGCCGCACCGCCCAGCGCGCGCTCGCCTCCCGGGCGGCGGCGGGCATGGTGCTGCGCGGGTACGCCGGCCGCCGGGAGTACTGGGAGCGGATGCACCACGAGCTGGACATCATCGCCCACCACGGCTTCGCCTCCTACTTCCTCACCGTCGCCCAGGTCGTGGACGACGTACGGGACATGGGCATCCGGGTCGCCGCCCGCGGTTCCGGCGCGGGCTCGCTCGTCAACCACCTCCTCGGCATCGCGCACGCCGACCCGGTCGCGCACGGGCTGCTGATGGAGCGCTTCCTGTCCAAGGAACGGGTCGTGCTGCCCGACATCGACATCGACGTGGAGTCCGCGCGCCGCCTGGAGGTCTACCGCGCGATCATCGGCCGCTTCGGCACCGAGCGGGTCGCCACGGTCGCGATGCCGGAGACGTACCGCGTGCGCCACGCCATCCGCGACGTCGGCGCCGCCCTGTCCATGGACCCGGCCGAGATCGACCGCGTCGCCAAGTCCTTCCCGCACATCCGCGCCCGCGACGCCCGCGCCGCGCTGGAGGAGCTGCCCGAACTCAAGGCGCTGGCGGGAGAGAAGGAGAGGTACGGGAAGCTCTGGGAGCTGGTCGAGGCCCTCGACGCCCTCCCGCGCGGCGTCGCCATGCATCCCTGCGGCGTCCTCTTGTCCGACGCCTCCCTGCTCTCCCGTACACCGGTCGTGCCGACCAGCGGCGAGGGCCTGCCCATGGCGCAGTTCGACAAGGACGACGTCGAGGACCTCGGGCTGCTCAAGCTGGACGTGCTCGGCGTGCGGATGCAGTCGGCGATGGCGCACGCGGTCGCCGAGGTGAAGCGGGCGACGGGCACCGAGGTGGACCTGGACGCGGTGCCGGAGGGCGACCCGGCGACGTACCGGCTCATCCGCTCCACCGAGACGCTGGGCTGCTTCCAGATCGAGTCGCCGGGTCAGCGGGACCTGGTCGGGCGGCTCCAGCCGGCCACCTTCCACGACCTCGTCGTCGACATCTCGCTCTTCCGGCCCGGCCCGGTCGCCGCCGACATGGTGCGGCCGTTCATCGAGGCCCGGCACGGACGGGCGCCGGTGCGCTATCCGCACGAGGACCTGTCGGAGCCGCTGGAGGGCACGTACGGGGTCGTGGTCTTCCACGAGCAGATCATCGACATCGTGGACATCATGACCGGCTGCGGGCGCGGCGAGGCGGACCGGGTGCGGCGCGGGCTGTCCGACCCGGAGTCGCAGGGGCGGATCAAGGTGTGGTTCGCACAGCACGCGACGGCGAACGGCTACGACGCGGAAACGATTCAGCGGACCTGGGAGATCGTCGAGGCCTTCGGCAGTTACGGCTTCTGCAAGGCGCACGCGGTCGCCTTCGCGGTTCCGACGTACCAGTCGGCATGGCTGAAGGCCCATCACCCGGCGGCCTTCTACGCCGGGTTGCTCACCCACGACCCCGGCATGTACCCGAAGCGGCTGCTGCTGGCGGACGCGCGGCGGCGCGGGGTGCCGATCCTGCCGCTGGACGTGAACAAGTCGGGGGTCGCACACCGTATCGAACTGGTGTCTGAGAAGCGGAGGGCGTCCGTGTGGGGCCTGCGCCTCGCCCTCTCGGACGTGCACGGCATCAGTGAGGCCGAGGCGGAGCGGATCGCCGAGGGGCAGCCGTACGCCTCCCTGCTCGACTTCTGGGAACGGGCCCGCCCGAGCAGGCCGCTGGCCGGACGGCTCGCCCAGGTCGGCGCGCTGGACGCGTTCGGCGCCAACCGCCGCGACCTGCAACTGCACCTGACCGAGCTGCACCGCGGCGCCCGGGGCGGACGCGGCGACCAGCTCCCGCTGTCCGGCGGACGGAAGACCGCGTCCGCCGGTCTGCCCGACCTCACCTCGGCGGAGAAGCTCAGCGCCGAACTGGGCGTGCTGTCCATGGACGCCTCCCGCAACCTGATGGACGACCACCGCACCTTCCTGCGCGAGCTGGGCGTGGTGTCGGCCAAGCGGCTGCGCGAGGCCCGGCACGGGGAGACGGTGCTGGTCGCGGGCGCCAAGGCGGCCACGCAGACGCCGCCGATCCGCTCCGGCCGCCGGGTCATCTTCTCCACCCTGGACGACGGCACCGGCCTGGTCGACCTCGCCTTCTTCGACGACTCCCACGACACCTGCGCCCACACCGTCTTCCACTCCTGGCTGCTGCTGGTGCGCGGGGTGGTGCAGCGGCGCGGCCCGCGCAGCCTCAGCGTGGTGGGCTCCGCCGCCTGGAACCTCGCCGACCTGCTGGAGGTGCGCCGGGAGGAGGGGCTGGAGGGCGTCGCGGCCCGGCTGGCCCGGGGCCCGGTGGAGGACCGGGCGGCGACGGGGGAGCGGAGCGGGGCGAAGGACGAGGGAGAAAAGGACGGGCGAGAAAAGGACGGGAGAGAAGCGGAGGGCCGGAGGATCCGCATGTCCACGGGGTACGAGATGCACCCCTGGGCCGATCTGCGCCCCGCGGGTGAAGGGCCCGCGGTGGGAAGGAAGTTGTGGCACCAGAGTCCGGGGAGTGCGGGATGACCATTCTCTGCGTACGTTTCCAGCTGCCGCCGATGTACGAGGCGGCCCTGCCCGAGCTGCTCGGGCTGCTGGAGGAGTTCACACCGGTCGTCGAGGCGCTGCCGCCGGACGGCGCGCTGGCCGACCTGCGCGGCGCCGAGCGGTACTTCGGGCGTGACGCCGTGGAACTGGCCTCGGTGATCCGCGTCCGGGCCCTCGCGCTGTACGGCGTCGACTGTGTGATCGGCGCCGGGCCGGGCCCGATGCTGGCCCGCATGGCCCTGCGGGACGCCCGGCCGGGGCTGACCCGCGCGGTCCCCGAGGACCAGGTGCGGGACTTCCTCGCCGACAAGCCCGTCGTCGCGCTGCCCGGCGTCGGCACCGCGACCGCCCGCACCCTGTGCGAGTACGGCCTCGACACCCTCGGCCGGGTCGCCGCCGCGCCCCTGTCCACGCTCCAGCGGCTGATCGGCGCGAAGGCCGGCCGTGAGCTGCGGGAGAAGGCGGGCGGCGTCGACCGCGGCCGGGTCGTACCGAACGGGATCTCCCGCTCCCTCGCCGCCGAACGCCCCTTCACCCGCGACGAGCTGGATCCCGACCGGCACCGCCGCGCCCTGCTCTCGGCCGCCGAGGAACTGGGCGCCCGGCTGCGCGCCGTGGACAAGGTGTGCCGGACGCTGACCCTCACCGTGCGCTACGCCGACAGGTCGGCCACCCACCGCAGCCGCACCCTGACCGAATCGACCGCGCACTCGGCGGCGCTGACACGGGCCGCGTACGGCATGTACGAGGCGCTCGGCCTCCAGCGCGCCCGGGTCCGCTCGCTCGTCCTGCGCGCCGAGGGCCTCGCCCCCGCCGATCAGGCCTCCCACCAGCTCACCTTCGACCCGGTGGACGAGAAGGTCCGCCGGATCGAGGAGGTCGCGGACCGCGCGCGGGCGAAGTTCGGGCCGCGGGCGGTGATGCCGGGGAGCCTTGCGGCATAGGCCCTAGTTGGCCCACGGGGGAGTGATCCGGGTGCCGTCGGCGAGCTCCGCCTCCAGGCCGACGGAGGTGGTGACCCAGGACGTGGCGGTCCGGTCGGTGGGGTTCTCGACGGCGAGGGTCGCCCCCGGGCTGATGATCACGGTGTCGCCGGCGGTGACGCGTTCGGTGCGGCCGTCGAGGGTGATCAGCAGCTCGCCGGTGAGCAGGTGGAAGATCTCCTCCCGGTTGACGGTGTGGGCGGGGGCCTTCGTCCCCGCGGGAATCTCGCCCCGCCAGGCGCACAGCTCCTTGCTGCCGGTGCGGGGAGTGGCGTACGAGACGAAACGGGCGCCGTGGATCTCGTGGGTGACGGCTTCGGACGAGCGGACGACGGGCATGGCGGTCTCCTGGCCGGTACAGGCCGATACAGGCCGATACAGAGGTAGATGGTCAAGTAGCTTGACCATCCTGTCGGCCTCTATGGTCAAGCCGCTTGACCATTACGTCAAGGGTGTTTCAATGCCCCCGTGCAGAACTCCGACGCCATGGCCCTGTCCGCCGCCCTGCTCGCCGCCGCCGGTGGGCTCACGCAGCGCATCCACGAGGGTGTCGTCGCCCGCGGCTTCGAGGGGCTGCGACCCGCGCACGGATTCGCGTTCGCCCGGCTCGCCCCGGACGGCGCGACGGTCACCGACCTCGCCGCGCACCTCGGGATGACCAAACAGGCCGCCAGCCAGCTCGTCGACGAGCTGGTGCGCAAGGGGTACGCCGAACGCCGGCCGCATCCCGCCGACGCGCGCGCCCGGCTGGTCATGCTGACCGAGTCGGGGTGGGCCTGCACGCGGGCCGCGGAGGCGGCGGCGGCGGACGCGGTGCGCGCGTGGGTGGACGTACTCGGCGAGAGCGAGGTCCGCGCACTGGGCGACCGCCTGCTGCGCATCGCGCCGGGCGGACCCGTCCGGCCCGCCTGGTGACCCGTTGACACCAGCGGCTCGCACCCCGCCACCCGCGCCTCGGTCCTCGACCGGCCGAGGCGCCCGGCACACCACGCGGCGCCCGTCCGGCCTGAGCCGCCGGACGGGCCCCGCGTCCCGGGTCAGCGACCGTGCCGGCCACCGCTCAGCGCCCGCCGGCGGGCCGAGGCGAACAGTGCCGCCGCACCCAGTGCCAGCGCGGCGGCGCCGCCGACGGCGATGTAGGTCGTGCTGCTGTCGCCGCCGGTCTCGGCGAGGTTCTCGGTGCCCGCGCCGGCGGCCTTGACCTGGTTGGGCCCACCGGCGGCGGCCTCGGTTGCCTCAGCGACCTGGGTGGCCTCAGCGGCCTGGGTGGCCTCGCCCGGCGCCCCGGCCGCCGGGCCGGTCGGGTCCGTGGTCGTCTCGGCGTCCTGGTCGCCGTGGCCGTGGTGCTCGATCGTCGACTTGTCGGCCGCGGCCGCGATCTGCTCCTCGGACGGGGCGGAGGCCGAGGGGGCCGGAGCGGCGCCGCCCGCCGCCGTACCCTCCGTGCCGCTGCTGCCGCTGCTGCCGCTGCTGCCGCCGAAGGACACGTCCGAGCAGGAGTAGAAGGCCTCCGGGCTGTCCGAGCGCTGCCAGACCGCGTACAGCACGTGCTTGCCCGAGCGCTCGGGCAGCGTGCCGGAGAAGGTGTAGAAACCGCCCGAGGCGGCCGGGTCGGTGACCGTCGCCACCGGGGCGGACAGGTCCAGGTCACCCCAGCCCAGCGGCCCCGCCGGGTCGTAACCGGGCTTGGTGATGTACACCTTGAAGGTGCCCTTGTGCGGGGCCGTCACGCGGTACTTGAAGGTGTACGAACCGCTGCTCACGCCGGTCGCGGGCCAGTCGGCACGCGCCAGGTCCAGGCCCTTGAACTGCGGGTCGTTCGCGCTGCACAGCTTGCCGTCCGGGATCAGCTCCTGGTGCTTCCCTGCGGCGTTGCCGATGCGGATGCCGTTCCAGTCGTAGAGCGCCTGGGTGCCGCCGGCCGCGACGGCCGCCTTGCACGCCTCGGACTTCGGGCTCTCCGGGCCCTCGGCGTAACACTGCGACACCCGGCTGACCGGGTCGCCCATCGAACCGTGCGCGGCGGCGGGCGGGGCGGCCAGCGTGGTCAGGGCGAGCGGGGCGAGGCCTGCGACGGCGACGGCGGCGACCTTGCGGGGCGCGGACAGTGCGGGCATGGGGAACTCCTCGAAACGGTCACTGGGAACGTGGGCCAAAACCCGTGGGGTGATCAGCAAGCTAGCCCCAAGAAACCGTGGAATCGCCTGCTGGAGGCGGGTGAGGGAGATCCTTATGGTCGCGTTAAGGGAGTGCTCAGGCTGCCCTGAGGTAACTACTGTGCGGGGCATGGTGAACGAGGAGATCAGGCCGGCCACCGCCGCCGACGTACCCGCGGTCGGGGCCGTCACGGACGCCGCGTACCGCCCCTACATCGAGCGCATCGGGGTGGTGCCGCAGCCCATGGAGGCGGACCATGCGGCGAACGTGGCCGCGGGCCGGGTGTTCGTCCTGGGCGAGCCCGTCGTGGGCCTCGTCGTCCTGGAGGCGCTCGCGGACCATCTCTTCCTCGACAGCATCGCCGTCCACCCCGACGCGCACGGAACGGGCGTGGGGCGGCGGCTGCTGCGCTTCGTGGCCGCACACGCGCGTGCGCTGGGTCTGCCCGAGGTCAGGCTCTACACGAACGCGAAGATGTGGGAGAACCAGAAGATCTATCCGAAGTACGGGTACGAAGTCGTGGAGCGTCGAGTGGACGGGCCCTACGACCGCGTCCACTACCGCAAGCGGCTGCTCTGAGGCGTCTCATGGCGATCGCCCGGTCAGCTGTCCGGCCACCACGTGCGCGCGATGTCCTTGCGGACCTCCGGACGGCCCGAAGGGCGCTCGTCCGCTTCCTCGCGGACTCGGCGGGCGTCGGTCTTCTTCAGGGGCTTGTGCACGGTCAGACGGCGCATGGCTGCCTCCTTACGGATCCACCGGGTTCCGCGTTCTCACGGAGGTAGACCCCTTCCCCGAGAGTTACTCATCGATGCGTGCCTGTCAGTGGCGGTTGTCACGTTCCCGCGCCTCGACTCCGTTGTCAGCGGTGGGTGCCACCCTGGGCACATGGGCAACGACAGTGACGAGACGACCGCGTTGCGTACCGACTGGGACGCGATGGCCGCCACCTTCGACGACGAGCCCGATCACGGCCTGCGCGACCCCGGTGTCCGCCGGGCCTGGGCCGCCCGGTTGCGCTCCTGGCTGCCCGAACGGGCCGGTGACGTCCTCGACCTCGGCTGCGGCACGGGCAGCCTGTCGCTCCTCGCGACCGAGCAGGGGCACCGCGTCACCGGCGTCGACCGGTCCCCGGCCATGGTCGAGCGGGCCAGGCCAAACTCGCCGGTCGTGACGCGGTGTTCCTCACCGGTGACGCCGCGGCACCACCGGTGGGCGAGCGGCGCTTCGACGCCGTGCTCGTCCGCCACGTGTTGTGGACGCTGCCCGACCCCGGACGGGCCCTGCGGCACTGGCGGGAGTTGCTGCGTCCGGGCGGGCGGCTGGTCCTGATCGAGGGCGTGTGGGGGACCGTCACCCCGGTCGGCGTACCCGCCGACCGGCTCCGCGCCCTCCTCGCGCCGCTCGCCGGGCAGGTGCGCGTGGAGCGGCTGTCGGGTGATCCGTCGTTGTGGGGCAAGGAGGTGGACGACGAGCGGTACGCGCTGGTCGCGGTGGAGTCCTGGCCCTAGGCCAGCAGGTCCCCGAAGTCGTCCCCCCGGGCCAGCCGTTCCAGCTCGTCCAGCGCGGCCACGGCGGCGGCCGCGGCCCGCGGGTCGCGCTCGGTCAGCCCGCTCTCGGCGAACTCGTCCTCGTCCAGGCGCCGCACGTCCGTGCCGTCGGCGGAGCGCCACAGGTCCAGGTCGAGGTCCTCGACGACCAGTTCGGAGCCGGTGAGCACGGCGGGGCGGGTGATGTCGCAGTACCAGCCCTTCAGCGCGCCCGAGGCGGACCGGACCTCCTTCACGGAGTACCAGCGGTCGCGCCAGTAGTACTCGGTGAAGACGTCGCCGGCCTCGAAGCGTACGAAGCCGAAGTCGCGGACCCCGGCCCCGGCCCAGGGGGCGCGGACCGCGACACGCGTGCCGTCGTCGTGCAGCAGCACGCTCGCGTACCGGATCTTCGTACGGCCCGCCTTGACCAGGACGACGTCCACTTCGGTCGGTGCCTCAGCCGAGTTCGCGGACATGGCGCACCTCCGTCGCGCAGATCTCGTACCCGAGCCACTTGTTGATGGTGAGCATCGGGCCGTTTCCGGTGTCGTTGCCCGTCAGCGCCTCGGTGTATCCGGCGGCGCGGGCGCGGTGCAGGGAGTCGGTCTTGGCGAGCTTGGCCAGGCCCCGGCCGCGGTGGGCGCGGACGGTGCCGGTCATGGCCGTGGAGTAGCGGGTGCCACCGTCGGTGTAGGCGACGCTGAAGGCGGCGGGGCGGCCGTCGACGACCGCGACCGTGGTCAGTTCACGGTTCAGCAGCGGGTGCCGCCAGGTCTGTGCGAGCCACGCCTCGTAGTCCGTGAACTCGATGTCGACGTCGCTCGGTTCGTCCGCCAGCGTCTCCGCGTCCAGTTCGAACATCGGGCGCGGATCGTCGGCGAAGTCGGCGGCGGTGCGCAGCTCGACGCCCGGGGGAGGCGACCCGAGGGGCGGGAGCGTGCCGTTCGCCAGGTCCAGCCGGAGGAAGTGGGCGGAGCGCCGGCGCTCGTAGCCGTGCCGCTCGGCGAAGGCCAGGTTGGCGGGCTCGTCCAGCACCCAGGCGAACAGCTTCGTCGCCCCCTCGGCGGCGAGGTACTCCTCGGCCGTACGCACCAGCAGCCCACCCGCACCGTGCCGGACCTTGTCCGGACGGACATAGACGTTGAGGTACGCCTGCCCGGGCTCCGGGCTGTCGTGGACCAGCCCGATCTGGGCCGTGCCGATCATCTCCCCGTCCTCCTCCGCGACGAGGGACCGGTTCCGGGCGTCCGGGTGGGCATGGACGAGGTTGTGGACGACGGCCTCGGGCGTCCACAGGATGAACGGCAGGGCGAGATGGCGGACACGGGCGAACGCCGCGACGTCGGCCGGGACGTCAGGACGAAGATCGCGCACAAGAACGGTCATGTGGGCGCACGCTACGGCGGACGGACCATCGGGCGCCTCTCATTTTCCCGGGGATACGGGACAATCGCTGCGTGACCTTGAAGATCCACATCGACGACGGCGCCCCGCCCTACGAGCAGGTGCGCACCCAGATCTCCGAACAGGCGCGGTCGGGTGCGCTGCCGGTCGGACACCGGCTGCCGACGGTGCGCGGGCTGGCCGAGTCCCTGGGGCTCGCCGCGAACACGGTCGCCAAGGCGTACCGGGCGCTGGAGGCGGACGGGGTGATCGAGACGCGCGGGCGCAACGGCACGTTCGTCGCCGCCGCGGGCACCGCGGCGGAACGGGAACTGGCATCCGCCGCGCAGGCCTACGCCGCGCGGGCCCGCAGGCTCGGGCTGACGGAGCCGGACGCGCTGGCGGCCGTACGGGAGGCCCTGCGGGCGGCTTACGCCGGCTGAGCGGCTCTTCTACCCGCGGGGGCGTGGTGGCCGGCCGCGCTCACGCGGCGGAGCCGTACGACGACTCAGCCCCGCGCCTCTTCGGTGGTGCTCCCCGGTGTGCGGGTGACCGTCAGGTTCGACGTGCGCGCCAGCCGGGCGAAGACCTGTGCGTCGCGGACCGCCGCCGCGTTCGGGTCGTTGTTGAAGTACACGAACACGTCGTTCCCCTCCGCCCAGGTGGTCCTGATGCGGTCGACCCAGGTCGCCAGCGACCGGCGTCCGTAGTGCGGCCAGGCGGCGGCGCGGCCCTGGTGGAAGCGGACGTACCCCCAGTCGGTGGTGCGCCACAGCGGCGTGACCGGTTGGGCCCGGACATCGGCCCAGCACAGCGCCGCGCCCCGGGACTCGAGGACCCCGCGCACCTCGGGCGTCCACCAGGACTCGTGCCGGGGTTCCACCGCGACCCGCGTCCCGGGCGGGAAGCAGGCGAGGCAGGCGTCCAGCAGGCCCGCGTCGCCCCGAAGCGTCGGCGGCAGCTGCAGCAGCACCGGGCCGAGGCGGTCGCCCAGTCCGGCCGCGTGGGTCATCAGGCGGTCGACCGGCTCCCGCGGCTCCCGCAGCCGCTTGATGTGGGTGAGGTAGCGGCTCGCCTTGACCGCGATCACGAAGTCCGGCGGCACCCGCTCGCGCCACGCCGCGAACGTCTCCCGCGTCGGCAGCCGGTAGAAGGCGTTGTTGATCTCGACCGTGGCGAAACCGGCCGCGTACCGCTCCAGCCACAGCCGGACGGGCAGACCGGCCGGATAGAGGGCCTCCCGCCAGTCCCGGTACTGCCAGCCCGACGTGCCGACGAAAAGGGGCATACCTCCATCAAAGCAGCTACAGGTACAGCCCGGCGTCCGCCCCGTCCCGCGGCTCCGGCAACGCCGTCGGCGAGATGCCCCGGCGCAGCGCGTACAGCTCCGCCAGCGTGGCGCCCTCACGGCCCACACCCTCCTCGGTGCCGAGCCAGTCCGCCGCCTCCCGGCGGGTCAGCGGGCCGACCTCGATGCGGGCCAGACAGCGGCCCGGGCGGACGACGGCCGGATGCAGCCGTTCCAGGTCCTCGTTGGTCGTCACACCGACCAGGACGTTGCGGCCCTGCCCGAGCAGGCCGTCCGTCAGGTTCAGCAGCCGTGAGAGCGCCTGGCCGGCGGTGTGCTTGGCCTCGCCGCGGATCAGCTCGTCGCAGTCCTCCAGCAACAGCAGCCGCCAGCGGCCCTTGCCCGCCGTGTCCTCCTCGCCGATGGCGATGTCCATCAGATAACCGACGTCGGAGAAGAGCCGCTCCGGGTCCAGTACGCAGTCCACCTGGCACCAGTCCCGCCAGGACCGGGCCAGCGTGCGCAGCGCCGAGGTCTTGCCGGTGCCCGGCGGCCCGTGCAGCAGGAGCAGCCGGCCCGCGATGTCCTCGGGGGTGGTCTTCATCAGGCGGTCCATCGCGTCCGCCACCGGCGCGGTGTAGTTGGACCGCACCTCGTCCCAGGTGCCCGCCGCGATCTGCCGGGTGGTGCGGTGCGGGCCGCGCCGCGGGGAGACGTACCAGAACCCCATCGTCACGTTCTCCGGCTGCGGCTCGGGCTCGTCCGCCGCGCCGTCCGTCGCCTCGCCGAGCACCTTCTCGGCCAGGTCGGCGCTGGTCGCCGTGACCGTGACGTCGGCGCCCCGGTTCCAGCGCGAGATCAGCAGCGTCCAGCCCTCGCCCTCCGCCAGCGTCGCGCTGCGGTCGTCGTCGCGGGCCATGCGCAGCACGCGTGCGCCGGGCGGCAGCAGCGTCGCCCCGGACCGCACGCGGTCGATGTTCGCCGCGTGCGCGAACGGCTGCTCGCCCGTCGCGAAACGGCCGAGGAACAGCGCGTCGACGACGTCGGAGGGCGAGTCGCTGTCGTCCACGTTGAGCCGGATCGGCAGGGCGTCGTGCGGGTTCACGGACATGCCGCCATGATCCGGCACACGGACGCCGGGTGCACCCGCTTTCCCGGGCGCGCCCGGCGCGCCCGGCCCGGGGTGACCGGCGGCAGGAGGTTCAGGCACCGGCCCCCAGCACCCGCCCGCGTGCCTGCCGCGCCCTGCGGAGTACGGCGTACCCCTTGGTGAGGGCCCGGTCCCGGACGAAGGTACGGGCGATCGCGCGGCCCTCGACCAGCCGGGCGAACTCGTCGGGCCCGGTGCGGCGGCGCACGGTGACCCGCCGCAGCGCGTACGGCCCCTGGGGGCGGCGCGCCAGGCCGTTGCCGACGGCGAGCGCCTGCGCGTACCCCGTCTCGCGCACCGCCTGCCGCACCCGGCGGTCGGAGTAGCCGTAGGGATAGGCGAACGAGGCCGGTACGGTGCCCAGCTGGTCCGCGATGATCTCCTTGCAGTGGATCAGCTCGAACCGCAGCCGTTCCCCGCCGAGTTGGTCGAGCTGCGGATGCGTGTGGCTGTGCCCGCCGATCTCCACACCGGCGGCGGCCAGTTCGCGGACCTGGTCCCAGTCGAGCATGGTGTCCAGGGCGCCCCCGGTGTCGTACGGGCCGCGCAGCCAGCCGGTCGTGACGAACAGGGTGGCCGGGAAGCCGTGTTCGGCGAGGGCGGGCAGGGCGTGCCGGTGCACGCCCTCGTAGCCGTCGTCGAAGGTGATGAGGACGGGCCGCTTCGGCAGCGGACGGCCCGAACGCCACGCGGCGGCCAGCTCCGCCGTGCCGACGGGGGTCAGGCCCCGGTCGGCGATCGCCGTCATCTGCTCGGCGAACGCGGCCGGTGTCACCGACAGGGCGCGGGTGGCGTCGTTCGGGTCGGCCGCGACCGAGTGGTACATGAGGATGGGCACCCGCGCGTCGGCCTCGTGCGCCTCAGCCATGCGCGTCCCCCTCGAACGGCGCGAGCGGCGTCACCGAGAACGTGGCTCCGCCCCGCCGCGCCCGTACGCTCCCCACCACGTAGCCGCCCGCCGCCGTGAGCACCCCGGCGACGATCGCGCCCGCCCGGCCCGCACCGCCCGGCCGGGCCAGTGCCGCGTCGCGCAGCCCGCGCGCCACACCGGCCGGCAGGACGCGGGTGGCGTACCGGCGTTCGGACTCGAGGCCCTTGTCCGCGCCGACGCTGCGGGCCACCAGGGCCTTGGACAGGCCCTCGGCGTAGGCGCGGGTGCGGAAGTAGCCGAAGTGCTCGCGCGCCTCGGGCACCCGGTGATGGATCACCGCCCGGTCGTCGATGAGCAGCACCGCGTCGGGCCTGGCGCGGGAGAGCCGGATGCACAGCTCGGTCTCCTCGCAGCCCAGCGGACGCTTGTCGCCGTCGCGTCCGATGCCGGTGGCGAAGCCGCCCGCCGCGTCGAACGCCTCGCGCCGGAAGGAGGCGTTGCCGCCCAGCACGTTGCGCACCCGGACCCGGCCGGGCGGCAGGCCGCGGTACGTGCAGCCCACCACCCAGTCGAACTCCTCCGGGAACCAGTCCGGCCGACGCCCCGACGCCCAGATGGGCATGGTGCGCCCGCCGACGGCCATGACCCGCGGGTCGGTGTACCCCTCGGCGAAGTGCCTGAGCCAGTCGCGCTCGGCCACGGCGTCGTCGTCGAGGAAGGCGATGACCTCGCCGCGCGACGCCGCGATGCCGGTGTTGCGGCCGGCGGACAGACCGCGGGGGCCCGCGTTGGCGAGCACCCGCACGTCCTGCCGCTCCTTGTACTCCTTCAGCAGCCGGTCCCGGAGCGCCTCGTTGTGGTCGACGACCAGGAGCGTCTCCCGGGCCGGGTGGGACTGCGCCCGCACCGAGGAGACCGCCGCGAGGATGTCCTCCCAGCGGTCCTCGGTGTAGACGCAGATCACGACGGAGATGTCGGGACCGCTCAAGACGCCTTCCCCCGCACCGAACCGACCGGAGCGACCCGGGCGGCCGAACCGACCGGAGTGACCGGGCCGACCGAACCGACCGAACCGACCGAACCGAGCGTCGGCGAGTGCGTACGGCTGCGCAGCTCACGCCGGTTGGAGCGCTCCTCGAGGATGACTCTGAGCACCCGCAGCCCGTCCCGCACGGCGCGCAGGTTGCTGACCCCGTGGATGCGCAGGTACTCGTGGCTGGGTATCTCCTGTACCTTCAGGCCGGCCTTGACGACCCGGATGTTCATCAGGGTCTCGACCTCGAAGCCGGTGCAGTCGAGGTCGATCTTGTCCAGGCAGTGCCGCCAGAAGGCGTTGTAGCCGTAGCACAGGTCGGTGTAGCGGGCGCCGAACTTCCGGTTGACCACCGCGCACAGGGCGCGGTTGCCGAGCTTGCGGATGAAGGTCATGTCGTCGGTGCCGCCGCCGTTGGCGAAGCGGGAGCCCTTGGCGAAGTCGGCGCCCGAGACGAGGGCCGAGACGTACGACACGATCTCCTGGCCGTCGGCCGAGCCGTCGGCGTCGACCATCACGATGATGTCCCCGGTGCACGCCTCGAAGCCGGTGATCAGCGCATCGCCCTTGCCCTTGCCGCGCTGCTCGACGACCTTGACGTCCGGCCACAGCTCCCGGGCGACCGCGACGGTGTCGTCGGTGGAGTTGCCGTCCACGAGGACGACCTCGTGGATCCAGTCGGGCAGCGTCTTGAAGACGTAGGGAAGGTTCTCCGCCTCGTTCATGGCGGGTATCACCACGCTCACCGGCGGCGCTATCGCCAGGTGCGAGGAGACGGGCCGGTACTTGCCGCCGGGTGTCGGATCGTTGCCCGTCGACGCCGGCTGCAGAACTGAGCTCATGAGTCTGGTCCCTCTCGTCCGGCGGACCGCCCGCCCCAGGGGCGGTCCGGCTCTGTATCCGGTTCGAAAGGGGGGTTCTCACCCATGGCGCGCCGGGACGGATCTCCGTGCGTGCCAGGTGAGCAGGCAAAGCCTGTCGGTGCCGGAAGGAAAACGGCAGCCGACCGCGCGGCGCGGCCCGGTCACCGGTGCGGTCACCGAGCACGGCACCCCCCTACCGCGCGTCCCGCCCCGGTCCGCCGCGGCCTCGAGCCCTCCCCTGAGCCGCTTGCCGACGCACCGATGCGAGAGATGTATGACGGTATTGACGATTGACGCCTTATGGCAAGACCTGGAGCCAGGCCTCACGTTTTTGTTGGTTTGTCGTCATCCGTTCTTCTTGAAAGGCGTTCTCGCGCGACGACCGGTCCCCCGGACCGTTCCGCTTTGCCCCCCGAAGCCCAAGATGCCGGGCCTCAATGTGGCGCAGCTCACCGGAGACCGTCAAGACGGCACTGGTGTTCCCACCGGCCTTCGTCCGATTTTGAACGACCGTCAGCCAAATTTGGCATGGACACTTCCTGTCAACACGCGTAGCTGATACCACGGTTGAGGCAGAGATCCTGCTAAGGGAGGTTCCATGAGACGTTCCCGACTTGTCGGATTCCTGAGTTCACTCATCCTCGCCGCCGGCGCCGCCCTCACCGGGGCCGCGACCGCCGAGGCCGCCCAACCCGCCGTGTCCGGTGGCTATGTGGCGCTCGGCGACTCCTACTCCTCCGGGGTCGGAGCGGGCAGCTACATCAGCTCCAGCGGTGACTGCAAGCGCAGCACGAAGGCCCACCCGTACCTGTGGGCGGCCGCCCACTCACCCACGACGTTCGACTTCACCGCCTGTTCCGGCGCCCGTACGGGTGATGTTCTCGCCGGACAGCTCGGCCCGCTCAGCTCCGCCACCGGCCTGGTCTCGATCAGCATCGGCGGCAACGACGCCGGGTTCGCCGACGTCATGACGACCTGTGTGCTCCAGTCCGACAGCTCCTGTCTGTCGCGGATCGCCACCGCCGAGGCGTACGTCGACTCGACGCTGCCCGGCAAGCTCGACAGCGTCTACTCGGCCATCCGCGACAAGGCCCCGGGCGCCCACGTCGTCGTCATCGGCTACCCGCGCTTCTACAAGCTCGGTGCCACGTGCCTCGGCCTGTCCGAGGCCAAGCGGAAGGCGATCAACGAGGCCTCCGACCACCTCAACACCGCGATCGCCAAGCGAGCCGCCGACCACGGCTTCACCTTCGGTGACGTGCGTCCCCCCTTCACCGGTCACGAGATCTGCTCCGGCAGCTCCTGGCTGCACAGCGTGAACTGGCTCAACATCGGCGAGTCGTACCACCCGACCGCGGCCGGCCAGTCCGGCGGCTACCTGCCGGCCCTGAACAACGCCGTCTGACCCGAAGCGGAAGGAGAAGGGGAAGGAGTGCGAGAGGGGGAGGCCCCGCCCGTCGGGGCCTCCGTCCCCCGACCTCGCCCCGGGGGTGTGAGATCGCGGGTCGGCTGTCCAACTCGCCCTGGAATCTGTCGGATTCGGAGAATGATCGTCAACCTCCTTACGGGGAAGGTGAATCCTGCGACCGCGATACACGCATGCCGTACCGGGGCGATAGGGTTACCCTGCCCGGGCCGGGTGGACTCGTACGGGTGGGGAGTGACATGGAACAGATAACAGTGCGCAGCAGGGCAAGGGTCCCTGCGATCACCTGCGGGAGCAGCGCGACCAGCTCTCGCCTCGACCGTCATCTCGCGGTGCTCGGAGGGCCTGCCCTCCCGCAGCGGGAGACGATGGAGGCGACGTCGCTGATGCGTGAGCTGACCGCACGTGAGCCCGCGCACAAGCGCAGCAGCAGAGGCGTCAGGGTGCGCCGGGTCTCGCTGTTCGCGCCACTGCGTCGACTGCGCCGCTCGCTGTTCGGCGGCAACTGAGGCCCGCGCCCCGGCGGTCACACCGTCCCGGCGCGGCGCCGCGCATTCGTCCGTCATCCCCACGGCATGCGGCGGCGCCTCGGTGTGACCCCGAGCGCGCTCAATCCCCGTACGCCCGTACGCCTGTCTCCGTACGGTTGTCTCGGTTACTTCGGTCTCAGGGCGTCGTCCGCGCCCCCGTCCCGCCGTCTCCCCGCCCGGCGGCGACGTGTCCGGGCCCGCTCAGCGCTCCCCGCGCGCGTACCGGCGCACGGCGAGCGGGGCGAACACCGCCAGCAGCACCGCGCACCAGGCGAGCGACCCGGCGACCGGATGCGCCACCGGCCAGGCGGACCCCTCCGGCACGGGAGCGTTGCCGAAGAGGTCCCGCAGTGCCGTGGCCACGGCGCTGATCGGGTTCCACTCGGCGACCGTGCGACGCCAGCCCGCCAGTCCCTCGGTCGGGATGTACGCGTTGACAGCAACGGCAGGAGGAAGGTCGCGCCGCCCAGTTGACCGGCGGCCTCCTCATTCCGGGTGAGCAGCCCCAGGAAGATGCCGATCCACGTCGTCGTGAACCGGAACAGCAGCAACAGCCCGACGGCGCCCGACGGGCCGAGCGCACCGCCCTCCACCCGCCGGCTCACCGCGAGCCCGACCAGCAGGAACGGCACCGTCCCGGCTGCCGTGACGAGCACGTCCGCGACCGACTGTCCGAGCGGCACCGCCGCCCGGCTCACGGGCAGGGTGCGCAGGCGGTCCGTCACGCCCCGGTGCGTGTCCTGGGCGGCCTGGAACATGCCCGTCACGAGCCCGTTGGCAGCCGTCGCCACCAGCAGTCCGGGCACGAGGAAGGACCGGTACTCCGCGCCCGGCATCGCCACCTGCCGCGCCTGATGTCCCCGGTCCACGGCTTCAGCCCGAACGCCCTGCGCTACCTGGAGCACTGCCTGGCCCGCCTCGATTCCTTCAAGGCGCCCTACGGCACGAAGATGGAGCTGGTGGCGATGGTGAACGGCGTCGTGACGACCTACGTGGCGAACGAACTCGCCACCAGCGAACGCACCCGCTCGCTGCCCTGGACCCAGGAGCAGGAGAACGCGGTGCGCATCGCCTACCTGGGCCGTCAGCTCGCGAGCGGCGCCTGTCCGCGGCTGGCGGCGGCCTTCGCGGAAGACACCGGTCCGATCGACCTGGAGGCGGTCTTCGAACGGGCGCTGACGCGGGTGCTGGACGGATTCGCCTGACCCGGTGGGTTCGGGAGGGCTCGCCCGAGCCGGTGGACCGGGCCGGTCCGGGGCATGGGACCGTCCGGCAGGCCATGAACCGTCCGGCAGGGCCAGTGGGCCGCCCGGCAGGGCGACAGCACGGTCGGCCGGCAGGTCAGGGACCGGCAGGCCACGGGCCGGCGGGCAGGCCCGCGGGCCGTTCGGCGGGCTACAGCAGCGCCAACTGCCCCTCGGGCCCCTCCTCCCGCCCGTCCAGGACAGAGGCCGGCCTGCGGGCCGCCGGGGGTACGGGCAGTACGCCCGCCTCGCGCAGCTCGGTCGCCGTGATCTCCGCCGTCACCTCCAGCCGGCGGCACCGCGGCCGGAGTTCGGCGAGCAGCGCGAGGACCGTGATCAGTTCCAGCAGCTCGGACGTCCAGGTCTGCGGCCAGGTGGCCGGACGGATCGACGCCAGCGTGCCCGGCTCGCCCTCGGCGGTGCGGGCCGCGAACCACTGCTCCAGCACCCGGACCCCGCCCGCCTCGAAGTCCCAGGCGCCCGGCGGTACGGGGGAGACGCGCCCCTCGTCCAGGAAGAGGGCCTCCTCGTCCCGGTCGTAGCGCAGGGTCAGCGGGCGCGGGGGCAGCGGGGCGCGGACGTACGGGCGACGGCCGCCGGGCAGCTTGGGGCGCTCGCCGTCGCGGCGCATCAGCCACAGCGCGCGTCGGCCCAGCGCGACGCCGTGCTCCCACAGCGCGGGGTCCGCGGTGAACGGGACCACGCGGCCGGGCCGCACGGCCGCCAGCGTCCAGGCCAGTACGTCCACCGGGCCGGTTCGGCGCCCGAGCCGGGCAGTCAGATGGTCCAGGAGGCCGGGGGCCAGGTTGGGCTCCGCGCCGCCGGGACGGCGGTGGAGGGGGCGGACCCGGGCGCCACCGAGCAGCGGCAGCCGTGAGGTCGCGAGGAGCAGGGGAGGGCCGGCGGCGTCGGACGGCGCCTCGACGACGAAGACCTGCCGCTCGTCCACCACCCGCCACAGCTCCGGACGGGCCGCGTCGATCAGCCGGTGGTCGGGAATCAGCCACTGCTCGTCGAAGGGCGCGCGCAGCACACGGACGGGCTCCGGGCACGGCCCCGAGGCCCGCAGCAGCTTTTCCGTACCACCCGATCCCCCCGGCAACTGCCCGACCGCCGTGTGGAGCGTGCGCGAGCGGGTCGGTTCGAACAGGGCCGCGCGATCGGGGCCCTCGGCCTTCACCAGGGCGTCCCAGCGGGCCTTCAGGGCCGCCGGGTCGGGGGCCGCCGGCCACCCCCGGCCGAGCCGCGGCGGTGCGACGGACCACGGCATGAGGTCCGCCAGCGGCGGAGCGTCGTCGTGCGTCACGCCGGGCATCGTACGACGCGTCGGCACCGCCTCACGTGGCATCCAGGGTGACCGTGAAGGAGAACCGGTCACCCCGGTAGTGGATGACCGCCACGTCCAGCACCCGCCCCGCCGGGTCGTACGTGATGCCCGTGTAGTGCAGGATCGGGCTGAGCAGCGGTACTTCGAGCAGCCGCGCCGTCTCCGGGTCCGCGAGCCGGGCCTCCACGGTGTCCGTGATCCGGCTGATGTCCACGCCCACCACGTCCCGCAGCACCTTGGTCATCGGCCAACGGGCCAGGTCGTCCACGTCGATGCGGGCGGCGACCTCGGGACGGACGTAGTTGCGGGCGTGGTTGGTGGGCTCGCCCGTCTGCTCGTCGCAGCGCAGCCGGTGGTACGTCGCGACGTCCGGCAACTCCGGGAAGTACTCGGCGAGTCCGGGCGGCACCGGGCCGGTGCCGTGGGCCAGCAGCTCGGCCTTCATGCCGGACTGCTGGGCCACGATCGCGTCCACCGAGCCCAGCAGCCGCACCGGGGCGCCCCGCCTGGCGTCCGGCTCGATGAACGTGCCGCGCCGGCGATGGCGGGTGATCAGCCCCTCCTCCTCCAGCTCCTTCAGCGCCTGCCGCATGGTCAGCACGCTCACCCCGTAGTGGCCGGCCAACTGCTCCTCCGTGGGCAGGCGGAGCGGGTCCCTGGGCGAGCGGCCGAGTATCGAGGCGCGCAGCGACTGCGACACCTGGTACCAGAGGGGCAGCTTGCGGTTCAGGACGATGGAGTCCGGGGCGAAGGAGGTCACGGGCCATCCGTACCGGTCGGGAACCCTCGGTGCAAGGGGCGGAAGTGACGCTCCAGGCCCTGCCAGACGTCGTCGTAGCGCGGTTGCAGGTGTTCGGCGCGGGCTGCCTGGGGGGTGAGGGTCACCGGCCACCGCGTCTCGAACATGAACGCCAGTCCGTCGTCGATCCGCTGCGGCTTCAGCTCGGCGGCGCTCGCCCGCTCGAAGGTCTCCCGGTCCGGTCCGTGCGCCGACATCATGTTGTGCAGCGAGCCGCCGCCCGGCACGAAGCCCCCCGGACCGGCGGTCTTGGCGTCGTAGGCGCCCTCGATCAGGCCCATGTACTCGCTCATCACGTTCCGGTGGAAGTACGGCGGACGGAAGGTGTCCTCGCCCACCAGCCAGCGCGGCGCGAAGACCACGAAGTCGACGCCGGCGAGGCCGGGGGTGTCCGACGGGGACGTGAGCACCGTGAAGATCGACGGGTCCGGGTGGTCGTAGGAGATGGTGCCGATCACGTTGAAGCGGCGCAGGTCGTAGACGTACGGCACGTGGTTGCCGTGCCAGGCGACCACGTCGAGCGGGGAGTGGTCGTAGACGGCCGTCCAGAGGTTTCCGCAGAACTTGTTGACCACCTCCACCGGGCCCTCGACGTCCTCGTAGGCCGCGACCGGTGCCAGGAAGTCCCGGGGGTTGGCGAGCCCGTTGGCGCCGATCGGGCCGAGGTCGGGGAGGCGGAAGGGTATGCCGTAGTTCTCGCAGACGTAGCCGCGGGCGTCCTCGTCCAGCAGTTCGACGCGGAAGCGGACGCCACGCGGGATCAGCGCCACGTGGCCCGGCTCGGCGTGCAGCAGCCCGAACTCGGTGCGCAGCAGCAGACCGCCGCGCTCGGGGACGATCAGCAGCTCGCCGTCGGCGTCGCTGAAGACGCGCTCCATGGAGGCCGTGGCGTGGTACAGGTGCACGGCCATGCCGGTGCGCTGGGTTGCGTCGCCGTTGCCGCCGAGCGTCCACAGGCCCGCGACGAAGTCCGTCCCGGCCTCGGGCTCGGGCAGCGGGTCCCACCGGAGCCGGTTCGGGTCCGGCACGGCCTGGGTGAAGGGTGCGGTGCGGATCGCGCCGTTGCCGGCACGGGTGAACGCCGGGTGCGCGGCCGACGGGCGGATCCGGTACAGCCAGGAGCGGCGGTTGTGCGCCCTCGGCTCCGTGAACGCCGTGCCGCTGAGCTGCTCCGCGTACAGCCCCTCAGGCGCCCGCTGCGGCGAGTTCCGGCCCTCGGGCAGCGCGGCCGGAACGGCCTGCGAGCTGTGCTCGTTGCCGAAACCGGACAGGTAGGCCAGCCCCTCCGCGGTCTTCCGCGCGTCCCCGCTCATTGATCGCTCCCTCGCAACCCGATTCCTATGGGACACCGTAGGATTGGGGTCTCCCGCGCGCAAGAGGTCGTGCGGAGCTTCCCGGCCGGTCCCGCTCCGCCCGGCGCGTCCGAGGGTGTTCCGCGCCCTCCGTTTCCCTTCGCTTCCGGCTGGTTCTGTCCGGTTCCGTCATGGTCCTTCCCGGGGTGGATGACCGGAAGCGCACCCCGGGGGACCCGGATTGTCGGACCGGTGTTCTAGTCTCCCGTCATGTCGTGGACGCGGGGAGTGCTCGCCGTGCTCGCGGTCTGTGTCCTGCTGACCGGATCCGCGGGCTGCGGCTCCAGTGATACCGGTGAACCGGAGGCCCGGGATTCGGCCACGCCGGTGGGCAGGCTGCTCGACGACACCGACGAGGAGGGCCGGCGCTACCGGGAGGTGGACGGCGAGCATGCGCCCGAGGTCGGCATCGAGGTGCAGCCCGAGAGCGACGACAGCTGGGACGTGCGCCTGACGGTCCGCAACTTCAGGTTCTCGCCGGCCGGCGCGGCGGCGAAGGCGGTGGCCGGCCGAGGCGTCGCCCACCTCTTCCTCGACGGCGACCTCCTCACCCGCCTGCGCGGCCCGGAGTACCGCCTCGCCGCCGACCTCGTCCCGCGCGGCACGCACCAGGTCACGGTCCGCCTGTACGCGGACGACGGCACCGTCTGGGCCGTCGACGGCAAGCCCGTCGAGAGCACGGCGGACCTCACGGCGTCGGAACCGGAGCCGACGGCCGCCACGGAGCCGGGGCAGAGCCCGGAACCGGGCAGGGCTTCAGCATCGGGAGGGGCTGCGGAACCGAGCAGGGCCTCGGGGCCGGGAGGGCCCTCGGAGCCGGCGGTGATCACGGTGCCGGGGGAGATCGCCGAGACGGTGGTGATCGGGTCCCGGGTGGTGCCCGGCAACGCGGGGGACCGATGAACCGGACGAGCCCGGTGAGTGGATCCGCCGTCCGTTCCCGTACCGGAGGTCACAGTTCACCGGACCGCCCCGGGAGGGCATCATGAGGACCGTGTCCCACGCGACCTCGCTCCGACGGGCCCCCGTGCAGCGGCGCAGCGCCGAACGGCTGACCAGGATCCTCGACGCCTGCGCCGGCCTCCTCGACGAGGTCGGCTACGACGCCCTGAGCACCAGGGCCGTGGCCCTGCGGGCGGACGTCCCCATCGGGTCGGTGTACCGCTTCTTCGGCAACAAGCGGCAGATGGTCGACGCGCTGGCCCAGCGCAACCTGGAGCGCTACGCGGAGCGCGTGACCGAACGGCTGACGGAGGCGGGCGACGGCGGCTGGCGCTGGGCGCTGGACGCGGTGCTCGACGAGTACCTGGCGATGAAGCGGACCGCGCCCGGCTTCTCGCTGATCGACTTCGGCAACCAGATCCCGGTCGGCGGCCGGCACACCCTGCCCAACCACCGGGTCGCCGACCGGCTCACCGAGCTGATCTGCGGCTACCTCGGCCGCCGGTCCGACGACGATCTGCGCCGCACCTTCCTCGTCGCCGTGGAGACCGCCGACGCCCTCGTGCAGCTCGCCTTCCGGGTCTCGCCGGACGGGGACGACCGGATCATCGAGGAGGCCCGGGAACTGCTGCGGGCGTATCTGGGGCGCGTACTGGACTGACGGGCCGCCGCCCGCACGGCCGTCCACAGGGGCCTCCCCAACATGCCTACCGGTCGGTATGCTCGCCGTGAGACTCCACGCCCGTGCGCCACCGCCGCCTTCCGGGAGGACACCCGTGTCCCGCACCGCCCTGCGTATCTGCCCCCTGTGCGAGGCCACCTGCGGCCTGACGCTCACCGTCGAGGGCACCACGGTCACCGCCGCCCGCGGCGACGGCGACGACGTCTTCAGCCGCGGCTTCGTCTGCCCCAAGGG
Organism: Streptomyces lancefieldiae; assembly: GCF_031845825.1. NCBI lineage: Bacteria > Bacillati > Actinomycetota > Actinomycetes > Kitasatosporales > Streptomycetaceae > Streptomyces > Streptomyces lancefieldiae. The sequence goes on along the minus strand of NZ_JAVRFH010000011.1, from coordinate 171,368 downwards.
TGCCTCCTTCGGCGCCGTCGACGCCGACCCCGACCGGCTGCGCACGCCCCTGGTGCGCAGGGGCGGCGAGCTGCGCGAGGCGACCTGGCAGGAGGCGTTCGACGCGGTCGCCGCGGGCGTCCGGCCGGTCGTGGAGCAGCACGGGCCGCACGCGGTCGGCGTCGTCCTGGGCAACCCCAACGTGCACACCATGGCCGGTGCGCTCTACCCGCCCGTCCTGCTCGGCGCCCTCGGCACCCGCAGCCTCTTCACCGCCTCCACGCTGGACCAGATGCCCAAGCACGTCTCCAGCGGGCTGCTCTTCGGCGACGCGCACGCCATCCCGGTGCCCGACCTCGACCGCACCGACCATCTGCTCCTCCTCGGCGCCAACCCGCTGGAGTCCAACGGCAGTCTGTGCACCGCGCCCGACTTCCCCGGCCGGCTCAAGGCCCTCAAGGCCCGCGGCGGCACCCTCACCGTCATCGACCCGCGCCGCACCCGCACCGCCAGGCTCGCCGACCGGCACGTGGCGATCCGCCCCGGCACCGACGCGCTGCTGCTCGCCGCGATGACCCACGTACTGTTCGAAGAGGACCTGGTGGACCTCGGCGCCCTCGCTCCGCACGTCGAGGGCGTCACGGAACTCGCCGACGTCCTACGGGCCTTCACCCCCGAGTCCGTCGCCGCCGCCTGCGACGTGGACGCCGGCGTGACGCGCGCCCTCGCCCGCGAACTCGCCGCCGCCCCCACCGCCGCCGTCTACGGCCGCATCGGCAGCTGCACCGTCCCGCACGGCACCCTCGCCAGCTGGCTCGTGGACGTCCTCAACATCCTCACCGGCAACCTCGACCGTCCCGGCGGCGCCCTCTTCCCGCAGGCGGCCACCGACCGGACGCCCCGCCCCGCCGGGCCCGGCCGCGGCTTCGAGCTCGGCCGCTGGCGCTCCCGGGTGAGCGGACACCCCGAGGCGAAGGGGGAGCTGCCCCTGTCCGCCCTCGCCGAGGAGATCGACACCGCCACCGACGAGGGCGAGCCGCTCCGCGCGCTGATCACCGTCGCCGCCAACCCCGTCCTGTCCGCGCCCGACGGCGACCGGCTCGACAAGGCACTGGCCTCGCTCGACTTCATGGTGAGCGTCGACCCGTACCTGAACGAGACCTCGCGCCACGCCCACGTCGTCCTGCCCCCGCCCCCGCCCGCGCAGAGCCCGCACCACGACTTCGCCCTCAACACCCTCGCCGTGCGCAACCAGGTCCGCTACACCCGTCCCGCGGTCCCGCTGGAGCCCGGCCGCATGGCCGAGACCGAGATCCTGGCCCGCCTGATCCTGGCCGCCACCGGCATGCACGGCGCGGACCCGGCCGCCGTCGACGCCATGGTGACCGAACAGACCCTCGGCAAGGCCGTGCGGGACCCGCACTCACCCGTGCACGGCCGCGACCCCGGCGAACTGACCGCGCGACTCACCGGCGACAACGGCCCCGAACGGCGCCTCGACATGATGCTGCGCCTCGGCCCCTACGGCGACGGCTTCGGCGTACGACCGGACGGGCTGACCCTCCAGCGGCTGCTCGCCCACCCGCACGGCATCGACCTCGGCCCGCTGCGCCCGCGCCTGCCGCAGCCGCTGAAGACCCGCAGCGGAAGGGTGGAGCTGCTGCCGGGGCCGATCGCCGACGACCTGCCGCGCCTGCGGCGGGCCCTGGCCGAGCGGCCCGACGGGTTCGTCCTCGTCGGCCGTCGCCACCTGAGGTCCAACAACAGCTGGATGCACAACATCCCGCCCCTCACGGGCGGCTCCAACCGCTGCACCCTGCACCTCCATCCCGACGACGCCGAACGGCTCGGCGTGCGCAACGGTGAGCCCGTGCGCGTGCGGGGAGCCGGGGGAGAGGTGACCGCCCCCGCCGAGGTCACCGACACCGTCCGCCCCGGCGTGGTGAGCCTCCCGCACGGCTGGGGTCACGACCGGCCCGGCACCCGCCTGACCCACGCCGCCGTCGACCCCGGCGTCAACGTCAACCAGCTCCTCGACGGCAGCCTGCTGGACCCGCTCTCGGGCAACGCGGTCCTCAACGGCGTACCGGTCCGGCTCACCCCCGTGACCCGACCGCTGACGTGAGCAAAGCCGTGACCTGGAGTTTTGCGCTTATTGCTCGCATGTCAACGTCTTGTTAACGCAAGCTCGCGGCACCTAACGTCATCGCACCGCCTGCCCCGGTGGGATGTTCAAGGGCGAACGTTAGGTACTCATTCATGCTGACCATCCTCGGCTTCGCCATGATCGCGACCTTCCTGGTCCTGATCATGATGAAGAAGATGTCGCCGATCGCGGCGCTCGTGCTGATTCCCGCGCTGTTCTGCGTGTTCGTCGGCAAGGGCGCCCACCTCGGCGACTACGTCATCGACGGCGTGTCCAGCCTCGCCCCCACCGCGGCGATGCTCATGTTCGCGATCGTCTACTTCGGGGTGATGATCGACGTCGGGCTCTTCGACCCGATCGTCCGGGCCATCCTGAAGTTCTGCAAGGCCGACCCGATGCGCATCGTCGTCGGTACGGCGCTGCTCGCCGCGATCGTCTCGCTGGACGGCGACGGCTCCACCACCTTCATGATCACGGTCTCGGCGATGTACCCGCTGTACAAGCGCCTGAAGATGAGCCTGGTCGTGATGACCGGTGTCGCCGCCATGGCCAACGGCGTGATGAACACCCTGCCCTGGGGCGGCCCCACCGCCCGCGCCGCGACCGCGCTGAAGGTCGACGCCACCGACATCTTCGTCCCGATGATCCCGGCACTGGCCGTGGGCCTGCTCGCCGTCGTGGTCCTGGCGTACGTCCTCGGGCTGCGCGAGCGCAGGCGGCTGGGCACGCTGACGCTGGACGAGGCACTGGTGCGGGAGACGGAGACGGAGACGGTGCTGGTCGGCGCCGGTACCGGTACCGGTGCGGGTACGGGTGCGGCTTCCGGGGCCGGTGCCGGTACGGGCAAGGCGTCCGGGTCCGCCGCGGGTTCCGGCGGCTTCGGAGACCCCGCCGCCCGGGGCGACGCGTCCGACGACGACTTCCAGGGCCTCGACCCGAACCGGGCCACCCTGCGCCCCAAGCTGTACTGGTTCAACGCACTGCTCACGGTCGCCCTGCTCACCGCCATGATCATGGAGTTGCTGCCGATCCCGGTGCTCTTCCTGCTCGGCGCCGCACTCGCGCTCACCGTCAACTTCCCGCACATCCCCGACCAGAAGGCCCGGATCGCGGCCCACGCCGACAACGTCCTCAACGTCTCGGGCATGGTCTTCGCCGCCGCCGTCTTCACCGGCGTCCTCACCGGCACCGGCATGGTCGACCACATGGCCAACTGGCTCGTGGACACCATCCCCGCCGGCATGGGCCCGCACATGGGCCTGGTCACCGGCCTGCTGAGCCTGCCGCTCACCTACTTCATGTCGAACGACGGCTTCTACTTCGGCGTCCTGCCGGTGCTCGCCGAGGCCGGTCAGGCGCACGGCGTGTCGACGCTGGAGATCGCCCGTGCCTCCATCGTCGGCCAGCCGCTGCACATGTCCAGCCCGCTGGTGCCGGCCGTGTACGTCCTGGTCGGCATGGCCAAGGTGGAGTTCGGCGACCACACGCGGTTCGTCGTGAAGTGGGCGGTCCTGACGAGCCTGGTGATTCTCGCGGCGGGCATCCTGTTCGGCATCATCTGATCATCGGGCCGACTCCGTTCGGGAGTCGTTCGGGGACTCGGTGGTCCGCCGAGTCCGGGAAGGACACGATCATGGCGCCCGGTGGGAACCGCGGCTGGCTGCTCCGCCTCGTCATCGCCTTCGGCTTCGCGCAGGGGGCGGTGTCGATGGCCCGGCCCGCCGTCTCCTACCGGGCCCTCGCGCTGGGCGCGGACGAGCGGGCGGTCGGCGTCATCGCCGGTGTGTACGCGTTGCTGCCGCTCTTCGCCGCCGTCCCCCTCGGGCGCCGTACCGACCACGGCCGCTGTGCGCCGCTGCTGCCCGCCGGCGTGGTGCTCATCGCCGGCGGCTGCGCGCTGAGCGGCATCGCCGGGTCCCTGTGGGCGATGGCCCTGTGGAGCGGCGTCATGGGCCTCGGCCACCTCTGCTTCGTCATCGGCGCCCAGTCACTGGTGGCCCGCCAGTCCGCGCCGCACGAACAGGACCGCAACTTCGGCCACTTCACCATCGGCGCCTCGCTCGGCCAACTGGTCGGCCCCGTCGCGGCGGGGGCTCTGATCGGCGGCCGGGACATGGCCGGCAGCAGTGCGCTCGCCCTGGTGGTGGCGGGCGCGGGTGCGGCGGTCGCGTTCACGTCGCTGTGGCGCATAGAGCATCCGACGGCCGCCGGGCCCCGTACGGAACAGGGCGCGCGTGTTCCGGTGGGGAGCATCCTGCGCGCCCGGGGCGTGCCCGCGGGCATCCTGATCAGTCTGTCCGTGCTGTCCGCGACCGACATCCTCACCGCCTACCTGCCGGTGGTCGGCGAGCACCGGGGCATCTCCCCGGCCCTGATCGGCGTCCTGCTCAGCCTGCGCGCGGCGGCCACGATCGCCTGCCGGCTGGTGCTCACGCCCCTCCTGCGGCTGCTCGGCCGCACCCTGCTGCTGACGGTCACCTGTCTGCTCGCCGCCCTGTTGTGCGCCGGCGTCGCGCTGCCGGTGCCGGTGTGGGCGCTCGGGCTGGTGCTGGTCGTCCTCGGCTTCTGCCTCGGCGTGGGCCAGCCGCTGTCCATGACGACCGTCGTCCAGGCGGCCCCCGACGGGGCCCGCTCCACGGCCCTCGCCCTGCGCCTGACCGGCAACCGCCTCGGCCAGGTCGCCGCACCCGCCGCGGCGGGCCTGATCGCGGGCGTGGCGGGCGTGGCCGCGCCGTTCGTGATGCTCGGCGCGCTGCTGCTGGTCTCCTCGGGCGTCGCCCTGCGCGCCCCGTCCACCGGACCGGCCGCGGACCGGAAGCCCACCGCGGGGCATGCCGGGGACGATCCCGAGGGCGATTCCGGAGACGACCCCGAGGGTCATGCCGGAGACGACCCCGAGGGTGACCGCGAGGACGACCCCGAGGGCACGCCTCGCCGCCGGGCCTTGCGGCGCCCGGCCCGTTAGCAGGGTCTGTCCGCCGTACCCCCGTCTCGTCGGCACCGGTCCGACCCATGGTCCGGGACACCGCCCCCTGTCCCCCTGTCCGCCACCTGAGACGCACCGCCTCTGAATCCGGCCGTCCGCTTTCTCACCAGTTGGACGGCACCGGCGAGTTGTGGTCCAGCGTCTTCCCCCGGCCGGGCACATTCCGTTAGCTTCCGTGACTCACACGCCCCGTACGACCCGCACGAGGGCGTCCGACAGCGGAGCACCAACGCTCAGTGAGCCCCCGGGGGCCCTCCCATGACACGCGCCATCTCCCTGTACGACGTGAGCAAGACCTACGCGCGAGGCGTCCGCGTGGTGGACCGGCTGTCGCTGGACATCGCGCCCGGCGAGTTCCTCGTCCTGCTCGGCCCCTCCGGATGCGGCAAGTCCACCGTGCTGCGCATGATCGCCGGCCTGGAGGAGATCACCGACGGTCGGCTGCTGCTGGACGGCGAGTACGCCAACGACCTGAACCCCGCCGAACGCCGCATGGCGATGGTCTTCCAGAACTTCGCCCTGTACCCCAACATGACGACCCGTGGGAACATCGGCTTCCCCCTGCGCGTCGAGGACCCGCAGGGCGACCACGGCCCCCGCGTGAACGCCACCGCCCGCATGCTGGGCATCGAGGACCTCCTCGACCGCTTCCCCGCCCAGCTCTCCGGCGGTGAACGCCAGCGCGTCGCCATGGGCCGGGCCATCGCCCGCCACCCCACCGTCTTCCTGATGGACGAACCGCTGTCCAACCTCGACGCCAAGCTCCGCGGCCACCTGCGCGCCGAGATCACCAAGCTGACCCGGGAGCTGGGCGTCACCACGGTCTACGTCACCCACGACCAGTCCGAGGCCATGTCCCTCGGCGACCGTGTCGCCGTCCTGCGCGGTGGCGTGCTCCAGCAGGTGGACACCCCACGCGCGGTGTACGCCCTGCCGCGCAACGTCTTCGTCGCCGCCTTCGTCGGCACCCCGCGCATCAACCTGCTGCGCGGGATGGTCCGCGCGCCGCTCGACGGTGCGATGACCATCAGCCTGGGCAAGCAGTACCTGCGGCTGCCCGAACCGCTCTCCCTGGACCACCAGTTGCTCCGCGTCCAGCAGGGCCGCGAGGTGATCGTGGGGCTGCGCTCCGAGGCCGTCCGGATCGCGGAACCCGCCACCGCCCGCCCGGGCGAGGTGCTGCTCACCGGTCTGGTGGAGCACGTCGAGTTCCAGGGCCACGAGGTCCTCGTCCACTTCAACACCGGTTCGCGGCCGGCCGTGGTGCCCGACCTGGAGGCGCCGCGGCCCGGTGCCCGCCCGGCGCGGCGCCGCCGCGACGGTACGGTCCTGGAACGGCTGAAGGAACGGGCGGGCGCCCTGCGCGCCGGACCGGTGGTGGTGCTGGACGACCCGGAGGAGGCGGGAACCGCGGTCACCGCCCCCGACGGCCGCCTGCCCGGCGACCTGATCGTCCGGACCACCCCCGACATCAGCCTCCGGCACGGCATGCAGGTCCCGCTGCTCGTCGACCTCGCCCACCTCTTCGTCTTCGACCAGCACGGCGACCGCATCTGCCCCGCCCCGGCCCGGCTGCCGGACCTGGAGGAGTGAGCCGGCCGGGAATCCGCCCTCCGGGAGGGTGAGCCGCGCCACCATGGTGGCGGCCCCTGGTGCCGTAAAACTATCGGCGCTAGTTTGGGGCCGGACGACGAGGCCCGCCCGGAAGGAACGCGATGAAGGCACACGACGGCATGTACATCGACGGAGCCTGGCGACCCGCCGACGGCCGGGACACGATCGACGTCGTGAACCCGGCCGACGAGCAGGTGATCGGCAAGGTTCCCGCCGGCACCGCCCTGGACGTCGACACCGCCGTACGGGCCGCCCGCGCCGCCCTGCCCGGCTGGGCCGCCACCCCGCCCGCCGAACGCGCCGCGCGCCTGGCCGCCCTGCGGGACGTGCTGGTGGCCCGCAAGGACGAGATCGCCGAGACCGTCACCGCCGAGCTGGGCTCGCCGCTGAAGTTCTCACAGGCCGTGCACGCCGGCGCCCCCATCGCGGTCGCGGGCTCCTACGCCGACCTGACGGCGACGTACGCCTTCGAGGAGAAGGTGGGCAACTCCCTCGTCCACCACGAGCCGGTCGGCGTGGTCGGCGCCATCACCCCCTGGAACTACCCGCTCCACCAGATCGTCGCCAAGGTCGCCCCGGCGCTCGCGGCCGGCTGCACGATCGTGCTGAAGCCCGCCGAGGACACCCCGCTCACCGCCCAGCTCTTCGCCGAGGCGGTGCACGAGGCCGGCGTCCCCGCGGGCGTCTTCAACCTGGTCACCGGCCTCGGCCCGGTCGCCGGCCAGGCCCTCGCCGAGCACCCCGGCGTCGACCTCGTCTCCTTCACCGGCTCCACGGCCGTCGGCCGGCGGATCGGCGCCGCCGCGGGCGCGGCCGTCAAGAAGGTCGCCCTCGAACTCGGCGGCAAGTCCGCCAACGTGATCCTCCCGAGCGCCGACCTGGCCAAGGCGGTGAACGTCGGCGTCGCCAACGTCATGTCCAACTCCGGCCAGACCTGCAGCGCCTGGACCCGGATGCTGGTCCACCGCGACCAGTACGACGAGGCCGTCGAGCTGGCCGCCGAGGCCGCCGCGAAGTACGGCGACCGCATCGGTCCGGTCGTCAACGCCAAGCAGCAGGAGCGGGTGCTCGGTTACATCGACAAGGGCGTCGCCGAGGGGGCGCGGCTCGTCGCGGGCGGTTCCGAAGCACCGCGCGAGCGGGGTTACTTCGTCAGCCCGACGGTCTTCGCCGACGTCACCGAGGAGATGACCATCGCCCAGGAGGAGATCTTCGGCCCGGTCCTGTCCGTCCTGCGCTACGAGGACGAGGAGGACGCCCTGCGGATCGCCAACGGCACGGTGTACGGCCTCGCCGGCGCCGTCTGGGCCGGTGACGAGGCGGAGGCGGTCGCCTTCGCCCGTCGTATGGACACCGGCCAGGTCGACATCAACGGCGGCCGCTTCAACCCGCTGGCGCCCTTCGGCGGCTACAAGCAGTCGGGCGTGGGCCGGGAACTCGGCCGGCACGGGCTCGCCGAGTACCTCCAGACCAAGTCCCTCCAGTTCTAGCCAGGGGAGTTGCCCACGTCATGGCCGTCCGTACCGCTGTCCGTGCCGCCGTCGTACCCGCCGTAGGCGCCCCGCTGGAGGTCACCCGGATCGAACTGCCCGAGCCCGGCCCGGGGCAGGTCCGGGTGAAGCTCGCCGCCGCCGGGGTCTGCCACTCCGACCTGTCCCTGTCCAACGGCACCATGCGCGTGCCGGTCCCCGCCGTCCTCGGGCACGAGGGCGCCGGCACCGTCCTGGCCGTCGGTGAGGACGTCACCCACCTCGCACCCGGCGACGGCGTCGTCCTCAACTGGGCGCCGTCCTGCGGTGCCTGCCACGCCTGCTCGCTCGGCGAGGTCTGGCTGTGCGCGAACGCCCTGGCCGGCGCCGCCGACGTGCACGCCCGCCGCGCCGACGACGGCACCGACCTGCACCCCGGCCTGAACGTCGCCGCGTTCGCCGAGGAGACCGTCGTGAGCGCCGCCTGCGTCCTGCCCGTGCCCGACGGCATCCCGCTCACCGACGCGGCGCTCCTCGGCTGCGCCGTCCTCACCGGCTACGGCGCCGTCCACCACTCCGCGAAGGTCCGCCGCGGCGAGACGGTCGCGGTGTTCGGCGTCGGGGGAGTGGGCCTCGCCACCCTCCAGGCGGCCCGGATCGCGGGCTCCTCGAAGATCGTCGCCGTGGACGTCTCGCCCGAGAAAGAGGGGCTGGCCCGCGCCGCCGGGGCCACCGACTACCTGGTCGCCTCCGACACCACCGCCCGCGAGATCCGCGCCCTCACCGGCAAGCAGGGCGTCGACGTCGCCGTCGAGTGCGTCGGCCGCGCGGTCACCATCCGCACCGCGTGGGAATCCACCCGGCGCGGCGGCCGCACCACGGTCGTCGGCATCGGCGGCAAGGACCAGCAGGTCACCTTCAACGCCCTGGAGATCTTCCACTGGGGCCGCACCCTCTCCGGCTGCGTCTACGGCAACGCCGACCCGGCCCGGGACCTCCCGGTGCTGGCCGAGCACGTCCGGGCCGGCCGCCTGGACCTCGGCGCCCTGGTGACCGAGCGCATAGCGCTGGACGGCATTCCGGCGGCCTTCGAGAACATGCTGGCGGGCAAGGGCGGCCGGGCGCTGGTGGTGTTCTAGACCGCATGGCCTGATCTCCAACCTGTGCGTCGGGGCCGCGGGGTCCGGCACGCCCGTCTGCCGGGTTGCCGTCGGGCGCCGGGGCTCCGCCCCGGCGCCCTCCTCCGCCTCGAGGCTGCGCGCACCAGACCCCGCTCGGCCCGCCTGCGAGGCGCCGTCACCCGGAGCCGGCCTGATCCGAACGACACCCCTGGCGTCGGTCCACGTCCGCACGGCGCGGTTCCGGGGCGACGACCCGCTCCGGACCCGCCACCGCGCGCCTCCTCGACCGCGACACCGCCACGCCCGCCAGGCACAGCGCGCCGCCCGCCAGGGTCAGCAGTCCCGGCACCTCACCCAGCACCAGCCAGGACATCAGGACGACGAGGGCGGGCACGGCGTACGTGGTCGCGCCCATGCGGCCGGCGGTCGTACGGGCCAGGGCGTACGCCCAGGTCGTGAACGCCAGCGCGGTCGGGAACACGCCCAGGTACACCATGTTGAGCGTCGCGGAGACCGGCGCGTCGGCCGCCTCGTGCACCAGCTGCCCCGTGAACGGCAGACAGACCACCGCCCCGACCAGGCAACCGAACGTCGTCACCTGCAGCGCGCTCGCCCGGCCCAGGGCCGGCTTCTGGGCGACGACCCCGCCCGCGTACGCCACGGCGGCCAGCAGACACAGCACCACCCCGAACAGGGAGGACCCTCCCTCGCCGGACATCGACAGCCCGACGGTCACCGCACCGGCGAACGACACCGCCATCCCCGCCAGCAGCCGCGGCGGCAGCGCGTCCCCGAGCAGCCGGGCACCGAGCAGGGCGATGAGGATCGGTCCGACGTTCACCACGAGGGCGGCCGTGCCGGCGTCCACCTGCTGCTCGCCCCAGTTCAGGACGACCATGTAGAAGCCGAACCACAGCAGCCCCGATATGGCGATCCCGCGCCAGGCCGACCGCGGTGGCAGCCCCTCCCGGCGCAGCAGACAGATCGCCCCGAGCGTCAGCACACCCGACAGCAGCCGGCCGAGCGCCAGCGCGCCCGGCGAGTACGCCTCGCCCGCACTGCGGATCGAGACGAAGGCGGAGGCCCACAGGACCACGGTCACCGTGGCGGCGCCGGCCGCGAGCAGTCGCGGACGCCGGGAGGAGGCGGGAGGACGGGCGGTGCTCATCATGCTCCAGAGGCCAGGCAGCGGGAGGAGGCTCCCGCTGACGGATGTCGGACGGGGAAGCGGTGCCGGGGCGCTCAGCGCAGCGCCACCGGGTCGATGCCCAGCAGCTCGGCGAGCGCGTCCTCGCCCGCCGGTGTCACCTTCACCGCACGCTCCGAGCCGATGCGCACGCACCAGCCCGCGTCCAGGGCGTGCCGGCACAGGGCCGCGCCCGCGACGCCCGCGAGATGGGGACGGCGTTCGGTCCAGTCGAGGCAGGCCCTGGCCAGCGGCCGGCGGCCGGTGGGCCTCAGCGGAATGCCGGTGGTGTCGAACCAGCCGAGCCCCGCGTCCGTGAGCGCGAACCCGGTGTCCTGGCGCAGCAGTCCGCGTCCGGTCAGCGCGTCGGTCACCGTGATGCCGAGCCGCCCGGCGAGGTGGTCGTAGCAGGTGCGCCCCCGGGCCATCGCCGCTCCGGCGCTCGACGCCCGCAGGGTGCGCGGACGCCGTGCCGCCGCCGTCGGCGCGACCTGCGCGGCCAGGTCCTCCACCAACTGCGCGACCCGCTCGTCCGCCAGGCGTACGTACCGGTGCCGCCCCTGGCGCTCCTCGGCGAGCAGGCCGCCCGCGACGAGCTTGCTCAGGTGCTCGCTCAGCGTCGACGCGGCGACCCCCGCGTGCCGGGCCAGCTCACCGGCGGTCCACGCCCGCCCGTCGAGCAGCGCCAGCAGACACGCGGCCCGGGTCTCGTCGGCGATCAGCCCGGCCAGCCGGGCGAGCCCGGGCGCTTCGGCGTCCTTGTCGGTCATGCGACCCAGGATGCGCTACGCACGGTTCGGCGGGCGCCGAAGTGTCCTCAGGCGCTCTCCGCGGCCCGCTGGTACTGCTGCGCCAGCCCGTCCAGCAGCGCCGCCAGCCCGGTCTCGAAGGCCCGCTCGTCGATCTTCTCCTGCTGCTCGGCGAGGAGATGGGCCTGCTGGAGGTGCGGGTAGTCGGCGGGGTCGTAGGCGCCGGCGTCGTCCACGAAGCCGGCGGCGAAGGAACCGAGCGCCGAGCCCATGATGAAGTACCGCATGAGCGCGCCGATGGACGTGGCCTGGGCCGGGGGCCAGCCCGCCGCGACCATCGCGCCGTAGACGGCGTCCGCGAGGTGCAGTGCGGCCGGGCGGCGGCCGGGACCGTGGGCCAGTACCGGGACGATGTTGGGGTGGTCGCGCAGGGCCGCGCGGTAGGAGACGGCCCAGTCGTGCAGCGCGGTCCGCCAGTCCCGGCCGTCCTCGAACATCGACAGGTCGACCTGCGCGCTCACCGAGTCGGCGACCGCCTCCAGGATCTCGTCCTTGGTACGGAAGTGGTTGTAGAGCGAGGGCCCGCTCACTCCCAGTTCCGCGGCGAGCCGGCGCGTGGAGACGGCCGCGAGGCCCTCCGCGTCCACCAGCGCGCGGGCCTTCTCGACGATCCGGTCGGTGCTGAGCAGGGGCTTGCGCGGTCGGGCCATGGCGCACATAGTAGGGCTGCGGCCCTAAACTAGCAGTGCTAATTTAAAGGTCCGGCTTTCAAGGCCCGGCTTTCGGGGCCCTTCCTTCCCGATCGTCTTCTGTGGGGTGACTCGGCATGAACCTGGAGCTCAGCGAGGAGCAGAGCGCCGTACGGCAGCTCGCCCGGGACTTCGTGGAGCGCGAGATCGCCCCCCACGTCGTGGACTGGGACCGCGCCGAGGAGGTGGACCGGTCCCTCGTGAAGAAGCTCGGCGAGGTCGGCTTCCTCGGCCTGACCGTCGACGAGGAGTACGGCGGCAGCGGCGGCGACCACCTCGCGTACTGCCTGGTGACGGAGGAGCTGGGCCGCGGCGACAGCTCCGTGCGTGGCATCGTGTCCGTCTCCCTCGGCCTGGTCGCCAAGACCATCGCCGCCTGGGGCGACGAGGAGCAGAAGCGCCGCTGGCTGCCGGGGCTGACCTCCGGCGCGTACGTCGGCTGCTTCGGCCTGACCGAGCCCGGCACCGGATCGGACGCCGGGAACCTCTCCACGCGCGCGGTCCGCGACGGCGACGACTACGTCGTCAACGGCACCAAGACGTTCATCACCAACGGCACCTGGGCCGACGTCGTCCTGCTCTTCGCCCGCTCCACGGACGCCCCCGGCCACAAGGGCGTCTCCGCCTTCCTCGTGCCCACCGACACCCCCGGCCTGACCCGCCGCGCCATCCACGGCAAGCTCGGGCTGCGCGGCCAGGCCACCGCCGAACTGGTCCTGGAGGACGTCCGCGTCCCCGCCTCCGCGATGCTGGCACCCGAGGGCAAGGGCTTCTCGGTCGCCATGTCGGCCCTGGCCAAGGGGCGGATGTCGGTCGCGGCCGGCTGTGTCGGCATCGCCCAGGCCGCCCTGGACGCGGCCGTGCGGTACGCGGGCGAGCGCGAGCAGTTCGGGAAGACCATCGCCCACCACCAGCTGGTGCAGGAGCTGATCAGCGACATCGCCCTCGACGTGGACGCGGCCCGGCTGCTGACCTGGCGGGTCGCCGACCTCATCGACCGCGGGCAGCCCTTCACCGTCGAGTCCTCCAAGGCCAAGCTGTTCGCCTCGGAGGCCGCCGTCCGCGCCGCCAACAACGCCCTGCAGGTCTTCGGCGGCTACGGCTACATCGACGAGTACCCGGCCGGCAAGCTGCTGCGCGACGCCCGTGTGATGACCCTCTACGAGGGCACCAGCCAGATCCAGAAGCTGGTCATCGGACGCGCGCTGACCGGGGTTTCGGCCTTCTGAGGGGCCTCAGAGGGGCTTCTGGGAGCCTTCTGGGACGTACTGAGTACGAGAACTGAGTACACCGGCGGATGTGGGGGGCGCCACATCCGCCGACCCTTGTTCCCATGAGTGACACACCGGTCAAGCAGCAGAGCACCGCCGCCTTCTACGGGCAGGCCGTGGCGTCCTTCGCGGTGGCCATGGTCGCCACCGCCATCGGCATCTACAACCTCGAGGCCGACGCCTGGGTGCGTGCCTTCCTCGCCATCGCCGTCCTGTACCTCGTCACCTCGGCCTTCACCCTGGCCAAGATCATCAGGGACCGTCAGGAGGCCGGCCAGATCGTGAGCCGCGTCGACCAGGCCCGGCTGGAGAAGCTCCTCGCCGAGCACGACCCCTTCGAGAAGCTGGGCTGACGCGTCCGTCGGAGACCGGCCCTAAGCGACCGCTCAGCTTCGGCGGGTATGGTGGTGCTCCTGTCACCGAGAGGGGCGAACAAGCGATGAGTACGGCGGCCGAGACGGCGGGCGGCGACATCGAGCCGTGGGAAGAGGTCACCCCTGACGCGGCCCGGCGGCTCCTGGTCGCCGCCGTGGAGGCCTTTGCCGAGCGCGGGTACCACGCGACCACGACCCGCGACATCGCCGGGCGTGCCGGCATGAGCCCGGCCGCGCTCTACATCCACTACAAGACCAAGGAAGAGCTGCTCCACCGCATCAGCCGCATCGGCCACGACCGGGCGCTCGGCATCCTGCGGACGGCGTCCCAGGGCGGGGGCGGCGCCACGGAGCGGCTCGCCGACGCCGTGAGTTCCTTCGTGCGCTGGCACGCGGGGCGGCGCACCACCGCGCGCGTGGTGCAGTACGAGCTGGACGCGCTCGGACCCGAGGCCCGCGACGAGATCCTCGCGCTGCGCCGGCGGGTCGACGCCGAGGTGCGCGGGATCATCGAGGACGGCGTGGCCTCGGGCGAGTTCGACGTGCCGGACGTGCACGGCACGACGCTCGCCGTGCTGTCGCTCTGCATCGACGTGGCCCGCTGGTTCAACGTGAACGGCCCCCGGACGCCCGACGAGGTCGGCGCGCTCTACGCCGACCTCGTGCTGCGGATGGTGGGAGCGGAACCGCCCTTGGCTCAGAGGTGATTCAGAGGTAGTAGCGCGAGACGGACTCGGCGACGCACACCGGCTTGTCGCCGCCCTCGCGCTCCACGGTGAAGGCGACCGCCACCTGGATCCCTCCCTTGACGTCCTCGACGCCGGTGATCGTCGCCGTGGCGCGCAGCCGCGAGCCGACCGGGACGGGGGAGGGGAAGCGGACCTTGTTGGTGCCGTAGTTGACGCCCATCTTCACGCCCTCGACCTGGATCAGCTGCGGCCCGAAGAGCGGAAGCAGCGACAGGGTCAGGTAGCCGTGCGCGATGGTGGTCCCGAACGGGCCCGCCGCGGCCTTCTCCGGGTCCACGTGGATCCACTGGTGGTCGCCGGTGGCCTCCGCGAACAGGTCGATCCGCTTCTGGTCGACCTCCAGCCAGTCGGTGTACCCCAGTTGCTCACCCACCGCCGCCTTCACGTCGTCGGCGGATGTGAAGATCCTCGGCTCTGCCATGTCCCGGCCTCCCGCGTCGAAGTTCTAAGCGACTGCTTAGCATGGTCGTCGCCGGGGCCCATGTCAACGGACCGGTCGGGTGACGGAGTAGGTAGGCTCCGAGGGGTGCCTCAGATTCCCGAGAAGATCCACGAGCTCACGGTCGGCCAGCTCGCCGCGCGCAGCGGCGCCGCCGTCTCCGCCCTGCATTTCTACGAGTCCAAGGGCCTGATCAGCAGTCGCCGCACCTCGGGCAACCAGCGCCGCTTCAGCCGCGACGCGCTGCGCCGGGTCGCCTTCGTCCGCGCCGCCCAACGGGTCGGCATCCCGCTGGCCACGATTCGTGAGGCGCTCGCCGAGCTGCCCGAGGAGCGCACGCCCACGCGGGACGACTGGGCCCGGCTCTCCGAGTCCTGGCGCTCCGAGCTCGAGGAACGCATCAAGCAGCTCAACCGGCTGCGCGATCACCTCACCGACTGCATCGGATGCGGATGCCTCTCCCTGGAGAGCTGTGTCCTGTCCAATCCCGACGACGCCTTCGGCGAGCGCCGTGCCGGCTCGCGCCTGCTGGTGGAGCGCCGCGAGGCCAACGCCCGTAGCAAGCGCGCGAGTCGTGCCCGCGAACGAGAGACGGAGTGCTGCGACTGACCGACGCGGTGCCCGACCGCGGCCCGGCGGGCCCTGCGCGGCCGCCTCGAACTCCACACGGGGAGGACAGGGGCCCGGCCGGGAAGGTGGTGCGCGACCACGATGTGATCGCCGTGGAGACCTGCGCCATCCCCCCATGGTGCCGGTCGCCACGCGCCACCTGCGTCGGCCGCGGCCCGCACGGACCGTCGGGGGTGCGGCATCCCCCTGGCACACCCCCGCGGATCGGCTACGCCGACATCAGCAGTCGTCGCCCCCGCCGGGCCTCCGCCAGCGCGTCGGGGGTGAGGACGGGGCGCGGGACGAGGATCCCGCAGTCCGTGCAGACGGGGCCCGTCGACGGTTCGTGGTCGAGGTCGTACTTCCAGACGAGGTGCTCCCCGTCGCACACCGGGCACACCGATCCCGGTTCGCGCTCCAGGGCGGAGATCAGCCGGCGCAGCACCTCCGCCAGGGGCCCGTCGGGATGGACCCGGGGGTCGTCGCACCAGGCGACACCGAAACCGCCCCAGGTCAGCCGGTGCCAGTCGTCCACGCTGCCCGGCCTGCGCAGCCCGTCGTGCTTCTCCTTCCTGCGTCGCTCGGCGAACCCGGCCTCGTAGGCCAGCCACACCGAACGCGCCTCCTCCAGCTCCTCCAGTGCGGCCACGAGCCGCGCCGGGTCCGGGGAGCGGTCCTCGAGGCCGAATCCGGCCCGGGAGCAGAGATGGTCCCAGGTCGCCCTGTGTCCGTAAGGGGCGAACCGCTCAAGGCACTTGCGCAGCGAATAGCGCCGTAGCGCCAGGTCGCACCGTGGATCGCGGACCTGTCTCGCCAGACTCCGGAAACCGGCCATCGCCCTGCACCTCCGTCACACCTGCACCTGTACTTCGGTCACTTCGGCGTCGTCGTAGGGACGTCGCCGAATAGACGTATCGACACGCGATTCGGCTCCATCCGATCTCCCACGCCCTCGTCAGCCGGTCCGCCCGCTCCAAAAAGTGACGCATGTTCATCTTCCAACTCGGGGATACCGGCGGTAACGTCCCGCCCACCCCCGTCGGGAGGAGCTGCCATGCCACGGCGCACCCCACGCAACGCCCTCGACAGACTGAGAACTCCCCGCGGCTTCCACGGGTTCCTGAAGGGCGCATCCGTATGCGCCCTCCTTGCCGGTCTTTTGTCTCCGCTTTCCCCGGCGATCGCCGCCGATGCCGGCGAGGACACCGGTGCCGCCACCGGTACGACCGCCCGAGCGGCGGCGAACGACCACTGCGGCGGCCAGTGTTCCGACATCCTGCCGCCCGGCCAGAACGGCAACGCCACCCTCGCCCAGATCCTCCTCAACCAGGCCTTCGGCACCCAGCCCGCCCACGCCGAGGACCAGCTCGGCCCCTACGCCGGCCTCGCCACCGGCTACTCGGGCCTCACCAACGACAAGGTCAACACCTTCTTCAACGACGCCTCCTTCGGCGTCCCCGCCGACCAGGTCGCCTCCACCGTCCGCCCCGCCGGACGCGGCGACGTCACCATCGTCCGCGACAAGAAGACCGGTGTGCCGCACATCACCGGCACCACCCGCTACGGCACCGAGTTCGGCGCCGGGTACGCGGCCGCGGAGGACCGGCTGTGGCTGATGGACCTCTTCCGGCACGTCGGACGCGGCCAGTTGACCCCCTTCGCCGGCGGCGCCCCCGCCAACCAGGGCCTGGAGCAGCAGTTCTGGCGCAGCGCCCCGTACACCGAGGCCGACCTGGAGGCGCAGATCGAGAGCGCCACGGCCAAGGCCGGCGAGCGCGGCCGGCAGGCACTCGCCGACGTGGACGCCTACGTCGCCGGCATCAACGCCTACATCGACGCCTCCGACAAGGGCCGCTACTTTCCCGGCGAGTACGTCCTGACCGGTCACAAGGACGCCATCACCAACGCCGGCACCATCGAACGCTTCAAGCGCACCGACCTGATCGCACTGGCCTCCGTCATCGGTTCCCTCTTCGGCGCCGGAGGCGGCGGTGAGGTCAACAACGCGCTGTCACTGCTCGCCGCCCAGGAGAAGTACGGCGTGGCCGAGGGCACCGAGGTCTGGGAGTCCTTCCGGCAGCGCAACGATCCCGAGGCCGTCCTCACCCAGCACGATGGCACCTTCCCCTACCTGCCCACGCCGGACGACCCGCAGGGCCGCGCCCTGCCCGACGCCGGCTCGGTCGAGGCGCAGCCGCTGGTGTACGACCGTACGGGCGGCGCTGCCGCGGCGGGCGCGACCGGTGCCTCCGCCACGGCGGCGAACGCGGCCGTGTCGTCGGCCAGGCGCGGCATGTCCAACGCGCTGGTCGTCAGCGGCGAGCACACCGCGAGCGGCCACCCGGTCGCCGTCTTCGGCCCGCAGACCGGCTACTTCGCGCCCCAGCTGCTCATGCTCCAGGAGATCCAGGGACCGGGCCTGAGCGCCCGCGGCGCCTCCTTCGCGGGTCTGAGCATGTACGTCGAACTGGGCCGCGGCCAGGACTACGCGTGGAGCGCGACCACCTCCGGCCAGGACATCATCGACACCTACGCGGTCGAGCTCTGCCAGGACGACCACCACTACCTCCACCGCGGCACCTGCACGCCGATGGAGAAGGTCGAGCGCCACAACGCCTGGAAGCCGACCGTCGCCGACTCGACCGCGGCCGGCTCCTACACGATGCGGGTCTGGCGCACCAAGTACGGCCCGGTCGAGTACCGCGCCACGGTCGGTGGGAAGAAGGTCGCCTACACCACCCTGCGCTCCTCCTACCTGCACGAGGCCGACTCCATCATCGGCTTCCAGATGCTGAACGACCCGGAGTACCTGAACGGCCCCGAGCGCTTCCAGAGCGCCGTCCAGCACATCAACTACACCTTCAACTGGTTCTACGCCGACTCCGAGCACACCGCGTACTACAACAGCGGCGACAACCCGGTACGGGCGGACGACGTCGACGCCGAGTTCCCGGTCTGGGCGCGGCCCGCGTACGAGTGGCAGGACTGGGATCCGGCGGCCAACACGGCCCGGTACACGCCGGCGTCGGCCCACCCCCGGTCCGTCGACCAGGAGTACTACATCTCCTGGAACAACAAACAGGCCAAGGACTACCCGGCCGCGCCCTGGGGCAACGGCTCGGTCCACCGCGGCAACCTCCTCGACGACCGCGTCAAGGAACTGGTGGCGGAGGGCGGCGTCACCCGGGCCGCGCTGGTGAGGGCGATGGCCGAGGCGGGCCTCGCCGACCTGCGCGCCGCGGACGTCCTGCCCGACCTGCTGAAGGTGATCGGCTCCGCGCCGGTGACCGACCCCGCGGCCAAGGCGGCCGTGGACCGGCTCACGGCATGGCTCGCGGCGGGCGGCCTGCGCACCGAGACCTCGGCCGGCTCGAAGAAGTACGCGCACGCCGACGCGATCCGCACCCTGGACGCCTGGTGGCCGCTGCTGGTGAAGGCCGAGTTCGAACCCGGCCTCGGCAGCGACCTGTACACCGCCTTCACCCGCAACCTGCCCGTCGACGAGTCCCCGTCCGCCGCCCACGGCCCGACCGGCGCCCACGCCGGCAGCGCCTTCCAGTACGGCTGGTGGAGTTATGTCGACAAGGATCTCCGGGCCGTGCTCGGCGAGCCCGTGAAGGGCCCGCTGGCGCGCGAGTACTGCGGTGGCGGCGACCTCGCCGCCTGCCGGGACACCCTGGTCGCCACCCTGAAGGAGGCGGCGGGCCGCACGGCCGCCCAGGTCTATCCCGGCGACGACAGCTGCAAGGCGGGAGACCAGTGGTGCGCCGACTCGGTGATCCACCGCACCCTCGGCGGCATCAAGCACGGCGGCATCAGCTGGCAGAACCGGCCGACCTACCAGCAGGTCGTGGAGTTCACCTCCCACCGGTGACCGGCCGACCCCGGGCTCACTTGTAGAGGAGGTACTGGCGGCGGACCCTGTGGAACGCCGCCAGTTCCCGCTGCCAGGCGCCCACCACCTCGTCGGTGTCCGCGCCCGCGTCGATCATCGTGCGCACCTGCGTGGAGCCGGTGAGCTTGTCGATCCAGTTGTCCGGCCGCCAGGCGAAGCCGTCCCAGCTCCGCCTGGCGGTCACCAGAAGGGCGATCCCGGTGCGCACCGGGTCGAAGGCGGCCCGGTCGTGCACGTGGAGCTGCACGCCGCCGACCGTCTTCCCCTGGAACTTGGAGAAGGTGGGCGCGAAGTAGGCCTCCCTGAAGCGCACGCCGGGCAGGTCGAGTCCGTTCGCGGCGGCGGCCCAACGCCCGTCGACGCCTTCCGCGCCGAGCAGTTCGAACGGGCGGGTGGTGCCGCGCCCCTCCGACAGGTTCGTGCCCTCGAACAGACACGTGCCCGAGTAGACCAGAGCCGTCTTTGGCGTCGGCATGTTCGGGCTCGGCGGTACCCAGGGCAGTCCTGAGGTGTCGTAGAACTCCGAGCGCTTCCAGCCCGTCATCGTCACCGTCTCCAGCGGGACGGGCGACGCCAGGAACTCGCCGTTGAAGAGCCGCGCCAGCTCGGCGACCGTCATGCCGTGCGCCTGCGCGATCGGCTGCCGTCCGACGAAGGTCGCGAACTCCTCGTGCAGGACGGGGCCCAGCGCCGCCCGCCCGGTCACCGGGTTCGGCCGGTCCAGGACCACGAACCGCCGGCCCGCGAGCCGCGCCGCCTCCATGCAGTCGAACAGCGTCCAGATGTACGTGTAGAAGCGCGCGCCGACGTCCTGGATGTCGAAGACGACGGTGTCCACGCCGGACGCGGTGAAGACGTCCGCGAGCGGCTGCCCGCTCTTCAGGTACGTGTCGTACACCGGCAGCCCGGTCGCCGGATCGTCGTAGCGGCCCTCGGAGCCGCCCGCCTGCGCGGTCCCGCGGAAGCCGTGCTCCGGGCCGAACACGGCGACCAGGTCCACGCGGTCGTCGGCGTGCATCACGTCGACGATGTGGCTCGCGTCCCTGGTGATGCCGGTCGGATTGGTGACGACGCCGACCCGCTGCCCGTCGAGCGGGGCGTAGCCGTCGTCGGCCAGGCGCTCGAAGCCGGTGCGCAGCCGACGGCCGCCGTGGCCCTCGGGCGCCGCCTGCGCGGTGCCGGCGGTGGCCGTGGTGCCGGCCGCCACCGCGGCCGTGGTGGCGAGCAGGGTCCGTCTGGACAGCGTCATGCGGTGACCTCCGTGATCGCGGCGGGTGTCATGCGCACGCACGCTAACCCGCGCCCTGGGCCGCACGGAACGAGTCGAACCGCGTTTCACCCCTTCCGTCGCACATACCGACCGGTTAGTCTGGCGCTGCGGCAGAGCCGCCGCATGGGTGTCGCAGCCGTGTCGAAGGAGACCGATGGTGGAAGCCGTGCAGGATGCCGGAGTCGTCGTCACCGGGGCGGGGGGCGGCATCGGCGCCGCTCTGGCCCGCCGCTTCGCCGCCCAGGGCGCACGGGTCGTCGTCAACGACCTGGACGCCGCCCGGGCGCGGGCCGTCGCCGACGAGATCGGTGGCACAGCGGTCCCGGGCGACGCCTCCGCGATCGTCACCGAGGCCCGCGAGGCACTGGGCGGCACGGTCGACGTGTACTGCGCCAACGCGGGCGTCGGTTCCGGAGGCTCGGAGGCGGCGGAGGAGTCCGTCTGGGCACTCGCCTGGGACGTCAACGTCATGGCCCACGTCCGCGCGGCCCACGAACTGCTCCCGGACTGGCTGGAGCGCGGCAGCGGCCGTTTCGTCTCCACCGTCTCGGCCGCCGGACTGCTCACCATGATCGGCGCGGCGCCCTACAGCGTCACCAAGCACGGCGCGTACGCCTTCGCCGAGTGGCTGTCCCTGACCTACCGCCACCGCGGGATCAAAGTGCACGCCATCTGCCCGCAGGGCGTGCGCACCGACATGCTGACCGCGAGCGGCAGCGCGGGCGACCTGGTGCTCGCGCCGACCGCCATCGAGCCCGAGGACGTGGCGGACGCCCTCTTCAAGGGCATCGAGGAGGACCGCTTCCTGATCCTGCCGCACCCCGAGGTCGCGGAGTACTACCGGACACGGGCCGCCGAACCCGACCGGTGGCTGCACGGCATGAACCGCCTCCAGCGGCAGTGGGAGGAGGCGACGGCCCGATGACCGGCTCCCGTTACGCGGCCAGGCCCTGGCTCGACCTGCTGACCGACGCGCAGAAAGCCCCGCTCGACCCCGACGCATCCCTGGTGCACGCCCTGCGCAGGGCCGCCGCCGAGGCCCCCGACCGGGCCTTCCTCGCCTACTTCGACGGCCGCCTCACCTACCGCGAGGTGGACGAGCTGAGCGACTCCGTCGCCGGGCACCTCGCCGCGCGCGGCCTGGAGCGCGGTGAGAGGGTCGCGGTCCTGCTGCAGAACTCCCCGCACTTCGTGCTCGCCGTCCTCGGCGCCTGGAAGGCGGGCGCGGTCGTCGTGCCCGTCAACCCGATGTACAAGTCGGGGGAGGTCGGCCACGTCCTGCGGGACGGCGAGGTGGCCGCGCTGATCTGCTCCGACCGGGCCTGGGAGTCGTATCTGCGGGAGACGGCCGCGGACTCGCCCGTGCGGATCGTGCTCACGGGGTGCGAGTTGGACTTCCAGACCCGCCGGGACGCGCGCGTGCTGACCTTCGACCGGCTCCCTGGCGCCACCGACGCCGACGACCTCGCCCGGGCGGCCCGCGCCGGCCACGAGGCGCCCGAGGGCCGCGATCCGGGCCCGGACGACACCGCGCTCATCAGCTACACCTCGGGCACCAGCGGCACACCCAAGGGCGCCACCAACACGCACCGCAACATCATGTACAACGCCGAGCGGCAGCGCACCGGGCTCGGCCTGCCCGAGGCGCCGGTCTACTTCGCTCTGGCGCCGCTGTTCCACATCACCGGCATGGTCTGCGAGTTCGGGGCCTGCCTGAACAGTGTGGGCACGCTCGTCCTGGCGTACCGCTTCGAGGCGGGCGTCGTACTGGACGCGTTCGCCGAGCACCGGCCGCACTACACCGTCGGCCCGTCCACGGCCTTCATGGCGCTGGCCGCCCACCCGTCGGTCACCCGCGAGCACTTCGCCTCCTTCGTGAACATCTCCTCCGGCGGCGCCCCCCTGCCGCCCGCCCTGGTGGAGAAGTTCCGCGCGGGCTTCGGCCCGTACATCCGCAACGGCTACGGGCTCACCGAGTGCACCGCGCCGTGCGCCTCGGTACCGCCGCACCTGGAGGCGCCCGTCGACCAGGCCTCCGGGACCCTCGCCGTCGGCGTGCCCGGCCCCGACACGGTCGTCCGGATCGTCGACGAGCAGGGTACCGAGGTGCCCCTCGGGGAGCAGGGCGAGATCGTCGTGAGCGGCCCGCAGGTCGTCCCCGGCTACTGGCGGCGCCCCGACGCCACCGCCGAGACCTTCCCCGACGGAGAGCTGCGCACCGGCGACATCGGCTTCATGGACGCCCAGGGGTGGCTCTACGTCGTCGACCGCAAGAAGGACATGATCAACGCCTCCGGCTTCAAGGTCTGGCCGCGCGAGGTCGAGGACGTGCTCTACACCCACCCGGCGGTGCGCGAGGCCGCCGTCGTCGGCGTGCCCGACGGGTACCGAGGGGAGACCGTCAAGGCCTACATCAGCCTCCGCCCGGGCGCCGAGACGGACCCGGACGCGCTCGCCGCGTACTGCGAGGAGAGACTGGCCGCCTACAAGTACCCGCGGCAGGTGGAGATCCTGCCCGACTTGCCGAAGACGGCGAGTGGGAAGATCCTCCGTCGGGAACTGCGTTCCCGCACGCACCAGAACGGACAGTGAAACGGAAAGGCAGGTGACGGCAGTGCCCAGGACCACGGACGGGGACGGCACTCCGGTGCCGCAGCGGCTCCTGGCCGCCGCCACCCGGCTCTTCGCGGAGCAGGGTTACGACCGCACCTCGGTACAGGAGATCGTCGAGGCGGCAGGCGTCACCAAGGGGGCGCTCTACCACTACTTCGGCTCCAAGGACGACCTCCTGCACGAGGTGTACGCGCGCGTGCTGCGCCTCCAGCAGGAACGCCTGGACGCCTTCGCGGACTCCGACGAGCCCGTCGAGAAGCGGGTCCGGGACGCGGCGGCCGACGTCGTCGTCACGACGATCGAGAACCTCGACGACGCGTCGATCTTCTTCCGCTCCATGCACCAGCTGAGCCCGGAGAAGAACAAGCAGGTGCGCGCCGAGCGCCGGCGCTACCACGAGCGCTTCCGTGCGCTGATCGAGGAGGGCCAGCAGGCCGGCGTCTTCACCAAGGAGGCACCGGCCGACCTCGTGGTGGACTACCACTTCGGCTCCGTCCACCACCTGTCCACCTGGTACCGCCCCGACGGTCCGCTGAGCCCGCAGGAAGTGGCCGACCACCTGGCCGACCTGCTGCTGCGGTCCCTGCGCCCGTGAGGTGATCGGCGGGGCCGCCGCCACCGCGGCGGCCGGGTGCCCGGTGGTTGAAGAGGCGACAAATCACGGGTGAAGTTCGTGAGGGCCCTGTGAGAGGCTTCTGATCAACGCGGCACAGCAGCCGTGCCGTTGAGCCCATCGCAGGGGGGAACCTCCATGATCAGTATCCGACGCCGGTCCGCGCTGCGGGGCACCGTCACCGCCGTGGCGGTCGCCATGGCCGCGACCGCCGGTACGGCCTTCGCCGCCGGCGACCCGACCGGACCCGAACAGGCGCGCGGCGCGGCCGTCGCCGAGCACCAGGCCCGCCAGAAGGCCGCGAGCGCCGCGCCGAGCGCCCGCGCCGCCGCCGTCCCGGTGACGACGCCCACCTTCTCGATGAATGCCGTGGACAAGCAGACCGACGAGCTGTACCTGTACTTCGCGGACGAGGCGGGCGGCTTCGAGCCGCGCTACCCCGTGGGCGTCACCTTCGAGGCCTTCGCCGACGTGATCGACGTCGACAACGACAGGGACGGGTGGAGCGACGGCACCTGGTACCTCCACAAGGACGGAACGCTCGACTACAACTGGATCGACGACAACCTCGATCACCACAGCAATGAGGTCGGCTGGAACTACGACGTCTACACCACGCTTCTCTCCCCCGGCGACCTCGGCGGTGCCCAGGAGGCCGACCTCATCGGCATCGACAAGGCCGGTGTCCTGTGGGTGTACCTCGCCCACCCGGACGGTACCGTCGACTCCCGCGTCAGCATCGGCAAGGGCTGGGACCAGTACACCCAGATAGCCGGCCAGGGCGACCTGACCGGCGACGGCAGGGCCGACATCGTCGCCCGGGACAAGTCCGGCGTGCTGTGGCTCTACAAGGGCACGGGCGACTACAAGGCCCCCTTCGCGCCCCGTACGGAGATCGGCCGCGGCTGGAACATCTACGACCGTCTGCTGTCGGTCGGCGACCTCGACGCGGACGGCACGTCGGACCTGGTCGCGCGCGAGCCCGACGGCGACCTGTACCGGTACTCGGGCACAGCCTCCGCGGCCGTGTACGAGAAGCCGGTGAAGATCGGCTGGGGTTACGACATCTACAACCTGCTGTAGCGGCAACCGGCAGGCCAAAGCGGGGTCACTGCCACCCCGCTCGGGCCTGTCCGGAGCGCAGGCGCGCGGGGGACGTCCACCGGTCGGGCAGGTCGTCGCGCACCCGGCCCCCGAGGCGCCACGGCCGGGTGCGCGTTCCTGACTCGGAGGACTGGAGGACTAGAGGTACTTCTTGATCTCCCGGCGCGCCAGCGAGCGCTGGTGGACCTCGTCCGGGCCGTCGGCGAGCATCAGCGTCCGGGCGCCCGCGTAGAGCTCGGCCAGCGGGAAGTCCTGGCTCACGCCGCCCGCGCCGTGCAGCTGGATCGCCCGGTCGATGATGTCGACCACCGCGCGGGGCGTGGCGATCTTGATGGCCTGGATCTCGGTGTGGGCGCCCCGGTTGCCGACGGTGTCCATCAGCCAGGCGGTCTTCAGCACCAGCAGCCGAAGCTGCTCCACGGTGACCCGCGCGTCCGCGATCC
Organism: Streptomyces lancefieldiae; assembly: GCF_031845825.1. Classification (NCBI taxonomy): domain Bacteria; kingdom Bacillati; phylum Actinomycetota; class Actinomycetes; order Kitasatosporales; family Streptomycetaceae; genus Streptomyces; species Streptomyces lancefieldiae. Next base: position 145,989 of record NZ_JAVRFH010000011.1, on the reverse strand, counting down.
AGTTCTGCACGACACCCTGCTGGGCCAGCGTCTTGCCGAAGGCCGTGCGGGAGGTCGCCCGCCGGCACATCAGCTCGATCGCCCGCTCGGCCATGCCGATCAGCCGCATGCAGTGGTGGATACGGCCGGGACCGAGCCGGGCCTGGGCGATGGCGAAGCCGCCGCCCTCCTCGCCGATCAGGTGGGACACGGGCACGCGCGCGTGGTCGAAGGTCACCTCGGCGTGGCCGCCGTGGTAGTGGTCCTCGTAGCCGAAGACCTGCATCGCCCGGTTCACGGTCACGCCGGGCGTGTCGCGGGGGACCAGCACCATGGACTGCTGGCGGCGGACGTCCTCGCCGTCCGGGTCCGTCTTGCCCATCACGATGAAGATCCGGCAGTCCGGGTTCATCGCCCCGGAGATGTACCACTTGCGACCGGTGATGACGTACTCGTCCGTGCCGTCGGAGGCCCGCTCGATGTGCGTGGTGATGTTCGTGGCGTCCGAGGAGGCCACGTCCGGCTCGGTCATCGCGAACGCCGAGCGGATCTCCCCGGCGAGCAGGGGTTCGAGCCACTGCTTCTTCTGCCGCTCGTCGGCGAACTGGGCCAGCACCTCCATGTTCCCGGTGTCCGGCGCCGCGCAGTTCGTCGCGGTGGGCGCCAGTTGCGGGCTGCGGCCGGTGATCTCGGCGAGCGGCGCGTACTGGAGGTTGGTGAGGCCCGCACCGTACTCGGCGTCGGGCAGGAAGAGGTTCCACAGGCCCTGGCGGCGGGCCTCGGCCTTCAGGTCCTCGACGACCTGCGGGGTGTCCCAGGGAGAGGCGAGCCGGGCGCGCTGCTCGTGGGCGACCTGCTCGGCGGGGTAGACGTACTCGTCCATGAAGGCGAGCAGCTTGGCGCGGAGTTCCTCGGTGCGTGCGTCGTACGCGAAGTCCATGGCGGGTCAGCCCTCCTGAAGGGTGGTCAGGCCGTGCTCGATGAAGACGGGGACGAGATCGCCGATGCGGTCGAAGCCGCGGCCGACCGTCTGGCCCAGCGTGTAGCGGTAGTGGATGCCCTCCAGGATCACGGCGAGCTTGAACCAGGCGAACGCCGTGTACCAGGCGACGCCGGACACGTCGCGCCCCGAGCGCGCGGCGTACCGCTCGATCAGCTCGGCGGGGGTGGGGTGGCCGGGGGCCCCGGCCGTGGTGGAGACGGGGGAGTCGGGCAGGGCGAGCGGCCGGCTGTACATCACCAGCAGGCCGAGGTCGGTGAGGGGGTCACCGAGCGTGGACATCTCCCAGTCGAGGATGGCCCTGATCCCGTCGTCGGCGCCGCCGATCAGGACGTTGTCGAGGCGGTAGTCGCCGTGCACGACGGTCGGGGCGGGGGAGACGGGCAACTCCCGGCCGAGTGTGGCGTGCAGCTCGTCGATGCCGGCCAGGTCGCGGTTGCGGGAGGCGTCCAGCTGCTTGGCCCAGCGCCGCAGCTGGCGGTCCAGGAAGCCCTCGGGGCGGCCGAAGTCCGCGAGACCCACCTCGGCGGGGTCCACCGCGTGCAGCTCGACGAGCGTGTCGACCAGGTTCAGCACGGCGGCCCGGGTGCGCCCGGGGCCGAGCGGGGCGAGCTGCTCGGCGGTGCGGTAGGGGGTGCCCTCGACGAACTCCATGACGTAGAACGGCGCCCCGAGGACGTCCTCGTGCTCGCAGAGGAGGACCGGGCGCGGCACCGGCACGTCCGTCGGGTGCAGTGCGCTGATCACCCGGTGCTCGCGCTTCATGTCGTGCGCGGTGGCCAGGACGTGGCCGAGCGGGGGCCGACGGACCACCCACTTCGAGGTGCCGTCGTCGACCGCGTAGGTGAGGTTCGAGCGTCCGCCCTCGATCAGCCGACCGGACAGCGGGCCGTTCACCAGGCCGGGCCGCTCGCGGTCGAGCAGGCCGCGCAACCGGTCGAGATCGAGTCCGGGCGGGTGGTCGGGGCTCATCGTCGCTCCTCTGGGCAGGTGAACTCTACCCGACTCATGATGCCGACCGGTCGGTATGCCGTCCAGAGGGGGAGCGGAACGTGATCGGAGCCACGATAGGCCGACAGCTCCCGGCGCGGTGCGCGGGGAGCTGCCGGGGGCGTGTCGCCGTCGGTCAGTGGTCGTCCCAGTGGCCGTCGTGCGCGGCGTGGCGATGGCCGTCGTGGAGATAGTCGACGTGGCCGCCGTGGGGCACGCGCGCGTGCCCGCAGCCCTCGCCGTGACGGTGCTCGTGGCGCTCGTGGGCGGTGTGCCCGGCGGGCTCGCACTCGTCCCAGTGGTCGCCGTGCGCGCGGTGCAGATGCCCGTCGTGCGCGTAGTCGACGTGGTCGCCGTGGGGCACCTCGGTGTGGCCGCAGCCGGGGCCGTGGGCGTGCGTGTGGGTGGCGTGTTCCTGGTGAAGGGTGGTCATGGCGCTCACCTCAACGGTGTATATCCGGATGTTCGGCTTGCGTGAGGTCGGGGTACCCCGGAGGGTCGGAGCCATGAAGGCGATCAGCTACGCGCGGTACGGCGGCCCCGAGGTGCTGGAGTACGGGGAGGTGCCGGATCCGCGGGTCGGGCCCGACTCGGTGCTGGTGAGGGTGCGGGCCGCCGCCGTCAATCCCGTCGACTGGAAGTGCCGCGACGGCCATCTCGACGCGATCCTCCAGCCGGTCTTTCCCGTCGTCCCCGGGTGGGACGTCTCGGGGGTCGTGGTACAGCCCGGGGCCGCCGTCACGGAGCTCGCCGTCGGGGACGAGGTCGTCGGCTACGTCCGCGAGGACTTCCTCTCCAGGGGGACGTTCGCCGAGTACGTGGCGGCGCCCCTGCGCACCCTCGCCCGCAAGCCGCGCAACCTCTCCTTCGAGGAGGCGGCCGGGCTGCCGCTGACCGGGCTGACCGCCTACCAGGTCCTGGTGAAGGCGCTGCGGGTGAAGCGGGGCGAGACCGTCCTCGTGCACGCCGCCGCGGGCGGGGTCGGCTCGATCGCCGTGCAGTTGGGGCGGCACCTGGGGGCGCGGGTCGTCGGTACGGCGAGCGAGGGCAACCACGACTACGTCCGAGGGCTGGGCGGGGAACCGTTGACGTACGGGGAGGGGCTGGCCGAGCGGGTGCGGGGGCTGGCGCCGGAGGGCGTGGACGCGGTGTTCGACACGGTCGGCGGCGAGACGCTGAAGACCTCGGCGAACCTGCTGGTTCCCGGCGGCCGTCTGGTGTCGATCGCCGACGGGGACGTCGTCGACTACGGGGGGCGGTACTGCTTCGTGCGCCCGGACGCCGAGGATCTGCTGCGGCTGACCGAGCTGGCGGAACAGGGGGTCGTGACCGTGCACGTGTCGGAGACCTTCCCCCTGGAGCGGGCGGCGGACGCGCACCGGCGGAGCCAGGAGGGGCGGACGCGGGGCAAGATCGTGGTGACGGTGGACCGGGAGGAGCGAGGGGCCTGGAGGATCCCGGCGGAAGCTCGGTGATCCCGAACAGAACCCCCGAGGAACCCGGGGAGACCTGGAGGAACCCGGCGGAACCCAGAGGAATCCGGCGGAACCTAGAGGACCAGGGCCGCGCCGCACACCGCCAGCGCCACCGTGCACAGGGCCGCCGCCGCGGCGTACGGCGGCGGCAGGGCCCGTGGTCTGCTCGCCGAGGCGAGGGACCGGATGCGGCGGTGGGCGAGGTACTGGAATCCCAGCCACAGGACGCAGCACAGAGCGGCGGCGACGACCGGTACGGGGGCCGCGCCGCCCTGCAGGGCCGTCTTGGCGGCGAGCACGGCCACGACGGTGGCCGACAGGGTCGTACGGCGCCAGGCCAGTCGCGTCCGCTCGGGCTGGAGCCCGGGGTCGCGGTCCGGGCCGCCGGCGTCCGTGTCCGCGCTCACGCGCTCAGCCCTCCCAGCCGGCGAGGACCACGACGACCATGGCCACGGCGACCACGGCGACGACCAGGCCGAGCAGGGCCGGGAAGCGGGAGACGGGGAGGTCCTCGCCGCGACGCATGGCCCGTTCGCAGCGCACCCAGTGGTTCACCGCGCGCAGCGAGCACAGCACACCGGCGGCGAGCAGCGTGAGCGCGAGCCCCACCCGCCAGCCCCAGCGCAGGTCGGGCAGGAACTGGTCCACGGCGAAGCCGCCGCCGACCAGCGCCAGGGCGGTGCGCAGCCAGGCCAGGAAGGTGCGCTCGTTGGCGAGCGAGAACCGGTAGTCGGGGGTGGCGCCCTCCCGCCGGACCTCCTCCGGGGCGAACCAGAGCCGGGCGTTCCGAACGAATTCGATCACTTGCGGACCCTATCGGGCAGGGTGGTGACCGGCGATGTCCGCGGCGGCCCGCGGCTGCCGGGCGGCGACACGCGTCGCGCAGGTGCTCACCCCCGCCGAGCCCGCAGCCGCGCGTACGCCGCCAACCCGTCCGGCACCCACTCCCACTCGCCGAGCCGCCGCTCCACCTCGGCCTCGGTGAGGAACCCGTGCCACGCCACCTCCTCCACCTGCGGAGCGACAGGCCCCTCGCACCTCACCTCGTACACCGCCGACCACCAGCTCCGCCCGGCGCCGTCGTCGTACAGGAACGTGAAGAGGTGCTCCGGGCGCGGCAGCCCCCTCACGCCCAGCTCCTCCTCCGCCTCCCGCAGCGCCGCGTCGTCGTAGGACTCGCCCGCGCCCACCACACCGCCGACGAACATGTCGTACAGGGAGGGGAACACCAGCTTCGTCGCCGTACGGCGGTGGACGAAGACGCGTCCCCGAGCGTCCCGGGCCCACACGAACACGCAGCGGTGGCGCAGCCCCTGGGCGTACGCGTCGCCTCGCCGGGCCTGCCCGACCACGCGGTCGTTCTCGTCGACGATGTCGAGGATCTCGTCAGCAGCGCTCATACCGACCATCCAAGCAGCGGCCGTCCGGTCAGCGCCGCTGCAGGGCCCGTACGCGTCCGCTCTCGCCCGTGCCCTGGGGCATCGCCGGGTGCAGGCCCAGCAGGAGGACGCCCGTCACCACCGCCGCGAGCCCACCCGCCTCCCACGCCAGCGCCCCGGCGTCGGTCCGCAGCCGGTCGCCGAGGAAACCGACCCCGCACGCGATGCCCGCCAGTGGCTGGGTGGCCGTCAGAGCGGGCAGCGACCTGCGCAGCGGTGCCGTCTCGAAGGCGCTCTGGACCAGGATCAGCCCGGTGACGCCGAGCACCACCACCGCGTACGGCTGCCAGCCGGTCAGCAGTTCCGCCGGGCCGCCGGCGAAGAGGCGCCGGCCGCTGACCCGGGTCAGCGCGTCCTGCACCCCGTACACCAGCCCGGCGGCCAGCGCCAGCAGCGTCGGGCCCCAGGTCAGCCGCAGGCGCCCGGCGCACGCCGTGAGCAGCAGGGCCAGGCCGAGCATCGCACCGATGAGCAGCCAGTGACGTACCGGGTCGGTCACCGCGCTGCCACCGCGCGGCTCGCCCGCCACGATGAACGCGCAGACGCCCCCCGCGAGCAGCGCGAGGCCCGCCCAGCCCTGGCGGCCCAGCGGCTGCCGGGTCCGCACGCGGGACAGGGCGAGGGCGAACAGCAGGTTCGTGGCCAGCAGCGGTTCCACGAGGGTGATCTCACCGCCGCCGAGCGCGACCGCGCCCAGCACCATCCCGGCCACCATCAGGGCCGTCCCGCACAGCCAGCGCGGCACCCGTAAGAGGTCCAGCAGGAGGCGGGGCGAGAGGAAGTCGCCCAGCGGCGCGCGCTGAGCCGCGTCCTGCTGGAGGACGAAACCGAAGCCCAGGCAGCATGCGGCGCTCACGGCGAGGACCAGAACCAGGACCGACACGCTGCGTACCTCGATCGTCAGTCGGGTCACGGGTGCGTAGGAGCCGACTGTAGTCGCGGTGGGTGCGGGGTGCCGGGTGAGCGCCGCGTCCGGGTGGCCCAGGAGGTGCCCGGGACACGGGAAAAGAGGCCCTGTTACCGGGCCGGTCACGGCACTGCGCCCACCGCTGTCGGGGAGAGAGCGGTGGGCGCAGTGCCGTACCTCTATATGACCAGGGAGAGGAGCAGGACCAGAGCTCCCGCGACCACCGAGATGATCGTCTCCATCAGGGACCAGGTCTTGATGGTCTGCCCGACGTTCAGGCCGAAGTACTCCTTCACCAGCCAGAAGCCGGCGTCGTTGACGTGGCTGAAGAAGAGCGAGCCGGCGCCGATCGCGAGGACCAGCAGGGCGGCGTGGGTCGTCGACATGTCCGCCGCGAGCGGGGCGACCAGACCGGCCGCCGAGACGGTCGCCACCGTCGCCGAACCGGTCGCCAGCCGGATCGCCACCGCGATCAGCCAGGCCAGCAGCAGGGCCGGGATCGACCAGTCCTTGGAGATCTCCAGGATCATCTGGCCCACGCCGGAGTCGATGAGCGTCTGCTTGAACCCGCCGCCCGCGCCGACGATCAGCAGGATGCCCGCGATGGGCGCGAGGCCCTTCTCGACCAGGCCCGAGACGCGCTCCTTGCCGAACCCGGCGGGTCGCAGCAGCGTGAAGATGCCGACGATCACCGCGGCGAGCAGGGCGATCAGCGGGTTGCCGATGACGTCGAAGGTGCGCTGCACCAGCTGGTCGGGGTCGTCCACGATGATGTCGACGAGCGCCTTGGCGAGCATCAGCACGACCGGCAGCAGGATCGTCGCCAGGGTGGCACCGAAGCTGGGGCGCTTGTCGAGCTGCTCGGAGGCACGCTGCGGGATCATGCGGTCCGGAGCCGGAACGTCCACCCAACGGGCCGCGAACTTGGAGAACACCGGACCGGCGATGATCACCGTCGGGATGGCGATCAGGACGCCCAGCGCCAGCGTCACACCCAGGTTGGCGCCGACCGCGTCGATCGCGACCAGCGGGCCGGGGTGCGGCGGGACCAGACCGTGCATCACGGACAGACCGGCGAGGGCCGGGATACCGATCCGCATCAGGGAGTAGTTGCCGCGCTTGGCGACCATCAGGACGACCGGGATCAGCAGGACGATGCCGACCTCGAAGAACAGCGGCAGTCCGACGACCGAGGCGATCAGCACCATCGCCCACGGCATCGACCGGATGCTCGCCTTGGCGAGGATGGTGTCCACGATCTGGTCGGCGCCACCGGAGTCGGCGAGCATCTTGCCGAGGATCGCGCCGAGGGCGATCAGGACGCCGACGCCCGCCACGGTGGAGCCGAGCCCGGAGGTGAAGCTGGTGATGACCTTGTCCAGCGGCGCCCCGGCGAACGCGCCGAGCGCCAGTGACCCGATGGTCAGCGACAGGAAGGCATGCAGCTTGAACTTGGTGATGAGCAGGACGATGACGGCGATGCCCAGGAGCACGGCGATGCCCAGCTGGGCATGACCGGCCGAGGTGATCGGCTCGACGGTGTCCGCTGCCAGCATCTCGACGCTGAGTCTGGTCACGGTGGTTCCCTTGCGGTGATGGGGATGGGGGGAGACGGGACCGTGCGCACCCGTGGGGTGGCACGGTCCCGGGGGAGGTCGTGGGGGGCGGGTACGGCTACCGGGTCAGAGGGCCGGCTCGGGAAGATCCTTCAGGGCCTGCGTCGCCCGTTCGGCGATCTCCTCGGGACTGCCGGCGACGTCCACCGCGACCCCCGCCTCGTCCGGCTCCAGTGGCTGGAGCGTGGCGAACTGGGAGTCGAGAAGTGCCGTCGGCATGAAGTGCCCCTGGCGGTGCGACATCCGGTCCTCGATCAGCTCGCGGCTGCCCGTGAGGTGCACGAAGACGACACCGGGAGCGGCGGCCCGCAGCCGGTCGCGGTACGACCGCTTCAGCGCCGAGCTGCTCACCACCCCGCCGAGCCCCGCCCGCCCGTGCGCCCAGCCGCCGATGGCGTCCAGCCAGGGCCAGCGGTCCTCGTCGGTGAGCGGGGTGCCGGCCGTCATCTTGGTGATGTTGGCCGGCGGGTGGAAGTCGTCGCCCTCGGCGTAGGGAACGCCGAGCCGGGCCGCGAGCAGGGGACCGATGGTGGTCTTCCCGGTACCCGCTACGCCCATGACCACGACGACATGGGGGGTGTGCAGTTGCTGCATCGCACTCTCGCTGTCTGCTGTCTTCGTCGACACGTGATGTCGACGCAACTGAAACCCATTAGGTACGACGAATTCAAGAGACTGTGACGTATAAGTCTGACTTTTTCTTCCCGTGACTCGCCCCGTACGCTGAGTGCATGAGCACACCGGGCCGGGGGCTGCACGGCCGCGTACTGGACACCCTCGGCCCCGCCATCACCGCCGGCGAGTACCCTCCGGGCAGCGTCCTGCTGACGGACGAACTGGCACAGCGCTTCGAGGTGTCACGCTCCGTGATGCGGGAGGCGGTCCGGGTGCTGGAGTCCATGCACCTGGTCGAGTCGCGCCGCCGCGTCGGCGTGACCGTCCTGCCGGAGTGCGAGTGGAACGTCTACGACCCCCAGGTCATCCGCTGGCGTCTGGCCGGGTCCGAACGCCCGCGGCAGCTGCGCTCCCTGACCGTGCTGCGGTCGGCGATCGAACCGGTGGCCGCGGGGCTCGCGGCGAGGCTCGCCACGCCGGAGCAGTGCGCGGAGCTGACCGAGTGCGCGCTCGGCATGGTGGCCAACTCACGCGGTCACCAGCTGGAGGGGTACCTCTTCCACGACATGGCGTTCCACCGCGTCATCCTGACCGCCTCCGGCAACGAGATGTTCGCGCGCCTCGGCGGCGTCGTCGCCGAGGTCCTGGCGGGCCGTACGCACCACGACGTGATGTTCGAGGACCCCGACCCGGCCGCCGTCACCCTGCACGTCCAGGTGGCCGAGGCGGTCCGTGCCCGCGACGCCGAGCGCGCCGAGCGGCTGACCCGAGAGATCACGGTCGGCGCGCTGCAGGAACTGGACATCCTGGCGCCGTAGGGCTTGTCCGGCGGTGCTACGCGGGCAAGGCGGTACTACGCCGGGAACTCCCCGTCGACGTACACCCACGCACCGTCCACCCGCTCGAACCTGCTCCGCTCGTGCAGCGAGCCACCCCGGTAGGCCGCCCGGAACGTCACGGTGCCGGTGGCGTGGAAGGCGGAGCCGTCGGCGGTGTCCAGGATCTCCAGACCCGTCCACCGCATGCCCGGGTCCAGGTCGAGGCGCCCGGGCCGCGTCCTCGGGTGCCAGGTGCGCAGCAGGTAGCCCGCGTCCCCCTTCACGAAGGCGCTGTAGCGCGAGCGCATCAGAGCCTCGGCGGTCGGCGCGGCGGCGGCCCCCGCGTGGAAACGGCCGCAGCACTTCTCGTACGCCTCGGGCAGCCCGCACGGGCAGGAACGCGTGGTCATGGCGGCCATTGTGCCCGCTGCTGAGTGCACGCCGTGTGGTGGGAGGAGCCCTTTGTTGCGGGCTAATCGGTTGCAGCGATCTGCCAGTACCTTGGGCAACTGCGAACTCCCCGTGCTCTCGCCGGGCTCCTGGACCGGCATCGGCTCCATCCCCGCCGGCGAGTCGGCCTTCTCCTTCCCGATGCCCGAAGTGCCCGGCGCGGCCGTACGCGCGACCTGCCGCCGACCGGACGGCAGCAGCGCCGAATCACCGGTGGTCTTCGTTTACAGCCCCGTGCACAGCGCACGCCGTCATACCCACGACAGTGGGCCCCCGCTGAGCCACGACTCCACCACACAGGCGTTGTTCACCGACGAACGTGCGGCGCGACGCTTCGGGACGGACCTGCTGCGCCTGCGCGTGCTCACCACCGGCATGTCCGCTCCCCGGGTGAGCCCCGCGACGGAAAGCGCGACGAGTACGGTGGTTACGAGCGGCGTCGACCGCTGGGACGCCTACCTTGCCGACTGCCGTCGGATGATCGGGCTTCCACTGGCCGGTCTGGCGTTCGGTACCGCGCAGATCGATCTGCCCCAGCCGTCGGCCTCCCGATGGATCGTGTCGACGGTCACCATTGCCGCGTCCGCGGAGGAGGACGAGGCGTACGACGAGGGAACGGAGGACGAGGACCCCACCGTCGACGGTGCGGTTGCCGTGCCCTACGTCCCTCCTGAGCAGCGAACCCGCTGCCGCGTCTGGGCGCAGCGCTGGGCCGACACGCTCGTCGACCCTAACGGATCGCCGGCGCAGCCGCTCCCCGTGCGGCTCCTGGTGGCCGGTTTGTACGTCCAGCTTCTGGCCGCAGGGGTCTGGGACGACGACGATCACAGCTGGCGCGAGGGGCTGAGCGGTCTTCTCGGGGCTCTCGATCCCCAGGGCGGACCGGACGACGGGACGGCGGAACAGCAGGCCCCACCCGAGACCGGACGACGCGTGGACGCGATGGCGGCCGTATTGATGACCCTGCTCAGCCAGGGCGCCACCTTCACCGGTGGCGGTGAGCACGATGTGCAGGCCGCCTGCGCGTGGCAGGAACACAAGGGCATGATCGCGCGTGCCGACCCCGCCGGGGCCGAGGACCTGATGCTGCCGCCGGAGCAGGCGCTCGCCCGCGTCGCGCCCTGGAGTGAAGTGGAACGACTCGTGGATCGGGCCAAGGAGGACGATCCGAACGCCGAGGTGATCGGGGAACTCTCCAAGGCGGGCTGGTCGGTCAGGTACGAGGACGGGATCTGGGACATCACGGGCTCCTTCGAGAACCTGATCCCCGTCGTTGCCAGAGCCGCCGACAGGCTTGGTCGGCATCACGCCGACGGAGTGCTCGTCCGAGCCCGCGGTAGGAGGCGCTGGGCCTTCGCCGCCTGGGCGAAGCCGCTGCTGGTTCTGCTGAATCCCCCTGTACGCGTGTGGCGCACGTACGAGGTGCGCTCCCCCGGCCACACCGGAGTCACGGTTCAGCGGCGGTGACCTCTCCACCGTTCCCGGACTCATGGGTGCTCCGACCCCGCTCAGGACGGGGCCACCCGAAGCATTGAAGGCAACTTTGGCCGGAGTGGATCTGTCGTACCCGGAGTTGACGCGACGACTGTTCGAGGACGTCACCTGAGACTTTATGCTGCACAGGCATATGCGGAAGATCGGCCGGAGGAGGCGTCGACCGATGCCTGCTTCCGTGCCGTGGGCAGACCGAAGGGGAACGGTGGTGTCGCACACCGTATGGGGAGGTGCCGAGGACGACGGTGTGACGGTCGGTGACCCGTCCGCCCTGTTCGAGGAGGCTGTCATCGCCTACGCCCAAGGTCGTTTCGCGATAACCATCAGCCATCTGCGGCGGTTGGAACGCGCAGCGGCGGTCGGCCACGCGGTGGTCGATGCCCGTCACGCCGCCCTGCGGGGAGCGCTCGCGGCCCGCGCGCAGAATTGGACCGAGTGCTGTGACTGGTACGAGCGGTCGTTGGCTTTCTCGTTTCCTGAGGCCCGCGCATGCCAACAGACCTTCTTTTGCTTCGACGAGGACTGCACGGACTCTGTCGGCGGCCTGTGCGGTCAGTGCGACCGCTGGTTCTGCCCTGAGCACGGCGCGGACCGCGAAGACGGTGTGGCCCGCTGCGGTCCGTGTCTCGACGTGGCGTTGCACAACCTGGTGCAGGCGGCGATCTTGGCCGACTGTGTCGGGATCGCTGTGGAAACGCTCGCGTCCTGGGCCCGCACGGCGAACTGGGACACGGCGACGGCACTGCTGGCCTGCCTTGCTCCGGAGGAAGCCGCGAACCTCGGCGAGCAGGCCGACGTTCTCGATTCCTTCGCACCCGACCGGCGTGCGGCCCTTCTGCTGTACCGCGCGTCCAGGACCCTCCACCCCACGGATCTGGAACGGGTCTGTGTCCCGGAGTCCGGAGCCTCGGACTCGCCGTTGCCCGAGGCACACGAGTGGCTGCGTCCATGGGTGGCACGCCGGCTGAGCCGTACGGGCTGTCACCTCGAGGCGTGGCGGGTTCGGTACGAGGAGTGGCTGGCGAGACCGCTCGACACCGCCGCGGTGCACGCCCTGGCGCTCACGGCTCTGCGGGTCTTCGCCGGCGACGCCGAGACGGACGACCGGGTGCGCGAGGAGGCCGCGCGGCAGGCCATCGCCTGCTGGGCGATGGTTCTGCACTCCGTCTCGTACTGGTGGGAGCTTGAGCAACACTCCGGGCGCTCGTTGACGGCCGACGAGCGGAAGGCCGCTTCGGACGCTCTCACCGAGCACATCCGCCAAGCATTGCGGGACGACGACAGAACCGCGGAACGGCCGACGGCGGACAGCCTGGAGCTGGCCTGGGAGGTCGAACTGGCCGTTGCCCGGAGACTGCCCCAGGTCATGGAAGGCGCCCTGACGCCCCCGGACCGCGGATACGACTTCTCCTTCGGTCCGGGCTTCCTCGACCTTCTGTCGTCGGTCGGCGGGCGGTGGAAAGAGCTGGTCGCGGAGGTCCACAGTGCGGTGTCGGAGGCAAGCGGCGAGGGTGACGAGGTCGGCGCTCGCCTCGAGGGCCTGTTGTCCCCCGAGGGGCACTACCTGACGCTGCTGGAGTTCGACAGGTTCGACGACGTCATCACAGGCCTCGAAGCCGCAGGTACCGCACGATACGGCGCTCAGGAGAACGACGAGTCCCTTCAAGGTCCTCGGCGTGTCCTCGGCGCCGCACTGTTCGCCCGGGCGCGTGCCCATGTGGAGGCCAGACGTTGGTCGGCTGCGATACGGGACTTCGAGGACGCGGCGGCCAACGGTGCCTCCCTCACCGGCCATGAGGAAGAGATCGGCCGGGCGGGCGTGCACGCGGGATTCGCCCTGTACAAGAACCGTGCCAAGGCCGACTGGCAGGCGTACGTCGGTCTCCTGGAGCGTGCCCTTGCCATGGCCCCGCTTCATGAGCAGCTGAAACGGGACTTGGCGGTCGGGTGCGTGAACCTGGGAGAGCAGGCCTCACAGCGGAACGAGCACGACGAGGCCCGCGTCCGCTTTGCCCGCGCCTACGAGCTGGACCCCTCCAACGAGTTGGCTGCCGCAGCGCTGAACGCGGCTGAGACCAGGAAAGCCGAACACCTCCTCAAGGATCGGTCCGCATCCGGACGGACGACTGCTGTCACCGCACTGCGCGCAGTCGTCGACCGTGACGCGGACTTCCGACCTGCTCGCCGCGCTTTGGCACCAGTTCTGTATGAGCGCTCCTTGGCCACTGCCCTACGAGGCGACCGTGCGGAAGCTCTGCGCCTGATGCAGGAAGCCCGACTTCTCTCGGACGTTTCGGACGATGGGTTCCGGCACTCCGACGAAGAGGGGCCGGAGTACGACATCGCCCAAGGACTCTTCGAGAGGGTTCCGTCGCCCCAGGAGCCGGACGAGGAGGAGCTGCGAGAAGCGCTCGCCATGCTCACCGTCGTCCGCAGCTACGCAGTGCTTCCAGACCTCTCCGACGTCCAGGTATGGCTGCTGGCCGACCTTGCGGAAATTCTGTGCGAGGAGGGGCGCTATGACGAGGTCATCGCCCTCGCCCGTCGATGCCCGTCCGATGTCGGAGACCGAAGTCGACTCGACGCAGCGGTCGTCGAAGCCCGTACCTGCCGACGGCCGACCAGGGGTGCTCGTACAGATGCGCGTTCCGACCGCCGAGTCGGACGCGGGCGGAGCACGGCCCGCCAACTACCCCTTTTCGGGCTCTATGAGGACGACCAGTTGTGGTGACAGGAAGGCGGGTGCCGGGAAGCATGTTCACTGATTCCCCCTACGACGTGCTGGGGCTGGAGGTCGGCGCCTCCGATGCCGACATCCGTGCCGCCTACCACCGGGCGATGAGGTCGGCCCAGGGCGATCGTGATCTGCGCGACCGTATCTCCCGGGCGAACAAAGCCCTCAGGCGTCCCGCCGGACGCCACGAGGCGGACCTTCTGACGCCGCTGCCCGTCCGACTGCCGCCCGATGGGGGCGGTGCCGCCCTGCTGGCCGAGGCACGTCAGCGTATGGCGGAGGTCTCTCCCTTGTTTCCCGACCCCGCGAGCCTGGGCGTACGGCCCGACTGAAGGCCCGAGGCCACCTGGCAGCACTCTCACCTCCTCTGGAGCTTGCGTTGACCGTACCGTCCTCCGCCCGGCCCGATTCCGACACCGAACGCCTGATCGCGCAGTTGCGCACCCGCTGCGAAGCCCTGGAACGGCGACGTGCCCGGGACGAGGACGAACTGGCACGGCAGAGAGCCGAGTCGGAGGCTTCCCTGCACCGCCTGCTCACCGGCCTGCTCGACGTAGACGACGCGCTCGCGGAGTCCGTGCGGTGGTCGGCCCGCCAGGACCCGAACCACACGGCCGTGACCATGGAGAGGCTGATCGAACAGGTCTCCGCGGCACACAGACTGTTGCGTCTCCGGTTGCTGAAAGCCGACGTCCGGCCGATGGACCTCACCCACCGGCAGGCCGTACCCGACGTCGCCCGGGTCGTGGACACACGCCCCACGTCCAGGTGTCCCGCCGACACGGTGCTGGAGGAGCGGGTGGCGGGCTTCTATCTGGGGCAGCGGGTGCTGCGGACCGCCGAGGTCGTGGTCGCCGTCCCCGGACCCGACCCGGAAGAGCCCGAGGAGCTCGCGGAGGAGCCGAAGCGGTCCGGTCCGGCCACTTCCCGAAGGCAGCCTCGTCGGCTGCCGCGGCACAGGCGCCGCAGCCGTCGCCGCTCCTGACCCCTCTCCCACGTGCTCTCGCCCCGCACTCTCCACTCGCAGACAGGAAACCCCGAAGTGCGCAGAACCCTCGGAATCGACCTCGGCACCACCAACTCGGTCGTGGCCTGGCTCAAGGACGGCGAACCGGAAGTCGTGTCCGCCGACCCGGAGGGCGCCGGGACGCCCTCGGCTGTGGGTCTCACCGCGGACGACGGGCTTCTCGTCGGGAAGGAAGCGCTGAACTGGGTGGAGAGGGACGCCGCACGCGTGATCACCACCGTCAAGCGCCTCATGGGGCGTCAGTTCAAGGACGAGAAGGTGCAGCAGGCCCTCCGCCGCATGGGAGACGGCGGCCCCGAGATCACCGAGGGGCCGGACGGCGGCGTTCTGATCCAGCTGGGAAAACACCGGTACACCCCTGTCCAGATCTCCGCGATCATCCTCCGGCGGCTCAAGCAGAACGCCGAAGCCCGCCTCGGTACGGAGTTCGGCCGCGCGGTGATCACGACCCCGGCCTACTTCGGCGAACGGCAGAACGCCGCCACCCGCGAGGCGGGCAGACTGGCCGGCTTCCACGTCGTCCGGGTGCTGTCGGAGCCGATGTCGGCGATGCTCGCCCACGGCCTCGGACGTGCGAAGGACGAGGACGCCGCAACCGTCCTCGTCTACGACCTGGGAGGCGGCACCTTCGACGTCTCCGTCTTCACTCTGATGCCGGGCATGACGGACGAGCTCGGTGTGGGCGGGAACAACCTGCTCGGCGGTACGGACTTCGACGGCAGCCTGGCCGAGCACCTTCAGGGACTCCTCGACGCACGCAACCCCGGATACGAACCGCTGCCGGGCGCCGCCGCGAGGATCCGCGAGGCCGCGGAGCGCGCCAAGATCGACCTGTCGGCGGCGGCCTCCACCGAGGTGATCGTCCCGACGCTCGGCGCTTCCGGCGAGGTCCTCTCGGAGACCGTGGACCGCAAGGAGTTCGAGGGCCTCATCTCCGACAGGATCGAGGAGACCGTCCGTCTGACGCTGAAGACCGTGACCGAT
Source organism: Streptomyces lancefieldiae (assembly GCF_031845825.1). NCBI lineage: Bacteria > Bacillati > Actinomycetota > Actinomycetes > Kitasatosporales > Streptomycetaceae > Streptomyces > Streptomyces lancefieldiae. Next base: position 130,461 of record NZ_JAVRFH010000011.1, on the reverse strand, counting down.
GCCTTGCTGCGTCCGGAAGACATGAACCAGGTTCTCCTGGTGGGCGGCTCGAGCGCCATCCCGCTGGTTCGGGAACGGCTGGCGGACGTCTTCGGCCGCGAGAAGCTGCGCACGGACGTGAACCCCATGACCTGCGTCGCGCTGGGTGCGGCCGTTCAGTCGGCGCTCGTCGAGGAACTGGAGTGTCCCGAATGCCGTGCGGCCTGCCCGCTGGACGCCGACGCGTGCCCCGAATGCACCACCTCGCTGGTGGGCGCCCCGACGGTGGAGTGCCCGACGTGCCACGTACCCGCTCCTGAGGACACGGAGGCGTGTCCCGTCTGCGCGTCCGACCTCACCGGGCTCACGGCCGAGCGGCCGGCGCCGTCCCCGGCCGTCTGCGACGAGTGCGGAGAGGTGAACGCCCCGGAGGCCATGGAATGCGACCTGTGCGGAGCCGGACTGCACGACAGCGGCGGCCTGAAGTGCCCGAACTGTGCGCTGGTGAACCTGCCGGGCCTCGTCGCGTGCTCGTACTGCAAAGAAGAGCTGCCCGTCGCGGACCCGTCCGGGGTGATTCCTCTGCCCATCGGTGTCCACACCGCTGACGGGCTGCTGACTCCTTTGATCACGGCCGGCGACGCCTACCCCACACAGCAGGCGGCCCGGTACGATTTCCACGTCACGGGCAATGCAGGTGACCTGCTCGAGATCGCGCTGTACGAAGGTGACCTCCAGCCCGCGGAGCGCAACGATCTGTGTGGCGTCGTGATGTACCCGCTGCCCGAGGGCATCACGGGCACGAAACCCCTCACCCTCGCCGTACACCTCGACAAGGACCGCACGATCCGCCTGGAGACCCGGCTCGACGGAGCGGAGTTCGTCCCTGCCGTCTTCCGGCGCAATCTGCTGACTCCCGAGTTCCGCAGGCGGGCGAAGGACGTCAACCAGCGGTTTCAGACGTTCCTCGCCGAGTGGGGCCACGAGCTCACCCCGGCTGAATCCGCCGTGCTGAAGGAGACGGCGGGTCCGCTGGAGCTGATCGTCCGGGGTGAGGCACCCGGACGGTCCCTGGACACGCTCCTGGAAGAGGCGGACAACCTGCTGGAGCGGCAGAAGACCGTGCGTTGGGCATCCGCCCTCGCGTTCCTCTACCCGCATCACGTGGCGGAGCTGATGCCGCCGGAGGACCTGGAGGCGATGCGGCACCACCGCAACGAGCTGCAGACGACGCGTAAGGCCGGAGACTTCGACCGGGGAAACAAGATCGCCCTGGAGGTACTGGCCATGCGAAGCCGCCTCGGGGAGGACCTTTACCAGGTGATGAGTGCCTTGGGCTTCGCTTCACAGAACGGCGTGAACCCGGCGTTGCAACAACGCATTCGCCAGGCCGGCGAAGGGTTGACCGAGGCCGTCCGGCAGGGCGACTTCTCCCGCACGGACGCTGCAAAGTCCCGAATCTCGGACCTCTACCGGGAAATGCGCCGGAACCAGGCGGAGTTCCGTGCGCCTACCCGCCAGACCGTACGTCCGGAGAAGCCGGCGCGCTGATCCGGGCGGTCGGGCAGGCGGCTGCCGGAGAAAGCTCCGCCCAGACGGTCTTGCCGGGTGCGGAGGGCCGTGGGTTAGTACCCCAGCGGGTGGCCAGTCGGGCCACCAGGAGTAGTCCCCGGCCCGACTCCGCGTCACCGGGCGCCTCATGGACGGACGCGGGCGGCACCTGCTCGGTGCGGGTGTCCGTCACCTCGATGCGGAGTGCCTCCGGCGCTGCGGTCAGCCGGAGGTGGAAGTCCCGGCCGGGGACGTGACCGTGCCGCACCGCGTTGGAGGTGAGTTCGGCCGCGATCAGGGTCAGGGTCTCGTTGACGGGGGAGTCGTACGGGTGCCCCCACTGGTCGAGCCGGTGCGAGACGAGACGCCGGGCGAGACGGGCACCACGCGGGGTGGAGGTGAACTGCATGGCGAACTCGTGCGGGGCGGCCGGGACTTCCGGTGCCTGTGCGGTGGTGGTGTCCGAGGGTTTCATGGCGATGAGCCTGCCGAAGGCAATGCCGCGCTGACCAGCGGAAACGCCTGTACTGGCTGGGGCTGTACAGGTGGCTGCCAAGTGCGTACACGTAGCGGTGGGTTCCCGTACGAGGGAACTTGTGGGCGTTCGGGGGACCAGCCCTTCATCACCGCATGTAGCGTGACGCCTCGCGCTGCGTGCACGGCCTCAGCCTGTACGGCCGCGCACCAGAACCGTGGGTGATGAGGTGCCGGAGGCGGCGGGCATGGTGGAACAGGACGACGGGGCGAGCTTCCTGCGGTGCTTCGGGCGGCAGATGAAGCTCCTGCGGGAGCGGGCCGGGCTGACGCGGAGGGAACTGGGGTCCCGGCTCGGTTACGGGGAGGACCAGATCACGTCGGTCGAACTCGGTCGACGCATCCCCAAACCGGAGCTGATCGACAAGGCGGACGAGGTACTGGATGCCGGGGGCGTGTTGCGGGCGATGAAGGAAGAGGTCGCGCGGGCGCGGTATCCGGCGTTCTTCCGGGACGCGGCGCGGCTGGAGGCCGAGGCGGTCGAGTTGCACGTGTACGCGAACCAGGCGGTCCCCGGTCTGTTGCAGACGGAGGACTACGCGCGTGCGGTATTCACGATGATGCGGCCTCCCATGGACGAGGAAGTCATCGATCAGCGCGTAGCAGCTCGCCTGGCTCGTCAGAGCCTCTTCACCAAACGCCCGGCACCGCTGATGAGTTTCGTCATCGATGAGTCGGTACTGCGGAGGCCGATCGGTGGACGAGGCATCCTGCGAGGCCAGTTGGAGCAGGTTCTCCTCATCGGGCAGAAGCCCACAGTCGAGGTGCAGGTCATGCCTCTGGAACGAGAGGAGAACGCAGGACTGGCTGGTCCCTTCACCTTGACCGAGACCAAGGGAGAGCGCAGGATCGCGTACGTTGAGGTGCAGAACGTGAGCCACGTGCACACGGAGCGACACCTTGTCCGGGGGCTCGAGGTGAAGTACGGGATCCTACGAGCGCAGGCGCTCACGCCCCGGGAGTCCCTTGCCTATATCGAGAAGTTGCTGGGAGAGCCGTGAAGGTCGACAAGTTCGGGTCCGCTGTGCCTCGACTGAAGTGGATCAAGAGCAGCCACAGCAGTGAAGAGGGCGGTGAGTGCGTAGAGGTGGCCACTTCGCAGCAGGCTGTCCACGTCCGTGACTCGAAAATCGTCACCGGTCCTGCGCTCACCGTGACCCCCACCGCATGGACGGCCTTCACCGGCTTCGCCGCGCGTCTCCAGGGCGAAATCTGACCCGGTCCGCCTGAAGGCATCCTGCAGTCCCCCGTGACCGCTGTGTCCGCGGAGAAGGATCAGTCTCCGGATGTGCAGGAACGGTGAACCGAGCCGCTGATAATCTCGTCCTTGTCCGCTCAGGACGGGACACGGTGGGGGGAATGGTGCTGCAGCCGCTCAGGGCGGGCGATCCCAAGCGGATCGGCGGCTTCCGGCTGGATGGCCGACTGGGCCAGGGCGCGATGGGCGTGGTGTACCTCGGGTACCGCTCGACCCGCCCCGTGGCCGTCAAGGTCGTCCGGCCGCAGCTCGCGGAGGACGAGTACTTCCGCAGGCGCTTCGCCCTGGAGCTGGAGGCGATCCGGCGCGTGGGCGGCTTCCACACCGCCGCCCTGGTCGCCGCAGACCCGCACGCGGTCACACCGTGGATCGCCACTCAGTACATACACGCCCCGTCGCTGCTGGAGCTGCTGGACCAGCACGGAGCGGTCAGCGAGGTCGGCGCGTGGTGGCTGGCCGCCGGCCTGGCGGACGCCCTGATGCACATCCACTCGGTGCGGTTGCTGCACCGAGACCTCAAGCCCGCCAACGTCCTGGTCGCGGCGGACGGGGTCCGGGTCATCGACTTCGGCATCAGTCACGTCAACGGCGGCACCGGCCTGACCACGGCGAGTGCGGCGCTCGGCACCCTCGCCTACATGGCGCCCGAGCAGGCCAAGGACTCCCGCAGGGCCAGCGAGGCGGCCGACGTCTACAGCCTCGGCGCGACGCTGGTGCACGCCGCGACCGGCCACGTCCCCTTCTACGCGGAGATGCCCGTGCAGCGGACGCTGGACCTGGAGCCGGACCTGACCGGCCTCCCGACCGCTTTAGTCGACCTGGTCACCCGTACCCTGTCCTACGACGTGGAGGACCGGCCGACGGCACAGAGCGTGCTGGAGGAGGCCATGGGCCGCCTGCTCGACTCCGGTGTGCCGATGGACGCGCAGGCCTACCCGCCGTTGCCGGAGGTGTTCCTCGCGGACGTCCTCCAGCACCAGGCGGAGCCGGTACGGGCACCGGCTCCGGAGCCGCTGCCGGACATCGAACCGGACGACGTCCCGCAGGCGGAGACCGATGCCGTGCCGCACCCACGGCCGATGGTGATCACACCGGTCGCCGAACCGGAACCGGAGGGCACGCCGGACCGCTGGGCGGCCCGGTGGCGCAGCCGTATCGAGGACCGTCGCGGCGACTACGGCGGCTGAGCCCTCGCCCGGAAGCCCTCCCCGCGCCGGTGGGACCCACCACACCCGAAACAACGCAGCAGCAAGCAGGACAGCAGTCGAAGGAGACCCGCCGATGGCCACCGTTGCCGACAACGCCCCGGGCGACACATCCGGCGGTACCCGGTTCGCCCCCGGCATGCAGGTCCGGGCCCGCAACGAGGACTGGCTGGTCGTGGAGGTCGCCGAGACCGAGCACGACGGCACCCGTCTGGACGTGCGCGGCATCTCCGCCTTGGTCCGCGACCAGCGGGCGGTCTTCTTCGCCCACGAGGGCCTCGACCAGGTGACCCCGCTGCGCCCCGAGGACACCGAGCTTGAACCGGACCCCTCGCCCGAGTGCCGTCGCTCGCGCCTGTTCATCGACGCGCTGATCCGCAAGACCCCGCTGCCCCTGTCCGAGCAGCGCCTCGCCACCGTCGGCACCCACCTGGTCGACGACCTCGCCTACCAGCGCGACCCCGCCAAGGCGGCCCTGCGCGCCCTGCGCCCCCGGCTGCTGATCGCGGACGCGGTGGGCCTCGGCAAGACCCTCGAGGTCGGACTGCTGCTGTCCGAGCTGATCAGGCGCGGGCGGGGCGAGCGCATCCTCGTGGTCACGCCGAAGCACATCCTGGAGCAGTTCCAGCACGAGCTGTGGACCCGCTTTGCGATCCCGGTCGTACGGCTCGACTCGGCCGGCATCGAGCGGATCAAGAACGACATCCCGGCCGGCCGCAACCCCTTCTCCTACTACAAGCGGGCGATCATCTCGATCGACACCCTGCGGTCCGACCGGTGGCGCAGCCACCTTATGCAGGTCACCTGGGACGCCGTCGTCATCGACGAGTCGCACAAGCTGATCAACACCGGCACGAAGAACAACCGCCTCGCCCAGCTCCTCGCACCGAAGACCGACGCCCTGATCTTGGCCAGCGCCACCCCGCACAACGGCCAGCGGGAGTCCTTCGGCGAGCTGCTGAGCCTGCTCGACCCGACGGCCATCCCCAACACCAGCGACTACGACGAGACGCAGCTCGATCACCTCTACATCCGGCGGCACAAGATGTCCCCCGACGTCTCCGCCGAGATCGGCCACAAGTGGGCCACCCGCAAGAAACCGATCACCATCGACTGCACGGCGACCCCGGCCGAGCAGCAGGTCTTCGACGAGCTGTACGATGTCTGGATCAACCCGAAGGACGGCCGTACGGCACCCGTCACCGGCAAGGGCGCGCGGCTCTTCCCCTACACCCTGCTGAAGTCCTTCCTCTCCTCCCACTCGGCGCTCGTCGAGACGGTCACCAACCGGATCAACCGCATCGACGAGAGCAAGCAGGCACAGGAGCGCCAGGCCGAACGCGATGCCCTGGTCAGCCTCGGCACGCTCGCCGAGGCCATCGACATCGAGGAGTCCGCCAAGTTCCGGGAGCTGGTACGGGTCCTCAAGGACGAGATCAAGGTCGGCCCCAAGTCCGACAAGCGGGTCGTGGTCTTCTCCGAGCGCCGCGCCACTCTCCAGATACTGCAGGACACCCTGCCCTCGGCCCTCGGATTCGCTCCGGGCAAGGGCAAGACCGGCGGCGCCGTCCGCCAGCTCCACGGCGGCCTCTCCGACGACGAGCAGCAGCGCACCGTCAAGGACTTCGGCCTCGCCGACAGTGACGTACGGGTGCTGCTCACCGGCGACATCGCCGCCGAGGGTGTCAACCTGCACCGCCAGTGCCACCAGATGATCCATTACGACCTCCCGTGGTCGCTGATCACCATCGAGCAGCGCAACGGCCGCATCGACCGCTACGGACAGCAGCACTGCCCGGAGATCCGCGCCCTGCTGCTGCTCACCGACGACGAGGACCCCGATCGCCCCTCGGCCGACCGAGCCGTCTCGCAGCGCCTGCTGGAGCGCGAGGACGAGGTCCACCGCGCGTTCGGTGAGGCGGCCTCCATCCTTGGGCTGCGCGACGAGGATGCCGAGCGGGTCGAGATCGTCGAACGCCTCCTGGCCGGAGACGAACCCTTCGACACGGTCGTCCCGCCGGCCCCGCTGGACCCCTTCGAGGCATTCCTGGCCGACCACACCCCCGAGAGCGACTCCACGGGATACCAGGTGCCGCAGCTCTTCGCGTCGACCCGCGCCTTCGTCGAGGAGGCCCTGGACGAGGTCTACGACAACCCGGAGCAGCGCATCGGCAAGCACTGGAGCGACGACCACCCCAAGATGATGGTCTTCACCCCGGACCGGGAGCTCCAGCGCCGCCTGCTGGTCCTGCCCAAGTCGTACCTCGACGAGCGGGGCGTCCTGGAGCAGCTCCGGGTCACCTTCGACAAGGAGTTCGGCCAGGACCGCCTGGACCGGGCCCGCGAACGCAGCGGCAACCGCCGCAAGGGAGCGCTCACCAAGCAGGAACGTGCCGAGACGTCGGGCTGGCCCGACGTCAGCTACCTCACGGACCAGCACCCGGTGGTGGAGTGGCTGACGGACAAGGTCCTCGTCAAGCTCACCCGCAACACGGCACCCCTCATCACCGCGGACGTCATCGAGCCGGTGTTCCTCACCCAGGGCATGTACTCCAACGCCAAGGGTCACCCGACGGTACTGGCCTGGACCTGTGTGACGGGCCTGGAGAGCGGAACGCCGAAGTTCGACGACGACCTGGTGGGCGTGCTCCGGCGGGCCGGGGTCGAGCCGGGGATGCTCAACCGTCCCTTCACCGGGGACAAGGACGCCTTGCAGGCGTTGGTTCCGGCGGCGGTACGGGCGACCCGTGAGCACCTGGCGGAGTTGCGCGCGGAGCAGGAGACCCCGCTGATCGAACAGCTCGTGGAATACGAGAAGCGACTGGAGGCCTGGAAGAGGGAGAGCTTCTCGGCCTTCGAACAGCTCAGCTTCACCGGCATCCGGCGGCAGCACGAGGAGAACCGCGTGCAGAAGACCGCGGTGGAGGTCGAGCAGCTCATCGAGCAGCTGGCCACCCAGGGCGAATCCATGGTGCGGGTCATCGGGGTCCTCGCACCGGCCGCCGCCTCCGGCGGCGCAGCAGTTCAGCAGCAGAAGGGCGCGTGACACCGTGGCATTCGAAGCGATCACCAACCGCGGTGAGTACATCTCCGCCCACTACCTCGCCGAGCTGTTCGCCCGCGACCTCACCGACCTGCGCAAACGCTGGACCTCGGCGGATCGGGCCGGCGCGCCGTCGTCCCGGTCGGGCGTGAAGAATCTGCGCCGCGAGTACTTCAAGGCCAAGGTCCGTATCACCGAGAACAACGCCGTCGACGGCTCCGAGGTGCGGGACCTCAACGACCGCCTGCTGGCGGCGCTGGCGTACATCGCGCCGAAGAGCGAGGACTCCGAGGAGGCTTCGGACCCCGAAAATTCCACCCACACCCGGCTGCACCGCGGCGACTTCGACGTCATGCAGGGCGACAAGGAGCGGTCGGTACCGGTGGCGCTGGCCGTCACGGGCCCCGGCGGTTTGGAACTCGTCGCCCTGGACGTCACGTGGGAGGTGGACGGCGAGCTCGTCGTCGCGGATGTCGAGGACGGCGGCGCCCGCCTGCTCGACCCGATCCAGCTCGACGGCAAGGACCGCGTCACGGGTGCGCACGAGGCCGTCACCTTCCTCTTCGGCTGCGACGACGGCTACGCTCCGCGCTATGTCCTGCTGCTCGCGGGCGGCGTCGTCCTGCTCGCCGACCGCACGGCCTGGCACGAGGGCCGATTCCTCGCGGTGAGCGTGGATGAGGCCCTGGACCGCAACCTCAGCGCGGACGGTGAGGAACTGGAAGCGGTGGCCGCGCTCTTCGGAGCCGAGTCGCTGCTCACCGAGGGCGGTGTCGCCGGGTACCTGGACAACCTGGTCGACAAGGGCCGCAAGCACGCGGTCGGCGTGTCGAAGGAACTCCGGGAAGGCCTGCGCCAGTCCGTCGAGCTCATCGCCCAGGAGATTCTGGACCGCATCAAGGACGGCGGTGCGGACCCGGCAGAACTGGGTGACCCCTCCGACCTCGCGAGCCGACTCACCCGCGAGTCGCTGCGCTACCTCTACCGGATCCTGTTCCTGCTCTACGCGGAGGCCCGCCCCGAACTCGGCATCCTGCCCAGCAAGGACGACGCCTACCAGGACGGCTACGGCCTGGCACGGCTCGGCGAACTGGTCTCCTACGACCTCCCAGAGGAGGCCCAGGACGGCACGCACTTCGCCGAATCCCTGGACCTGCTGTTCCGCCTGGTCGACCAGGGCCACCGCCCGCTGGGCACGGAGAAGAAGCCCTCCGACGACAACGTCACCGTCCTCGACGCGGACGGCCTGCGCTTCGAGGCGCTGCGCAGCGACCTGTTCAAGGCCGACGCGACCCCGCTGATCGGCACGGTGTCGATCGACGGACAGCGGATCGACACGCGGCTGCGGAACAAGGTGCTGTGGCGCGTCCTTAACCTGCTGATGCTCACCCAGGGCCGCCGCAGCGGACGCGGCAAGGCCGGCGGCGGCACCGGCAAGGGCTTCATCTCGTACGCTCAGCTCGGCATCAACCAGCTGGGCGCGGTGTACGAGGGCCTGATGTCCTACACCGGCTTCTTCGCCTGGGACGACCTGTACGAGGTCGCCAAGCCGGACTCGGACGGGCTGAGCGGCACGTGGGTCGTACCGCTGAAGGACGCGGACAACTACGACGAGGAAGTCTTCGTTAAGCGGACGGACGAGCTGACGGGCGCCAAGAAGCGGGTCCTGCACAAGAAGGGCACGTTCGTCTACCGCCTGTCCGGGCGGGAGCGGCAGCGCTCGGCGTCGTACTACACGCCGGAAGTCCTGACCCGGAGCACGGTCAAGCACGCACTGGCGGAACTGCTGGACCAGGACGGGAAGACGACACCCGCGCGGGACATCCTCGACCTCACGGTGTGCGAGCCCGCCCTGGGCTCCGGCGCGTTCCTCAACGAGGCCATCAACCAGCTCGCGGCGGAGTACCTGCGTCGGCGGATGGCCGAACTCGGCGGCGAGCAGCTGCCGCCGGACCGCTATGAGGCGGAACTCCAGAAGGTCAAGGCCTACCTGGCGCTGCACAACTGCTACGGCGTCGACCTCAACCAGACGGCCGTGGAGCTGGCAGAGGTCTCGCTCTGGCTCAACTCGATGCACGAGGGTCTGAAGGCCCCCTGGTTCGGCTTGCACCTGCGGCGCGGCAACTCGCTGATTGGTGCCCGGCGGGCGGTATACGCGGCGGAGGCCCTGAAGAAGAAGGCTTGGCTGACGACGGTCCCGACGGACCGCCCGCTGGCCGAAGAGGGGAGTTTCCGAGCTGGCGAGGAGATCCACCACTTCCTGCTGCCGGCCAAGGGCTGGGGCGCGGTCGCCGACGCCAAGCAAGCGAAGGAGTTGGCGAAGGACGAGCGCGACGCACTTGCGGAGTGGCGCAAGGCCGTCACCGCGACCCCGTCCGCGGCCCAGGGGAAGCGGCTGCTGGCACTGGCGACGCGAGTCGAACGCCTATGGGAGCTGACGAAGCGCCGCCTGATCGTGAGCGAGCGGGAGGTGCGGCGCCAGATCGACGTGTGGCAGGTGGACCCCGACAAGCCGCTGCCGAAGGCATCGGGGGACGTGACCCGTGAGCAGATCGAAAGCGCCCTCAACGAGCCAGGCTCACCACGCGGCCGACTGAAGTTGGTTATGGACGCTTGGTGCGCCCTGTGGTTCTGGCCGGTGGGTCAGCCTGACACGCCAACTCCGCCCTCCATGGAGGAGTGGCTGTCCTTTTCCGAGGCGGTACTGGGCGTTCCGGCCGCCAAGGCGAAGGCAAGGCCGTCCGGCCGTATCGGCGGTGGTGCGGCGGGGCTGGAGGACGAGTTTGGCTTGTTCGCCGACACCGGTGAGTTCGAGAAGCTGGCGATGGACGACGAGTTCGACCGCTTGATGAGTCAGTGTGTGGACCTGCCGTCGGTGATGTTGCGCTTCCCGTGGCTGAGCGAGATTGACAGGATTTCCCGACGGGAGGGATTCTTTCATTGGGAATTGGAGTTCGCGCATATCTTTGAGCGGGCAGGCTTCGATCTGCAAGTGGGAAATCCTCCGTGGGTGCGACTTGACTGGGAGGATCACATCTCGCTCGCAGAGTTCGATCCTTGGTTCGGGCTCAACGAGAAAGCGTCAGAAAAAAGTAAGAACCGGAAGCGTGAGGCTGCGCTATCGGACCCCAATATCATGCAGGGGTACCTCGCCGATCTGGGTTTCTGGGCGGGTTTGACCGAATCGCTCAGATCTCCAATCTATCACGCCGTTCTTGATGGGTTGAGAACGAATCTTTACATGAACTTTATGGAGCGTACTTGGCGAAACCTTGGAAAGCGTGGAGTGATTGGCCTGCTCCATCCGGAGTCGCACTTCAGTGACCCAAGGGCTGGAGTCTTGCGTGCAGCTACCTACGGGCGACTTAGACGGCACTGGCAGTTCCGGAACGAAGTGCGCCTGTTTGAGGAAGTGCACAACACTTTCGAATATGGAATGCATATTTATGGACCGCCAAGGGTTCCGAGCTTCCTCAATATGAGTTCAGTTTTTCATCCCGATACCGCTGAGCGATCTCTCGTTGACTCTGGCGGAGGTGAAGTTCCCGGGATTCAGTTCGAGGCGGGAGGATGGGATACTCGTCCGCACTGTGACCGTGTAATTAAGGTAGATGTTTCTACCCTAACATCTTGGGCTGCGCTTATGGAGAGTCCGGGAGTTCCAGCTGTGCATGCTCGAATGATTCGCCCGCTGGCTGTTGATGATAGTGAAGCGCTGGATGTAATCGCTCAAATTCCACAACGCCTCAACGGGTATGTTTTCTGGTGGACGTCTGCACTGAACGAGAAGACTTCAAAAGATGATGGGTTGATTGAATGGCGTACTCATTTCCCGTCATCTTGGTCAGAGGTTGTACTCCAAGGTCCTCACTTCACTGCCGGCAATCCCTTCAATAAGCAGCCGAATCCTGGATGTAGAAGCAATAAGGATTACTCCGTCCATTCGCTCGAAGAGTTGGCTGAGGATGCTCTTCCTCGAACTAACTATGCGCGTTCGAGTTCACTCGAATCGTTCAAATTGGCCCAGCCGACTTGGGGGGATAGGATCGCTACAGATTACTTTCGTGTCATCTGGCGTAATATGACATCATCGGAGCTTGAGCGAGGGCTTCACGCGGCATTGATTCCGCCAGGTCCCACGCATGTTCACACTGTTCACACGATGGCGCTGGCCGATAACCGGAGTACTGCCATTTTCGGGGGTCTCTGGGCGGCACTTCCCTTTGACTATCTGGTCAAGGTTTCTGGGGCGTCCAAAGTGAACATCGAGTTGGCTCAGAACTTTCCCGCTCCACTAACTCACCCTCTTACCAGTCCCCTTCTACTTCGCATTCTCCGCTTGAGTTGCCTCACCAGTGACTACGCCCCCCTCTGGAAAGAGCTTTTCGAGCCCGCCTGGCTAGCCGACCGCTGGACCGATCCTGACTCCCCCCGTCCCCCAATCCAGGCCGTCGACCGCACCTGGTCCATGGCAACCCCCCTCCGCACCGAGTACGACCGCCGCATGGCCCTCGTCGAAATCGACGCCCTCGTAGCCGTCATGCTCGGCCTCACCGCCGAGCAGCTCTGCGCCATGTACCGCTCCCAGTTCGCCGTACTCCGTAAGTACGAGTGGGAGATGTTCTTCGCCTCCGACGGCCACAAGATCGGCGCGGCGACGCACAACGTAGGCATCCGCCAGACCCCGGAGGAGACCGCCTTCGTCAAGGCCTGGGTAAAAGCCGCCCGCGCAGGCGACCCCACCCCCGCCATCCCCGAGGGCTGGGTGAAGCCGAACCGCGAGGCAGAGATGACCCGCGCCCACGCGGACTTCACCGCCCGTCTCCACGCCGGCGAATACGGCGACTACGCCGCCTACCTCGCAGAGCACCCCCTCACCACGCCCACGCCCACCCCCGCCCCGGAAGGCAAGTAGTCACCGCCATGCTTCCCTCTCTGGCCGCCGAGGATCTGCGTCGTGCCCTCGCCGCGTACCTGACGACGAGCTTCGCGCTCGCCGACGACGACGTCCGCGAGGAGCTCGAGGCGTTCCTGGAGCGGCCGGAGAGCAGGCTCTTCCGGGGCCCGTACCTCCGTGTCCGTACCCCCTTCCGGGAGGCGCCCCCCGGCTGGGAGAAGGCCCTCGACTGGCACCCCGACCTGCGCCCCTACACCCACCAGGCCGCCGCCTGGCAACGCCTGTCCAGCAAGTCGGGCCACGCCCCCGAGCCGACGATCGTCACCACCGGCACCGGCTCCGGCAAGACGGAGTCGTTCCTCATCCCGATCCTGGACCACTGCGCCCGCGCCCGAGCCGCCGGAGTGAAGGGCGTCAAGGCCCTCCTGCTTTACCCGATGAACGCGCTGGCCGACGACCAGGCCCGCCGTATCGACGACCTGCTCGCCAAGAACCCCGCCCTCTCCTCCGTCACCGCCGGCGTCTACATCGGCGGAACCGCCGGCAACCGTCCCCCGGAGGACGAGGACGAGGACGCCCCCGGCTCCTACGCCCGCGAGGCCGGCGCGAGCACGATCACCCCCGCCCAGCTGTCGCCCGACAGCCGCCTGATCACCGACCGTGAGGCGATCCGGGCCAATCCACCGGACCTCCTCCTCACCAACTACAAGATGCTGGACCTCCTCCTCCAGCGCGTCCCGGACGTCCCGCTCTGGAAGGACGGCGGGCTGACCTACGTCGTCCTGGACGAGTTTCACACCTACGACGGCGCCCAGGGCACCGACGTCGCCATGCTGCTGCGCCGCCTCGGCGCCGCCACCGGCAAGGCGGAACCGGGCCGCCCGCTCGGCACGATCACCCCCGTCGCCACCTCCGCCACCCTCGGCGGCGGCGCCCCCGCCGACGAGGTCGCCCCGGACGCCGACGGCCCGCAGAAGTCGGACCGCGAACTGCTCCTCGAATTCGCCGAGAAGGTCTTCGGAACGCCCTTCCCCGACACCGCCCTCATCGGCGAGGACCGCCAGTCACCCGCCGACTTCGTCGCCGAACCGGACTTCCTCCTCCCCGTCCCCTCACCGGCCGACCTCGCCGCGGTCCCCGACCCCCTCGACGACCCCACCGCCATCCACCGACTGGCGGAACTCGTCGTCGGCATGGACTTCGCCGACCCCGTCGAGCTCGGCCGGAAGCTCCGCCAGCACAACCTCATCCGGGCCCTCCTCGACGTCGCCGGAGACCTCCCCGTCACCGTCCCGGACATCGCCCGGGAGTTCGCCAAGCGCGGCGGTGGCGCGGCCTGGGACGAGGCGGCCCGTACGGACGTCGACCTGGTCGCGACCGGCCTCGCCCGGCTCCTCGCCCTCGTGTCGACCGCCCGAGCCGAGGACCCTGACACCGGCCGCGTCGGCCCGTTCCTGCGCGTCGAGGCCCAGCTCTGGGTGCGCGAGGTGCGCCGTGTCATCCGCGCCGCGACGGCGACCCCGCACTTCCGCTGGTTCGACGACGACGGCCCCACTGGAGACACCCAGCCCAACCCGGCCAACCTCGCCATCTACCCCGCCGCCGAAGTGGACAGCACCGCCGACGCCGAAGCGGACAAAAGCGCTGGCACCGATGCGCCCGCCCGGTTCGTCCGGCCCGTCGGACCGGCCTACCGGGCCCATCTCCCCGCCGTGTACTGCCGCCACTGCGGACGCTCGGGCTGGGCGGCGCTCTCCACGGACCTGGAGTGGCAGCAGCTCAAGACCAAGCCGCTGGAGATCTACCGCGCCTCTGCCCAGAACAACCGGGCCGTGCGCTGGATGATCCGCGCTAGGCCCGGCGAGCACACCCCCGTCTTCCTGCACCCCGAGGAAGGCGAGCTGCGGACCGTCTCCAGCAGCGAGACCGTGCCCGTGCTCACCGTCCCTGGGCCGATCCCCGCCGGCGCGGGCGACCGGTGCCCGTCCTGCGACCTCTCCGACGGCATGCGCTTCCTCGGTGCGGGAACCGCCACCCTCGCCTCCGTCACCACCACCCAGCTCTTCTCCGACCGGGGCCTGACCGACGACGAACGCAAGCTGCTCGTCTTCACCGACTCCGTGCAGGACGCCACGCACCGGGCCGCGTTCATCGCCAACCGCAGCTTCGGCTTCACCTTCCGCGGCCTGCTCGCCGAGCAGCTCAAGCCGGGCGTCCCCGTCGCCGTGCACGATCTCGCCACCGACGCCGCCGAGGCAGTCGTGACGGCCGCCGAGAAGGGCGAGCGGAGCAAGCTCGCCTCGATCGTCCCGCCCGACCTGCGGGACAACCCGGAGATCCGCACCCTCCTCACTGGCGAGGGCTTCAGTGATGCGGGCGCGTACATGCTGCAGGACCGCATGGTCTTCCAGACCCTGATGGAGTTCGGCCTGCGTTCCCGCCTCGGCCGCACCCTCGAACTGACCCGCACCACCGCCGTCGAGGTGGAGCTGCCCGACGCCGCCACCGTCGCCGCGCTGCTGCGGGAGGCCCACCAGCGCCTCCCCGGACAGATCACGCTCCCCGCCGACGACACCGCGTACCAGGTCTACCTGCGCGGGCTCCTCGAGCGGATGCGGCTGCGCGGCGCGCTGTTCCACCCCTGGCTGAAGGAGTACATCGCGCAGGCCGGCGCCCGCCGCTGGCCGATCTGGGGCGGACGGCCCACCGGGATGCCCGCCTTCCCACGCGGCCTCGCCGCACCGACCTTCCCGATCCTCGGCAAACTCGGGACGTCCGACTTCGACTCGCTCAACCGCGACAACACCTGGTTCGCCGACTGGGGCCACCGGGCCCTCGGCTGCACGCGACACGAGGCCCGCGCCGTCGCCGAACAGGCGATGAAGCTGCTGGCCCAGCGCGAGGTGCTGGCCACCTACCCCGGCGACGGCGGCTCGACCGTCTTCGCGCTGCGGCCGCGCACCATCATGGTGCACAGCCTCGCCACCGACCCGTCGTCACCCGACGACGCCTACGGCGCCGCCGTCAACGACTACGGCGTCCGCTGCGACAGCTGCACCTGGCGCCACACCGTGCCGCCCGGCCGGCGCGACGACTGGCTCGGCACCCCGTGCCTGCGCTTCCAGTGCACCGGCACCTTCACCACCGACGACCGCGATTACCGGGACGACTACTACCGCCGCCTCTACACCGTCGACCGGCCCGGGGACGTCCTCACCGCCGAGCACACAGGTGCGCTGAGCCGGGCCCGCCGTGAGGAGGTCGAGCAGGCCTTCAAACTGCGCCGCGCGCCCTTCGACCCGAACGTCCTGACCTGCACGCCGACCCTCGAACTCGGCATCGACATCGGCGACCTGTCCGCCGTACTGCTGGCCTCCCTGCCTCCCGCGCCCGCAAACTACGCGCAGCGCATCGGCCGCGCCGGACGCAGCACCGGCAACTCGCTCACCGTCACCTTCGTCCCGCGCGGCGCCCGCAACCAGTACTACCTGCACGCACCCGAGCAGATGCTCGCCGGGCGGATCATCCCGCCGGACTGCTACCTCGACGCCTCCGAGATCCTGCACCGCCAGTACCTGGCGTACCTGCTGGACCGGGCCGCCGACCGCAGCCTGTGGCAGGGGACGGCGATGCCCGAGGAGCCCATGCCACACCGCATCGGCGCGCTCTTCACCCGAGGGCTGGCGGCAGACGGCTGGTTCCGCCGCTTCCTGGACGTCGCCCAGGCCCGCCACACCGAACTGGCCTCCGCCTTCATTGCGCTTTTCCCCGCCATGTCGCCGGAGGCCGAGCAGGGGCTGCGGCAGTTCGCCGGACTGAAGCTGGAGGAGTCGGTGGGCAAGGCCGCCACCGCCTGGCGCAAGCGCCTGGAGGCGCTGCGCTCCCGCTCCCGGCAGATCGGCCGCGCCTTCGACGCCCTGTCCACCGCCTCCGGCGACCGCGAACGCGACGAACAGCGCCGCCAGCTCTACGCAGAGCGCAGGTCCGTCAACAAGCGCCGGGACGCCCTGGTCGGCGAGAACTCGGTCAACGCCATGGTCCGGCTCGGCCTGCTGCCCAACTACACGCTCCACGACGACGCCACGCTCCTGGACGCGACACTGTGGTGGAAGGACGCCGACGGCGAGTTCCAGGAGAAACTGACCGAGTACGGACGCGGCTCGCGCACCGGCCTGCTGGAACTCGCACCCGGCAACACCTTCCACAGCGACGGCTACAAGTACATCGTCAACGGCGTCGACCTGGGCGCCAGCGAGGGCGACACCGCCTACGCCCAGTGGCGGCTGTGCCCCGAGTGCGGCTACGTCGCCACCGCGGAGAGCGGCCCCGACCTGACTGCCTGCCCGCGCTGTCAGGCCGCGCAGATCGGCGACCCGGGTTCTCTCCACACCGTCCTCGTGCCCGAACGCGTCACCGCCCGCGAACGCCGCGAGGACGCACGGCTCACCGACGAGCGCGACGAGCGCGAACGGCGCCGGTTCTCCGACCTCACACTGGTCGACATCGACCCGGACCAGCCCCAGGGACTGCGGGCCTGGAAGCGGAAGGGGGACCTGCCGTTCGGTGTCGAGTTCGCGCGGGAGGCGACCATCCGCACCCTGAACCTCGGCCCGGCCGCCGTCGCGGGACCCGAGCACCAGATCGCGGGGGAGCAGGTCCAGGTCCCCGGCTTCGAGACCTGCCTGGAGTGCGGGGCCGTACGCGGCGTGCACCCCCAGGCGTGGGACCGCAACGCCCAGCGGATCGGCACCCGGCACGCGTACTGGTGCGGTCACAAGGACGACGGGATCGACGCCGAACCGGTACAGCGGCTCGTCCTCGCACACGAGCTGACGACCCAGGCGCTGCGGATCCTGCTGCCCTTCTCCACCTTGCACCTGGAGACCCGGCTGGTGTCGTTCAAGGCGGCGCTGCTGCTGGGCATCACCAAGCACTTCGGCGGCGCCCCCGACCACCTGCGGGTCGTCACCGCCACCATGCCGGGCGGCATGCAGGAACTGCGCCGCCGGTTCCTCGTCCTGCACGACTCCATGCCCGGCGGCACGGGCTACCTGGAACACCTCGCCGACCGCACCGTGCTGCACCGAGTGCTGACCCTCGCCCAGACCGCGCTGCGGGACTGCCCCTGCGGCAAGGAGAACGTCCGCACCCCCTGCCACCGCTGCCTGCTGCCGCACGTCAGAAGCGACGAGCACCCCCACGCCTCGCTGCGCGTCGCCAGGGAACTCCTCGACGAGATCCTCACCGACTGGGACACCGAGGACGTCGACACCCTGTCCGGCGTGCGCATCGACCAGCTCGCCGACAGCGAACTGGAGGCCCAGTTCGTCCGCACCCTCGTCGAGTGGGGCAGCCGCCCGCAGGAGACCGGCACGGTGACGCCCCGCGCCGGTGAGCGCGGCATGGAGTACGAGCTGCGCTTCACCCGGCCCGACGGCGGCACCACCCGCTGGCTCTTCCAGGACCACGTACGCCAGCTGACCTCCGCGCCCAGCGAACCGGACTACCTGCTGACCCGGATCGACGGGCCCTCCACCCGCATCGCGGTCTTCCTCGACGGCTACGCCTACCACGCCAGCGCCGGCATCAACCGGATCGCCGACGACGCGGCCAAGCGCGAAGCGCTGCGGGCCGACGGCACGCAGGTGTGGCAGTTCACCCACGCCGACGTCATGGCCTGGAGGGCGGCCGTGGAGGGGACCTCGGCCGACCGCGAGGTACGCACGCCCGCGGAACCGCTCCTCGGCGACAACGCGCTGCGGACGGCCCGGCAGATCCACCAGTCCCTGATCGGCGGTCCGCGCTCGGAGGACACCCTGGACCCGGTGCTGCGCAACCCGATCGAGACCCTGCTGGCGGTACTCGCCGACCCCGACGCGGAGAGGTGGTCCCGCAAGGCCGCCGCCCTCATCGGCGGCTTCGCCGGGGGCGGGGCGTCGCGGCAGCCGGTCGACCGGCAGGCCGCGGGCGAACGACTGTCGCGGATACTGGCCGGCGAGCTCCTGCCCACCCCCGCAGGTCAGGTAGCCCCCGACGCCATGGCACTGGACGCCCGCACACCGGGCGGACTGCGCGTCATCGGCCTGCTCGACCGGCGGGCCGAGCCCTCGACCGGACAGCCCGGAATGTCCGCCTGGTCGGCCTTCACCGTCCTGGACGACCGCGACGAGGCCGTCGCCGAGCCCGCCCACCGCCGGCGCTGGGCCGACTGGCTGCGCTGGTCCAACCTGTTGCAACTGTTGACCGGCACCCACGGCCCCGCACTCCCGCGCTCGTTCCACCAGGTGGCCGTGTCCACGGCCGCACAGGTGGACGCGCACGCGGTCGCCCTGCTCGCGGGCGCGCTGCCCACCACGAGCGGCGTACCCGAGCAGCTGCCGCAGCCCTGGGCGGAAGCGGTCGAGTGGGCCGCGCCCCAGGTCGAGGAACTGCTGTTCGCCCTGGTCAAGGAAGCCCACACGCGCCGCTACGGCGCGCCGGAGGTCGGCTTCGAGCTCGACGAGCGGATGCCGGACCAGGCGGAACTCGCCTGGCCCGACGCCAGGGTGGCGGTCTTCCTCGACACGAACGAGGACCGGGACGCGGCGTTCGCGGCGGCCGGCTGGCACGTCGCCCACGCGGAAACTGTTGATGTGGCCGAGCTGGCCGAGCGTTTGGAGAACCGCTGATGTCCAAGGCCCAGGTCGTCATGGCTGACGTCTTCGGCAAGTACTACGACGCCCTGGACGGAGCCGTCCAGGCGCAGGTGCTGCAGTTCATCATGAAGATGCAGCGCGACCCGGACGCCAACGGACTCAACCTCAAGCCGCCGAAGGGCGGCCGGGACAAGCGGGTCCGCACGGCCAGGATCAACGACAACTTCCGGGCCGTGCTGATGCACTACGCCGACCGGATCTACTACCTGGTGGCGGTGCTACCGCACGACGACGCCTACACCCTCGCCTCCCACATTATCTTCGACATCAACAAGGTCACCGGCGGCGTCGAACTGATCAACCTGGCGAGTGTCGAGGGCACCCTCGGCGGACAGCCCGCCAAGGCTCCCGCCGAGCAGACCGAGCCGTCGGTCTTCGCCGAGGTCTCCGGCGCGGACTTCGACCGGCTCGGCGTCCACCCCTCGGTCGTCCCCGCCCTACGGGAGATCCGCAGCGTCGACGCCATCCTCGGCTTCGTCGAACACCTGCCGAAACTCGCCCGGGACGTGATCCTCTGCCTCGCCGACGGCATGACCGTCGAGCAGGTCTGGGAGCAGGTCAGCTCGGTGGCCGCCACCAGCGACACCATCGATCCGGAGGACTACGAGGCCGCCAACGAACGTCCGGCGACCAAGGAGTCGTTCGTCATCACTGGTGACGTCGCCGAGTTCAAGCAAATCATGTCCGAACCGCTGTCGGCCTGGCGGATCTTCCTGCACCCGGCACAGCGCGCCCTGGCCGAGCGCAAGACCCCCAACAAGGGCTCGGTGCGCGTCACCGGCGGCCCCGGCACGGGCAAGACCGTCGTGGCCCTCCACCGGGTCAAGGCCCTGGCCGAACGGATGCCGCCGGGTCAGGCGATCCTGCTCACCACCTACACCACCACCCTCGCCGAGCTGCTGCGCTCCCTGCTGGAGGACCTCGGCGGCGCACAGCTCGCGGCGAAGGTCGACGTCCGCAACATCGACAAGGTCTCCTACGGCATAGCCAAGGACATCTTCGGTACCAAGACCCCGAAGCCGCTCGGTGACGACGAGATCCGCAAGCGCTGGGAGGAAGTCGCCGACGAGCAGCAGTCACACCGCTGGGACGCACGCTTCCTCGAAGCGGAATGGAAGCAGGTCGTCCTGGCCCAGGACGTACGCAGCCGCGACGAGTACTTCGCCGCCAGCCGGGCCGGCCGTGGCCGACGCCTCAACCGCCCCGAGCGCGCCCAGGTGTGGGGGCTGATCGAAGCCTTCGAACACCGCCTGGACGCGGCCGGCGAGGTAGGCGTCACCCAGCTCGCCGCCCAGGCCGCCCGGATCGCCTCCGGCTGGAACGACGAGACGCGCCCGTACCGGCACATCGTCGTGGACGAGGCCCAGGACCTGCACGCCGCACACTGGAAGCTGCTGCGGGCACTGGTTCCGGACGGCGAGGACGACCTGTTCATCGTCGGCGACGCCCACCAGAGGATCTACGGCAACCAGACCCCGCTGAGCGCCCACGGCATCAACGTGCGAGGCGGACGCTCCAAGCGGCTCACCTTGAACTACCGCACGACCCGGCAGATCCTCGCCACCTCCCTGAGCCTGCTGGGCGACGCGAAGTTCGATGACCTAGACGACTCGACCGAGGACCTGGCGGGCTACCGGTCCGTCCTCGGGGGAGCCAGGCCGGAGCTCGTCGAGCACCCCTCCACGGCCGCCGAGCTCGCCGGACTGATCACCCGGATCGAGGGCTGGCTGGGCGAAGGGCTGAAGGAGGACGAGATCGTCGTCACGGCCCGGACCAACAAGCTCGTCAAGGCGGCGGTGGAAGCGCTGAACGGCGCGGGCATCAAGGCCGTCCAGGTGATGTCACGGCAGACCCCGGAGATCGGTTCCGGAGTGCATGTGATGACGATGCACCGGATCAAGGGGCTGGAGTACCGAGCGGTCGCGATCATCGGCGTGGGCGCGGACCACGTGCCCCAGCCCGGTGCGATGACTCCCGTGTCCGAGGACCGTCTGCAGCACGAGCGTGACCTGCAGCGCGAACGCTCCCTGCTGTTCGTGGCAGCCACCAGGGCGCGCGAACAACTCGCCATCACGTGGGCTGGCAAACGCAGCCCATTCCTGGAGGGTGGTCACTGACCTGGGGTGATTTGTCGGAGCAGCACGTTACAGTCGCCGCGGAGCCGACTGCTGTGCGGCTCTCACCTCAGAACGGGATGCGGGCGGACGGGATATGTACCTCAAGAATCTGCGCCTACGGAACATCAGGTCGTTCCACGGTGCGCGCACAGTCGACCTGGACCTGACCCGACCTGACGGCTCCTATGCGGGCTGGACGGTACTGGCCGGCCGAAACGGCTCGGGTAAGACGACGCTGCTGCGCGCGCTCGCCCTGGCGGTCAGCGGACCGGCCGTCGCCCGGAGTCTCGTCCCCGGGTTCGACACCTGGGTCGCCAGGAACGAAAGGGTGGCGAAGGCGGAGGTCTGCCTGGTCCACGACGCCGAGGACGACGAGTTCACGACGGGAAGGCGTCCGGCCCTGCCCATCTGGGCCGGGCTGCGGTGGACCGCATCGAATGAAGGGTCGCTGTCCGGCAAGCCGGGGGCCAGCAGGACCGGCCAGCCGTCGCTGATGCCCATCGGTTACCAGAAGGAGCGCCCCGTCGCCCTGCGCGGTCCGTGGGCCGACAACCCCGTGGGATGGTTCTGCGCGGGGTACGGGCCCTTCCGTAGACTGGCCGGCGGCTCCAGCGACATCCAACGGCTGATGTCCAGCTCGGGCCCTGTTGCTCGGCTGACCAGCCTCTTCCACGAGGACGCCTCTCTGGCGGAGGGCGTGAGCTGGCTCATCGAGCAGCATCTGCGTGCCTTCGAGGACCGCGAGGGCGCCCAAGACCTCAAGGCTGCCGCCCTGGCCATCCTCGGTGACGATCTGCTCCCCGACGACTACCGCGTCGACAGCGTCGACTCCGAGGGCCTGTGGGTCATAAACCGGAATCACAAATTCCCGCTGCGCGAGATGAGCGACGGTTACCGCACGGTGGCTGCCCTGGTCGTGGACATCCTCAAGCAGATCCACGACGCCTACGGCGAACTCGTTCTCGACACGACGGGCGGTGCTCCGAACGTGTCGAGTTCGGGAGTCGTCATCATCGACGAGATCGACGCCCATCTGCACGTCTCCTGGCAGAAGCGGATCGGTGGCTGGCTGAAGGCGCACTTCCCGAACATCCAGTTCATCGTCACCACGCACAGCCCGTACATCTGCCAGGCGGCCGACCCGGGCGGCCTGATCCGGCTCCCGGGCCCGGACGAGGACAGCCCGGTGGAAGTCGTGCCCGAGCACCTCTACGACCGCATCATCTTCGGCAGCGGGGACGACGCGGTCCTCTCCGACCTGTTCGGGCTCGACACCCCCTACTCGGAGAAGGCCGAGCAGAAGCGGGAGGAGCTCATCGCCCTGGAACTGGACGTGGTGCGCGGCCGTGCCAACGAGGAGGAGAAGGCCCACTATCGGGCTCTGAAGCGCAAGCTGACCAGTTCCCCGGCGACCCGCGTCGACGAGATCACGGTCCGGCGCCACTCGAGCCGCACGCGGGGTGATTCGTGATCCGCATCACGCGAGGGATCCTCCCGCAGCAGACTCTGACGGCAATGTCCGGTCACACGGACGACATCAGACAGGCCCCCGTCCCACGGCAGCGGGCGAAGCAGTTATGGGAGCACACGACTGTACGGAGGCACGTACACCCGGCCCTGCGCACAGCCCTGGCGGAGATGGCGCCCGGCCTGGAACGCTGCATGTACTGCGGGGACAACCAGGGCACGGACATCGACCACTTCGAGCCCCTCCGTGAGAATCCGTTACGGACCTTCGACTGGAGCAACCACCTCCTGGCGTGCTCCCTGTGCAACAGCCACCTGAAGCGCGACGTCTTCCCGCTCGCCGCCGACGGCACACCCCTGCTCATCGACCCGAGCAGTGAGGACCCCGCAGCACACCTGCACCTTTCGCTCGGCACCGGCGTGTACGTGCACCTCACGGACAAGGGTAAGGAGACGGTCAAGGTCTTCGGTCTCAACCGAGGCATTCTCGTCCGAGGACGTCTCAACGCCTACCGGATCACCCCGCTCCTGCTGCGGGAATGGCGCGTCGCCGTCGACAAGGGTGACCTTGAGGACGCCGCGGACTGCGCGGCCACCATCTGGGAACAGCCGACTGCCGACGTCGTCCATGCCATGTTCCACCAGGCGCTCGCCCCTGGTGCCGAAGACATCTTCGTGGATGAGTCCGAAGCCCTTGCTCTGCTGCGTGACCCAGAGGTTCGTACAGCTCTTCTGTCTGGTATCTGACCTGGTTCATGTCGGCTCGCGGGAAGTCACCGGCGCGACGGGAACAATGAAGGGCCCTTGGTCACCAAGGGCCCTTCATCAATCTTGCTGGTGTCCGAGGGGGGACTTGAACCCCCACGCCCGATAAAGGGCACTAGCACCTCAAGCTAGCGCGTCTGCCATTCCGCCACCCGGACAAGGTGTCTGTCGTGCGGGGTGTTCCCCGCGGCGACGACGTAAACATTACCAGGCTTTCCGGGGTGGCCGATCACCCCTCCTTGGGCGCGGACGGCCGGAGGGGGAGGATGAGGGGGACCCACCAGCAGTGACATCAGCAGTGACAAGCAGCAGTGACATCAGCAGTGACAAGCAGCAGTGACAGCGGGAGGAAGCACGTGAGCGAGTCGGGCACGGCCAGGAGCGTCACCGGCGAGGACGAGGTCGTCGACCTCTGCCGCGAGCTGATCCGGATCGACACCAGTAACTACGGCGACCACTCGGGCCCGGGCGAGCGCAAGGCGGCCGAGTACGTCGCCGAGAAGCTCGCCGAGGTGGGACTCGAACCGCGGATCTTCGAGTCCCACCCCGGGCGCGCCTCCACAGTGGCCCGGATCGAGGGTGAGGACCCGTCCCGGCCCGCGCTGCTCATCCACGGGCACACCGACGTCGTCCCCGCCAACGCGGACGACTGGACCCACCACCCGTTCTCCGGGGAGATCGCGGACGGGTGCGTGTGGGGGCGCGGCGCGGTCGACATGAAGGACATGGACGCGATGACCCTCGCGGTCGTCCGCGACCGGCTGCGCAGCGGGCGCAAGCCGCCCCGGGACATCGTGCTGGCGTTCCTCGCGGACGAGGAGGCGGGCGGCACGTACGGCGCGCGCCACCTGGTCGACCACCACCCCGACCTCTTCGAGGGCGTCACCGAGGCGATCAGCGAGGTGGGGGGCTTCTCCTTCACCGTGAGCGAGCAGCGCCGCCTCTACCTGATCCAGACGGCCGAGAAGGGCATGCACTGGATGAAGCTGACCGTGGCCGGCACCGCCGGGCACGGATCGATGATCCACCGCGACAACGCCATCACCGAGCTGTCGGAGGCGGTCGCGCGTCTCGGCCGGCACACGTTCCCCGTCCGCGTCACGAAGACGACCCGGGCCTTCCTCGACGAACTGGGTGATGCCCTCGGGACCGAGCTCGACCCGGAGGACATGGAGGGGACCCTCGCCCGGCTCGGCGGCATCGCCAAGCTCATCGGCGCGACCCTGAGCAACACCGCCAACCCCACGCAGCTCGGCGCGGGCTACAAGGTCAACGTCATCCCGGGCGAGGCGACCGCGCACGTCGACGGGCGGTTCCTGCCCGGACACGAGGAGGAGTTCCTCGCCGACCTCGACCGGATCCTCGGGCCGAAGGTGCGGCGCGAGGACGTCCACTCCGACAAGGCCGTCGAGACCACGTTCGACGGAGCTCTCGTGGACGCGATGCAGTCCGCGCTGGTGGCGGAGGACCCGGCCGCGAAGGCCATCCCGTACATGCTCTCGGGCGGTACGGACGCCAAGTCCTTCGACGACCTCGGCATCCGGGGCTTCGGCTTCGCGCCGCTCAAGCTGCCGCCGGAGCTGGACTTCGCGGGCATGTTCCACGGGGTGGACGAGCGAGTGCCGGTGGAGGGGCTGCAGTTCGGCGTGCGGGTGCTCGACCGCTTCATCGACGCGTCCTGAACCGGTCCGCCGAGATCGGCCCGGCGGAACGCGACTTCATCGGTCACCGCGTTCGCCGGTATTCGGTCGCACGTACGGGAGGCGCCCTGGACGGATGAATACGCTCATAAGCTCGTAGCCTCATTACTCCCTCCTCGTTACAAGTAATGCGATCAGCAACCTGGATCGCTTTTGCCAACTAGGAGGAATAATGCTCAAGAAGGTCGTCGCCGTCGCGGCAGCCACCGGTGGTCTGGTTCTCGCGGGTGCGGGCATGGCCACCGCCGACTCCGGCGCCCAGGGTGCCGCCGTGCACTCGCCCGGCGTCCTTTCCGGCAACGTCGTCCAGGTGCCCGTTCACGTCCCGGTGAACGCCTGTGGCAACACGATCTCCGTGATCGGCCTGCTGAACCCCGCCTTCGGCAACGTCTGCGTCAACAAGTGACGTTGTGCCTCGCCCCATGAGGGTCTGAGTCTGCCGGCCCCGGAGCGCGCGCCACGCGCTCCGGGGCCGACGGCCTTTGAGGGACCTCCGGGGCGGGGGAACGACGGCACATCGGAATTCTCGGCAATCTCGGTACTCGGCATTCTCGGTACTACGGGACTAGGGCAAGGCAGGGATGCAGGAAATGCGACAGGTCACCCGCAAGGGCCTGATGACGATGGCGGCGGCCACCGGCGTGATCGCCGCCGCGGGCGGCGCCGCCCACGCGGACTCGGGGGCGTACGGCTCGAGTTCGGATTCACCCGGCGTACTGTCCGGCAACACGGTGCAGGCGCCGGTGCACGTGCCCGTGAACATCTGCGGCAACACCGTCGACGTGGTCGGCATCCTCAACCCGGCGATGGGCACGGCGTGCGTCAACCAGGGCGGCGGTTCGTCCGGCGGGCACGGCGACTCCCAAGGCTCCGGGGGGTCCGGAAGCCACGGGGGCTCACACGGGGGCTCGCACGCCGACGGGCACGCCACCGACTCACCCGGCGTCGGCTCCGGCAACCATGTCGAGGTGCCGGTCCATGTGCCGGTGAACGTGTGCGGCAACAGCGTCGACGTCGTCGGCGCCCTCAACCCGACCACCGGGAACGACTGTGCCAACGGGGGCGGTGGTGATCACTCCACGCCGCCCGGCGGCGACCAGGAGACGCCACCCGAGGAACCCGGGAACCCCGGGAACCCCGAGAACCCCGGGAACCCGGATCACCCCGGTGCCCCGGACAACCCGCCCGGCCCGGACGACGAGACGGCGGGCGGCTCCCCGCACGTCAACCAGCCGGTCGCCCACACCGTCACCCAGCCCCGGGGCACCGCCCAGCTCGCCCGGACCGGCAGCGACCTGCCCCTGGGCCTCGCCCTGCCGGTGGGCGCGGGCGCGCTGCTCGCGGGCACGGTGCTGTACCGCAAGGCACGCGCCTCGGCGTGACGCGGCCGGAGCGGCACGTGCAGCGGGCCCCGGCACCGGCGGGGCCCGCTCCGTCTCCGTCGCCCTCACCCGGTCGAGCCCCGTCACCGGCTCACCAGGTGGCGCGTACCTGGCGGATGATCCGCCGGCGCAGCCGCACCTTGCGGCTGCCGTCGCGCAGCAGGGTCAGGCGGTACAACTCCCAGTGTCCGTACTCGGCGTGGTCCGTCAGGAGACGTGTGGTCTCCTTGCGGGTGACCCCGCGCGGCAGGTACACGTCGACAAATTCGTATTCCGGCATCGAATCTATTGTGCGGGCTGGGGCCCGGTACGGATAGCGTCTGCACTATGTCTGATGCTGCGCAGCCCACCGCTGCCGAGGTACGCGCCGCCGCCGAGGCGGTCAAGACAGCGCTCGACCGTCACCTGGTCGCGGTCGAACACAGGTCGGGGGAGGACGACCCGGCCGTCTACGAGGCGTTCAACCAGCTGGCCGCGGCCGCGGAGGCGTACGACGAACTGCTCTACGACCGTTACGACGAGGTCACCCCGTTCGAGATTCCCGGCGCGGACGACACACTGCCGCCGTACACGGGCCCCGAGGAGCCGAACGCGCTGAGCGTCCTGATCCGCCGCGACTACGCCGTGGCCGAGCCGCAGCGGCTGATGGCCCAGGCCCGGCGGATCGAGGCCGCGGACGACGGGGGGCCGGGGGCGGACGCCTCAGGCACGGTCCACGGGGCGGTCGGCATCCTGTTCGGGGAGTTCGAGGCGGACGAGATCGCCTCCCGGCACAAGGAGTTCGGCCTGGAGGAGGGTGACTCCACACTCTGGGTGACGGCCGCGGACGAGCCCGCCGATCCCGGCGAGTGGCTGGAGGCCCCGTTCGAGCAGGCCGATCCGCAGCGAGTGGTCTGTCGCTTCGACGTCAGCGCGGTGTTCGACGACGAGTTCGACGACGACATCGATGACGACGACGGTGACGACGCGGATGTGGACACGGACGCGGACGTGGACGGCGACATCGGTGACCTGGAGGAAGACCTCGTCACGGATCCGGACGAGGACGACGACGCGGACGATGACGCGGACCTGGACCTGGAGGGGGACCTGGACACGGACGAGGACGGTGAGCCGGCTCGGCTGGGGGCCGATCGCTGAGTGGCGAGAGCCGCGACGGCCGGGTCGGCCGGCATGACGGCGGCGGTCACGGGGACGCCCCTGTGACCGCCGCCGTCGCTTTCGCCGGGGCGGTCGGGACGGCCGGGCAGCGCCGGAGTCAGGTGCCCGGGGTCACCCGGCCGCCGGGACCTGCGGGGCGAGCAGCACCGGCAGCCGGGTCGTGCGCGGCTTGGCCGGGACCTCGGCCACGGCGTGCGGCAGCGCCTGTTCCACGCCGTGCACCACGGAGAGATGACGGGCGGCCCGGCCGAACGCCGTGTAGACCCAGGGACGGCTGAGGGCCTGCGCGGCATCGCCGGGCAGGACCACGACCACCGCGGGCCACCGGCCGCCCACCGCCTGGTGCGCGGTCAGTGCCCATCCGTGCCGTACGGACTGCTCCACCCGCTCCTTCGGCACGACGACGGCCTCGCCCCCGCAGGACAGGTGCAGCCCGTCGGCGTCCGCGTTCACCACCCGGCCCGGCAGGGTACGGCCCGGCGCGGGGGAGTAGGCGACACGGTCACCGGGGTCGAAGCCGCCGAAGCGGCCGGGGCCGGGGTTCAGCCGCTCCTTCAGCGCCGCGTTGAGCGCCCGGGTGCCGGCCGCGCCGCCGTGGCCCGGCGTGATCACCTGGGTCTGCTCGGCGGGGACGCCGATCGCACGCGGCACCGAGTCCGCGACGAGCTGGACGGTGCGGTGCACGGCCTCGCCCGCGTCCCGCACCGGCACGATCACGACCTCCTTGCCGGGGGCCTCCACCTGGCCCAGCTCGCCGATGCCGACGCCGGAGACCAGTTCGCCGAGCGGGCCCGGGTCCGGTCGCCGGGAGGCGATCTGGGGGCAGATCCGCGCCGCCAGCAGATCCGCGAAGACCCGCCCGGGGCCCGCGGACCACAGCACCGCCGGATCCCCGGCCAGCACCAGCCGTGCCCCGTCCGGCAGCGACTCGGCCAGCAGGGCACCCGTCTCGACGTCCAGCTGCGGTGCGTCGAGCACGACGAGCAGATCGAGGTCCAGCGCTCCGTCGGTGTCCCGCCCGGGCCCCTCGGCCCCGGCCAGCAGCCCGGCCACGGTGGTGACGGAGGGGCCGGCCGGGACGGAGCCGCCCGGGACGGCATCGTCCCGGGTGACGGAGTCCGGTGCGGCCGTACGGTCGCCCAGCAGGGCGGCGAAGCGGGCCCGGCCCAGCGGGCCGTGCGCGGCGGCCCAGGCACGCAGGCCGAGGGTGTGCGCGGCGTGCAGCAGGGCGGCCGGCTCGGCCAGGGAGGCCTCCCCGCCGGTGTGCAGGACCAGTCCGTGCCCGGCGACCGCGCGGATCAGGTCGCCGGCGGAACCCTGCGCGGAGGCGGCGGCCCGCTCCCAGTCCGCCGCGGAACCGTCGTGCTTCGGCGTCGAGACGACCAGCCGGGCCAGACCGTCGGCGAGGCTCTCCTCGGCGAGCGCGTACCGCTCCAGGCCGACCAGCACCCGGACCGGGCGCTCCGCGCCCTCACCCTCCTCCTCGTCCGTCCCGACCGCCGGGCTCTGCGCGGAGGCACCGGGCTCGTCCAGGGCGTCCTGGAAGGCCAGCGCCTCGCCCTCGGTGAGCGCGCTCTGCACGGCGGCGTCGGGGTCGGGCACGCCCCGCTGGGTCAGCGCGGCCGTGAGCCGCGGCAGCTCGATGGCCGTGTGCCCGGCCAGGGCGGCCTGTTCCAGCAGCCACACGGTGACCGCACGGCCGCGCCGTTCGTCGTCCGGACCGCATTCCGCGCCGAGCAGTGCCCGGGCGAACCCGTCGGCCTGCTCCGGCCGGACCCCGCCCACCCGCAGCAGCTGCCAGGGGTCCGCGCGCAGAGCCTCCTGCGCGCCCTCGCCGAGTGCCGCGGCGGTCTGCGGTGCGAGCGCCTCGGGCGCGCCGCCCTCGGCCAGCACCCGTCGCACGGCCTGGACGGTCTCCGGCCCGGGTCCCACGAGCACGGCGGCGGGCTCGGCCGGGGCCGGCCGCGGCGGCCGTACCGGCTCGGGGGCGGGACGGCGCGGCGCGGGCGTGGGGTCGCCGAAGACCGTGGCCGGGGGCTTCTCGCCGCTTTCCACGGCCCGTACCGCGGCGAGCAGGTCGGCAGCCGTGCCGCTGAGCTTGGCCCCGGCGTCGATCGGTGCCTGCTTCTCGGCCTTCCGCCGCTCGATCCGTTCCCGCTCGAGCCGCTGAGCGGCCAGCTCGGCCTCGGCCTCGGACACCTGAGCCGCCGCACCGCCGTCGCCCGCGGCACCGGCGCCCGCTGCCGGATTGTCGTCTGCCGGGCTGTCGTCCGCGGGACCGGCGTTCGCTGCGCTGTCGTCCGCCGCCGGGCTGTCGCCCGCGGCACCGGCGCCCGTCGCGCTGTCGTCCACCGCCGGATTGTCGTCTGCCGGGCTGTCGTCCGCGGGACCGGCGTTCGCTGCGCTGTCGTCCGCCGCCGGGCTGTCGTCTGCCGCGCTGTCGCCCGCGGCACCGGCGCCCGTCGCGCTGTCGTCCACCGCCGGATTGTCGTCTGCCGGGCTGTCGTCCGCTGCCGGGCTGTCGTTCGCCGGGCTGTCGCCCGTGGTACCGGCGTTCGCCGCGCCGTCGTCCGCTGCCGCGCTGTCGCCCCCCGCCGGACCGTCGTCCGCCGCGCCGCCACCCGTCGGGCCGCTGCCCGTCGTGACGGCGGCGTCCGTGTCTTCGCCGGCAGGGCGCTCGGCCTTCCCCTCGCCCCCCGGAGCGGCGGCGTCCGCGCCCTCGTCGGTCGGCCGGCCCGCCTCGGCAGCCGGAACGCCGGTGACCGGTCCGGCCGACCCGGCCGGACCGGTGGCCTCCCCACTCCCACGTCCCGGCTGCTCCGCCGCGGCATCGCCGCCCCGGGCGCCGGGCGGCGCCTCGCTCCCGGCGTCCCCCGGCTCGGCCGCCCCGGCGGCGCCCGGCGTCCCGGGCCCGGCCTCCACGGCGTCCGCGGTGTCCTCAGCGGTGGGCTCGGGCTCCGTGCTCACAGCGTGCTCCAGTCGTGATCGGGATAGCGGTGCACGGGCGCCGACACGTCGTCGAGCGCCCGGCAGATCTCGTCAGGAAGACTAAGGGTCTCCACTGACAACGCCGCCGTGAGCTGCCGCGCGTTGCGCGCGCCGACGATCGGTGCGACCACGCCGGGCCGGTCGCGTACCCACGCCAGCGCCACCTGGAGCGGCGTCACCGCGAGCCCGTCCGCCGCCGTCGCCACCGCGTCCACGATGTGGCCGGCCGTGTCGTCGAGGTAGGGGGCGACGAACGGGGCCAGGTGCTCCGAGGCACCCCGCGAGTCCGACGGCGTCGCGTCCCCCCGGTACTTGCCGGTCAGTACCCCGCGACCCAGCGGCGAGGAGGGCAGCAGGCCGACCCCCAGGTCCAGCGCGGCCGGCAGCACCTCACGCTCGATGCCCCGCTGGAGCAGCGAGTACTCCATCTGCGCACTCGCCACCCGGTTCCGTACGCCCGGCGCCGCCAGCTGCCAGGTCGCCGCCTTGGCCAGCTGCCAGCCGCAGAAGTTGGACACTCCCGCGTAGCGGGCCCGGCCGCTGCTCACCGCCACGTCGAGGGCGTGCAGCGTCTCCTCCAGTGGCGTGTGCGGGTCGAAGGCGTGGAGGTGCCACACGTCGACGTGGTCCGTGCCGAGGCGGGCCAGTGAGGCGTCCAGCGCGGAGAGCAGATGGGCGCGCGAACCGTCGAAGCGGCGGTCGGGGTCCGGCACACTGCCCGCCTTGGTCGAGATCACCAGGTCCCGGCGGGGCACCAGGCCCTCCATGAGCCGGCCGAGGAGGTACTCGGCCTCCCCGTCGCCGTAGACGTCCGCGGTGTCGACGAGGGTCCCGCCCGCTTCCCAGAAGGTCTTCAAGAGGTCCGCGGCGTCGTGCTCGTCGGTGTCCCGGCCCCAGGTCAGGGTGCCGAGTCCGATGCGGGACACGCGCAGGCCGGTGCGGCCGAGATACCTCTGCTCCATGAACGCCGACATTACTGGCCACGGCTTGCACTGTGGGGGCCTGTGGACAACCCGTTTCGGCGCGCTAAGGTCGGGCCAACGGACGTTACTGATCGGTAAGGGGAATCGGCCATGCAGCTCGGTATCAACCTCGGCTACTGGGGTGCCGGAATGGACGCGGACAACCTGGCCGTCGCCCAGGAGGCGGACCGGCTCGGATACGCCGTCTGCTGGGCAGCCGAGGCCTACGGCTCCGACGCGGCCACCGTGCTCAGCTGGGTCGCCGCCCAGACCGAGCGCATCGACGTCGGTTCGGCCATCTTCCAGATCCCGGCCCGCCAGCCCGCGATGACCGCGATGACGGCGGCCACCCTGGACTCCCTCTCCAAGGGCCGCTTCCGCCTGGGCCTCGGCGTCTCCGGTCCGCAGGTCTCCGAGGGCTGGTACGGCGTCAAGTTCGACAAGCCGCTGGCCCGCACCCGCGAGTACGTCGAGATCGTGCGCAAGGCGATGACCCGCGAGCGGCTCTCCTACGAGGGGCAGCACTGGACGCTGCCGCTCCCCGGCGGTCCGGGCAAGCCGATCAAGCTGACCGTGCACCCGGAGCGCGAGCACATCCCGCTCTACATCGCCGCGATCGGCCCGAAGAACCTGGAGCAGACCGGCGAGATCGCCGACGGCGCCCTGCTGATCTTCCCCTCCGCCGACCACCTCGAGGACACCGCGGTCAGGCACCTGCGGGCCGGACGCGAGAAGGCCGGGAAGACCCTCGACGGCTTCGACGTCTGCCCGACCCTGCCGCTCGCCCTCGGCGACGACAAGGACGTCACCACACTCGCCGACACCTTCCGGCCCTACACCGCGCTCTACGTCGGCGGCATGGGAAGCCGCAAGCAGAACTTCTACAACCAGCTCGCCCGGCGTATGGGGTACGAGCGGGAGGCCGCCGAGATCCAGGACGCGTACCTGTCGGGCGACAAGCAGGGCGCCGCGGCCGCCGTACCGCACGACCTGATCGACAAGACCACGCTGCTCGGTTCCGTCGACCGCATCGCGGACCGGATGAAGGCCTACGCCGCGGCGGGTGTCACCACACTGACCCTCGCCCCCGCGGGCTTCACCCTCGACGAGCGGATCGCCGCGCTCCGGGCCGGCACGCAGGCCCTGGAACGCGCCGGACTGGCCTAGGTTTCTGCGGCCGTGGTGGGGGCTCGGGGGGTCTTCCCCGCCACGGCCGTCACGGGGAACAACGCGCCCACGCACATGTGGTTACGCCTCCCCGGGCTTCCGGCCCTCCTTCTTTCGGCGGAGCCGGCCGCCGCACCTGTTGCCGTGCCTCATGACCCGCACTTGACTCGTTCTCCGTGGAGTCAGCGGAGTCTGCGGGACCTGCGGGACCTGCGGGACCTGCGGGACCTGCGGGACCTGCGGGACCTGCGGGACCTGCGGAACACCTGCAGAGGCAGAGAGGTGCCACCGATGCTTTCGGCCAGGAGTCTGTTCCAGGAGATCCTCGACCACGACGAGTCGTTTCGTCTCTTCTGCTCCATCGCGGCCAGCGGCGAGTCGCAGGGCGGCTGGGAGAACGCGCGCATCGCGGCGCTGGTGCCGAAGAGCGAGCGCGCCCTCGCCCCCAAGATCACCCGGCACGGCGCGGACGAGGACAAACACGGGCGGATCTTCAACGCCCTGCTGAAGAAGCGCGGCCTGGAACCCGTCGAGGTGCCCCCGGAGACCGACTACACCATGCTCCTGGAGCGGCACGGCATCGGACTCGCGCACGAGAAGCTCAGGGGCGAGCAGCCCCTCACGGTGCGGGACATCATCACCTACCTCGCACACAGCAGGGTCACCGAGCAGCGCGCCGCCGACCAGATGGCGATGCTCCGCACGCACTTCGCGGACCACCCGGACCTGGGCCGGGCCGTCCGGATGATCTCCACCGACGAGGACAACCACCTCGCCTACTCCCACGAGGAACTGCTGCGCTTCGCCGCCGCCGGACACGGCCCGTACATCCGGCGGACGCTGCGCGAGTGCGCCCTCGCCGAGATCCGCGTCCACCGGGACGTCAGCCTCGCGGTGACGGCCCGCATGGGACGCGTCCTCGGCTGGTCGCGCACCAGGTCGGCGCTGCTTGCGGCGGGCATCCGCGCGGTGTACGCCTACGAGCGGCTCGGAGGCTGGCGCCGCATGGTGACACTGCGGACGCCCGAACGACGCGACGCGCTCGGCGGACCGGCCGCCGTGTCCCCGGAGGTCGCCTGACGTACCCGCCATCCGGCTCCTAGAGCCAGCCCCGGCGCTTGAACAGCCGGTACAGCAGCACCTCCAGCGCGGCCATCACCACGATCACCGCCGGATAGCCGCCGACCCAGTGCAGCTCCGGCATGTGGTCGAAGTTCATGCCGTAGATCCCCGCGATCATCGTGGGGACCGCGGCCATGGCCGCCCACGCGGAGATCTTCCGCATGTCGTCGTTCTGCCGGACGCTCGTCTGCGCCAGATGCGCCGACAGGACGTCCGAGACCAGCCGGTCCAGGCCCTCCACCGACTCGTTCACGCGCGTGAGGTGGTCGCTCACGTCCCGGAAGAACGGCAGCGCCCGGTCGTTCACGAACGGCACTTTGCCGCCGTACGCCCCCACCCCGGCCAGCCGGGCGAGCGGCGGCGCCAACGGGCCGGTGGCCCGGCGGAACTCCAGGACCTGCCGCTTGAAGGTGTAGATCCGGGACGCGGTGTGCCGCGAGCCGCCGCCGTCCGGTGAGAAGACCTCGGCCTCCAGCCCCTCCAGGTCGTTCTGCAGCTCGACCGCCACGTCCAGATAGTGGTCGACGGTGGCGTCCGCTATCGCGTACAGCACCGCGGTGGGGCCCTTGCCGAGCAGCTCCGGTTCGTGCTCCAGGCGTTGCCGTACGGCCTTCAGCGGGGATCCCCCGCCGTGCCGGACGACGACCACGAAGGCGTCACCCAGGAAGATCATGAGCTCGTCGGTGGAGACGGCGTCGCTCTCCGGCTCGTACACCACCGGCTTGAGGACGACGAAGAGCGAGTCCTCGTACACCTCCAGCTTGGGCCGCTGGTGCGCCTTCAGGGCGTCCTCCACGGCCAGCGGGTGCAGTCCGAACTCCTGGCTGACCAGGTCGAACTCCTCCGCCGTCGGCTCGTACAGACCGATCCACACGAAGCCGCCCGCGGTCCGCGCCTCGCCGAGCGCGTCGGAGAAGTCCTCGGGCCCGTCCGCGCGGTGCCCGTCCCGGTAGATGGCACAGTCGACGATCACCGAACGCGTTCTCCCCTCGCCCCGGCGCCCTCGCGCCGCACGGTACGCCTACCCTGGCCGCATGCCCACGCTGATCCTGGTTAGGCACGGACGTTCCACCGCCAACACCGAGGGGGTGCTCGCCGGCTGGACGCCCGGTGTCGCCCTCGACGAACGCGGGGCCGCCCAGGCCGCCGCGCTGCCCGGGCGGCTCGCCGGCCTTCCGCTCTCCGAGATCGTCACCAGCCCGCTGCAGCGCTGCCGGGAGACGATCCGGCCGCTGCTCGACGCCAGGCCCGGACTGCGGCCGCACACCGACGAACGGATCGGGGAGTGCCACTACGGCGACTGGTCCGGCCGCAAGCTCGCCGAGCTCCAGGACGAGCCCCTGATGGAAGTGGTGCAGGCGCACCCCTCCGCGGCGGCGTTCCCCGGCGGCGAGTCCATGCGCGCGATGCAGACCCGCGCCGCCGAGGCGGTACGCGAGTGGAACGCGCGCGTGGAGCGTGACCATGGCGCCGACGCCGTGTACCTGATGTGCTCCCACGGCGACGTGATCAAGTCCCTCGTCGCGGAGGCGATCGGCCTCCACCTCGACCTCTTCCAGCGCATCTCCGTCGAACCGTGCTCCGTCACGGCGATCCGCTACACGCGCCTGCGGCCGTACCTGGTCCGCCTCGGCGACACCGGTGACTTCGCCGCCCTGGCCCCGCGCGAGGAGCCCACGGGCGACGACGCCCCGGTCGGTGGTGGTGCGGGCGCACCGTGATCGTCGGCCGCAGTAGGGTGAAGCGATCGCAGCACTGCCCGACCCCCGCCTTTCCGCTTCTTACGACTTCTCATGGAGACAGGACGTGTCCCGTCAGGTGTTCCTCTACGACCAACCGGAACGTTTCGTGGCCGGTACGGTCGGACTGCCCGGGCGCCGTACGTTCTTCCTCCAGGCTTCCGCCGGCTCCCGGGTGACCAGCGTGGCCCTGGAGAAGACCCAGGTCGCCGCTCTCGCCGAGCGCATGGACGAGCTCCTCGACGAGGTCGTCCGGCGCAGTGGCGGCAGCACCGTCGTCCCCGCCCTGGCCCCCACCGAGCCCGCCGACACGGCCCCGCTCGACACCCCCGTCGAGGAGGAGTTCCGGGTCGGCACCATGGCGCTGGCCTGGGACGGCGAGGACCAGCGCATGATCGTCGAGGCTCAGGCCCTCGTGGAGCTGGACGCCGAGTCCGAGGAGGACCTGGCGGAGGCCGAGGAGCGGCTGCTCCAGGACGAGGAGAACGGCCCCCCGATGCTCCGGGTCCGGCTCACCGGCGCGCAGGCCAGGGCCTTCGCCAAGCGCGCCCTGGACGTCGTCAACGCCGGGCGGCCGCCGTGCCCGCTGTGCAGCCTCCCGCTCGACCCGGAAGGACATGTATGTCCGCGCCAGAACGGATACCGCCGCGGAGCGTGACCACCGACACGGCGACCGCCGAGTTGCTCGCGCTGGGTGAGCTGACCGTGCGCGGACGCATCCGTGACGCGTCCAACGCGGCGCTGTACTGCACGGTGGCGTACGAGGGACGCGAGGCGGCCTGCATCTACAAGCCGGTCGCCGGGGAGCGGCCCCTGTGGGACTTCCCGGACGGCACCCTCGCCCAGCGCGAGGTCGCGGCGTACGAGGTCTCCGAGGCGACCGGCTGGGGCCTCGTACCGCCCACCGTGCTGCGCGACGGGCCGTACGGCGAG
The DNA here is from genome assembly GCF_031845825.1 of Streptomyces lancefieldiae. NCBI lineage: Bacteria > Bacillati > Actinomycetota > Actinomycetes > Kitasatosporales > Streptomycetaceae > Streptomyces > Streptomyces lancefieldiae. The sequence goes on along the minus strand of NZ_JAVRFH010000011.1, from coordinate 93,796 downwards.
GGCATGTGCCAGCTGTGGATCGAGGCGGCGCCCCAGTCGGAGCTGCTCGCCCTGGTGGACGACGAGGAACCCGGCCCCGGATGGAAGGCGATCGCCTTCGCCGAGGTCCAGGAGGGCCGCACCGCGCTGTTCGTGCACGCCGACGACGAGCGGCTGCGTCGGCTGGCCGTCCTGGACGCCGTACTCAACAACGCCGACCGCAAGGGCAGCCACCTGCTGCCCGCCGGCGACGAGCGGCTGTACGGCATCGACCACGGCGTCACCTTCCACGCCGAGAACAAGCTGCGCACCCTGCTGTGGGGCTGGGCGGGCGACCCGCTCACCGGGGAGGCCCTGGCGGTGCTCGACGCCCTCAAGGAGGCACTGAAGGACGGCGGGACCCTGGCGACCCGGCTCGGCACGCTCATCACCCCCGCCGAACTCGACGCCACGCGCGCGCGGGTCGACGCCCTGCTGACCTCCGGCAAGCACCCGGAACCGAGCGGGGAGTGGCCGGCCATCCCCTGGCCGCCCGTGTAGGCGTCCGACCCGCACAACGGCCGGTATCGCGCAAGAACGCCTTACCGGCCATCCGGCCCGGTCCGGTTCGTGTACGGAACATCCGTCCGGTTAGGCTCATGGCATGCATGCCTGGCCCGCTTCCGAGGTCCCCGCCCTGCCTGGTCAGGGCCGCGACCTGAGGATCCACGACACCGCGACCGGCGGCCTCGTCACCCTCGCCCCCGGTCCCGTCGCCCGTATCTACGTCTGCGGCATCACGCCGTACGACGCCACCCACATGGGGCACGCGGCAACCTACAACGCGTTCGACCTCGTACAGCGTGTGTGGCTCGACACCAAGCGGCAGGTTCACTACGTCCAGAACGTCACCGACGTCGACGACCCGCTGCTGGAGCGGGCCGAGCGGGACAACCTCGACTGGACCGCCCTCGCCGAGAAGGAGACCGCCCTCTTCCGCGAGGACATGACGGCGCTGCGCATGCTGCCGCCGCGGCACTACATAGGGGCCGTCGAGGCCATACCCGGGATCGTCCCGCTCGTCGAGCGGCTGCGCGACGCCGGCGCCGCCTACGAACTCGAGGGCGACATCTACTTCTCCGTCGAGTCCGACCCGCACTTCGGCCAGGTCTCCCGCCTCGACGCCGCCGCCATGCGGCTGCTCTCCGCCGAGCGGGGCGGCGACCCGGAGCGGCCGGGCAAGAAGAACCCCCTCGACCCGATGCTGTGGATGGCGGCCCGCGAGGGCGAGCCCAGCTGGGACGGTGCCTCCCTCGGCCGCGGACGCCCCGGCTGGCACATCGAGTGCGTGGCGATCGCCCTCGACCACCTCGGCATGGGCTTCGACGTCCAGGGCGGCGGCTCCGATCTCGCCTTCCCGCACCACGAGATGGGCGCCTCGCACGCCCAGGTGCTCACCGGCGAGTTCCCCATGGCCAAGGCGTACGTCCACGCCGGCATGGTCGGTCTCGACGGCGAGAAGATGTCCAAGTCCAAGGGCAACCTGGTCTTCGTCTCGCAGCTGCGGCGCGACGGCGTCGACCCGGCGGCCATCCGGCTCACGCTGCTCGCCCACCACTACCGCTCCGACTGGGAGTGGACGGACCAGGTGCTGCGGGACGCCGTCGCCCGGCTGGAGCGCTGGCGCGCCGCCGTGTCCCGGCCCGACGGCCCGTCCGCCGAGGCCCTCGTCGAGGAGATCCGCGAGGCCCTCGCGAACGACCTCGACTCCCCGGCCGCGCTCGACGCCGTCGACCGCTGGGCCGCGCTCCAGCAGGAGAGCGGCGGCACGGACATCGGCGCACCCGGTGTCGTCTCCCGCGCCGTCGACGCGCTGCTGGGCGTCGCCCTGTAGGCACCGGAGAACTGGCAGAGGGGCTTCCGCGGACAATGCCTGCGGAAGCCCCCGCCGTGTGGTGGGCTGTGGGCCACTGTTGGCCGCCGGCCGTCGGCCGGCCCCGCGGAAGGACGCACCATGGCACCCACCCATCGTTCCTTCGCACGTCGAGCTTTCCTGACCGGCAGCACCGCTCTCACCGGAGCCGCGCTGCTCGGCGGCACCGCCCACGCGGCCGGGCACGACCCCGCCCCGTCCGCCTGGCCCCGGCGTTTCCCCCTGCCCGACGGCTTCCAGCCCGAGGGCATCGCCATCGGCACGGCTCCGTACGCCTACTTCGGCTCCCTCGCGAACGGGGACATCCACCGCGCGGCCCTGGCCACCGGCCGCGGGTCGGTCGTCGCCAGGGGCCTCGGTGCCGGACATCCGTCCGTGGGCATGCGCCTGGACCGGCGCGGCAGACTCTTCGTCAGCGGCGGTGACAGCGGCGAGATCCGCACCGTCGACATCCGCACGGGCGAGACCGAGGTGGTGTACGACGTCGGCGGCACGTTCGTGAACGACGTGATCCTCACCCCGGGCGCCGCGTGGTTCACCGAATCCTTCCAGCCGGTGCTCTACCGGCTGGCCCTCGACCGGCACGGCCGGCCCCGCGCCGTGGAGACCCTCCCCCTCAGCGGCGACTGGGAGCAGGGCCCGGACTTCACCGCCAACGGCATCGAGCGCACCCCCGACGGCAAGGCGCTGCTCCTGGTCAACGCCTTCGCGAACGGGGGCGGCCTCATGCGGGTCGACCCGCGCACGGGGACCGCCCGCGCCGTCGACCTCGGCCCGGCCCGGCTCCCCAACGGCGACGGACTCCTGCTGTGCGGCAGGACCCTGTACGCCGTCCAGCAGTCGCAGAACGCGATCGACGTGTTCCGGCTGAACGCGGCCGGCACCAGGGGCACCGTCGTCACCCGCATCACCGACCCGCGCTTCCGCATCCCGACCACGGTCGCGGCCTGGGGCGACCGTCTCTACCTGCCCAACGCCCGCTTCGACGTGGAGCAGCCGATGCCGGACACCGAGTACGACGCCGTGGCGGTGGACCGGGTCTGAGGACGTCGACGGGGGCGGGCCACCGCCCCGCCCCCGTCGACGTCACCGGGTCACTCCTCCGACGACTCCTCGTCCTCGCCGCTCTTCGGCCCCTTGGGCGGGCGGGGCCGGCCACCGGGGTTGTCCCGCAGATAGGGCGTCCCGGCCGGGCCGTCGCCGCCGTCCGCCGTGGCGTGTCCGCCCGGTGCGGTGCCGTCCCGGCGCCGCAGATACCGCTCGAACTCGCGGGCGATCGCCTCGCCCGTCGCCTCCGGCAGTTCCGCGGTGTCCCGGGCCTCCTCCAACGACTGGACGTACTCGGCGACCTCGCTGTCCTCGGCGGCCAGCTGGTCCACGCCCACCTGCCAGGCGCGCGCGTCCTCGGGCAGCTCGCCCAGCGGGATGCGCACGTCGATCAGGTCCTCCAGCCGGTTCAGGAGGGCCAGCGTGGCCTTCGGGTTCGGCGGCTGCGACACGTAGTGCGGCACCGCGGCCCACAGCGACACGGCCGGTACGCCCGCGTGCGTGCACGCCTCCTGCAGGATGCCGACGATGCCCGTGGGCCCCTCGTACTTGGTCTCCTCCAGGTCCATGCGCCGGGCCAGGTCGGCGTCCGACGTGGTCCCGCTGATCGGGACCGGGCGGGTGTGGGGGGTGTCGCCCAGCAGGGCGCCCAGGACGACCACCAGCTCGACGCCCAGCTCGTGGGCGAAGCCGAGCAGTTCGTTGCAGAAGGAGCGCCAGCGCATGGACGGTTCGATGCCGCGGACGAGGACGAGGTCGCGCGGCTTGTCGCCGCCCACCCGGACCACCGACAGCCTGGTCGTCGGCCATGTGATCTTGCGGACGCCGTCCTCCACGAACACCGTGGGACGGTTGACCTGGAAATCGTAGTAGTCCTCGGCGTCCAGCGCCGCGAACACCTCGCCCTTCCACTCCCTGTCGAGATGCGCGACCGCGGTGGAGGCGGCGTCGCCGGCGTCGTTCCAGCCCTCGAACGCGGCCACCATGACCGGGTCGACCAGCTCGGGAACCCCCTCGAGCTCGATCACCCAGCGCCTCCTTCCGACGTGCCCTCGCGTACCCCCCAACCTTACGGCGTGCCGAGGGGCCGCCCGCAGCCCCCTTGCACGGGGGAATGAACGGATCACTGCCCCGTTCCCGGCGGCCGGACACCCGCCGCCCCGACCGGATCAGAGCCGCATCGGAGCTGCTCGGAGCCGCATCGGAGCCGATCGGAGCCGGATCAGAGGGCCGAGCGCAGCCACTGCTCCACGGACGCGATGTGCACCGTCGCCCAGGAACGCGCCGCGTCCGCGTCCCGGTCGCGCAGCGCGCCGAGGATCGCGCGGTGCTCGTGCAGGGTGCGGCTGACCGCGTCCTCCTGGGTCAGCCCGCGCCAGACGCGGGCCCGGGTGGTGGGGCCGGAGAGACTGTCGAGGAGGGAACAGAGCACGGAGTTGCCGGATGCCCCCACGATGCCCCGGTGGAACTCCAGGTCCCCGGCGACCAGCTCCTCCACCGACGGCTCGCCGCCCAGGGCGTCCAACTGGGCGTCGAGCGAGTCCAGTTCCCGTTCGCTGATCCGGGACGCCGCCATCGCGGTCGCGGCCGGCTCCAGGATGCGGCGCACCGCGAGGAACTCCAGCACGGTGTCGTCGCGGTGGAAGTCGACGACGAAGCTGACGGCCTCCAGCAGGAGCTGCGGATCCAGGCTGGTGACGTAGGTGCCGTCGCCCTGGCGCACGTCCAGGATCCGGATCAGGGACAGGGCGCGTACGGCCTCGCGCAGGGAGTTGCGGGACAGTCCGAGCCCGGCGGCGAGCTCGCTCTCCTTGGGCAGTCGGTCGCCGGGCCGCAGCGCGCCGGAGACGATCATGCCTTTGATCTTCTCGATCGCCTCGTCGGTGACCGCCACGGCCGACCTCCTCGTGTCGCTGGATGCCGCTCAGACATCCGATGTCTCACGACATTATCGGGGTCGTGGCGGCCAGGGAGGCGCACACAAGAGGCGGTGGCTCCGTCGGCGCGGAGCCACCGCCTCCCGTCAGCCGGCGGCCGGGCAGGGCCGAGGCGGCCTACTTCTTGTCGAGCAGGTCCTGGACCTTCGCACGGACGCCGTCCGTGGCCAGGCCGCGGATCGTCAGCGTCGTCCGCCGGCGCAGCACGTCGTCCGCCGTCTCGGCCCACTCGTGGTCCCGGGCCCACACGACCTGCGCCCAGATCTCCGGGGCGTCCGGGTGGACGCGCTCGGCCAGCTCCGGGCTCTCGTTCGCGAGCCGGGCGATGTCGAAGGCCAGCGAGCCGTAGTGCGTGGCCAGATGCCTGGCGGTGTCCGCGGCCATGCGCGGGCCGGGCGCCGGGCCGTCCACCAGCAGCCGGTGGGCGACCGCACGCGGGTTGGCGACACCGGGCAGCGGCAGCTTCTTCGGCAGCGAGGCGATCGGTTCGAAGTCGTCGCCCAGGGGGTGACCCGGCAACGCCTCCAGCTTCTTCATGACCGTACGGCCGATGTGACGGAACGTGGTCCACTTGCCGCCGGCGACGGACAGCATGCCGCCCCGGCCCTCCGTGACGACCGTCTCGCGCTTGGCCTTCGCCGTGTCACCGGGGCCGCCCGGCAGCACACGCAGGCCCGCGAACGAGTACGTGATGAGGTCCCGGTCGAGCTGCTGGTCGCGGATGGAGAACGCGGCCTCGTCGAGGATCTGGGCTATGTCCTTGTCGTTGACCGCGACGTCCGCCGGGTCGCCCTCGAACTCCTCGTCGGTCGTGCCGAGCAGCAGCATGTCCTCCCAGGGGAGGGCGAAGGTGATCCGGTACTTGTCGATCGGCGTGGCCAGCGCGGCCTTCCAGGGCGCGGTGCGCTTGAGCACCAGGTGCGCGCCCTTCGACAGGCGGATGGAGGGGGCCGCGTTCGGGTCCTCCATGCGGCGCAGGTGGTCGACCCACGGGCCGGTGGCGTTGAGCACCAGGCGGGCGCTGACCCCGAACTCGTCGCCGCTCAGCCGGTCCTTCAGCTCGGCGCCGGTCACCCGGCCCTTGGTGAAGCGCAGGCCGGTGACCTCGGCGTGGTTGAGGACGACCGCGCCGGACTCGACCGCCGCGCGGACGGTCATCAGCGCCATGCGGGCGTCGTTCATCTGGTCGTCGCCGTACACGGCCACGGCCTTGAGGTTGTCGGTGCGCAACTCCGGCACGTCCTGCGCGGCCTTGGCCGGGGAGAGCAGGTGGCCGACGCCGTCGCCGAAGGCGGACAGCGCCGAGTACGCGAACACACCGGCACCGAGCTTCGCCGCGCCGTGCGGCCCGCCCTTGTACACGGGGAGGTAGAAGGTGAGCGGGTTCGCCAGGTGGGGGGCCACCTGCCGGGAGACCGCACGGCGCTCGAAGTGGTTCTCCGCCACCAGCTTCACCGCGCCGGTCTGCAGGTAGCGCAGGCCGCCGTGGAGCAGCTTGGAGGAGGCGGAGGAGGTGGCGCCGGCGAAGTCGCCGGCGTCGACCACGGCCACCCTGAGGCCGGACTGCGCGGCGTGCCAGGCGGTGGAGATGCCCAGGATGCCGCCGCCGATCACGAGAAGGTCGTACGACGCCTTGGAGAGCTGCTCCCGGGTCTCGGCCCGGCTCGGGTTGGAGCCGGAGGCCGGGTGCGTCCCCAGGGCAGGCACGGACTGCAGGGTGGACTGAGTGGTCATGGGGGTTCTTACTCCTCGTCAGTCTTCGTCGGCGATCCAGCCCATGGTCCGCTCGACGGCCTTGAGCCAGCTCTTGTACTCACGGTCGCGGGTCTCCGCGTCCATGCGGGGGGTCCACTCGGCGGCCCGCCGCCAGTTGGCGCGCAGGTCGTCGGTGCTGTTCCAGAAGCCGACGGCGAGGCCGGCGGCGTAGGCGGCGCCGAGGCAGGTGGTCTCGGCGACCATCGGGCGCACCACGGGGGCGTCCACGAAGTCGGCGAGGGTCTGCATCAGCAGGTTGTTGGAGGTCATGCCGCCGTCGACCTTGAGGGCGGTCAGCTCCACACCGGAGTCCTTCGTCATGGCGTCCGCGATCTCCCGCGTCTGCCAGGCGGTGGCCTCCAGGACGGCGCGCGCGAGGTGCGCCTTGGTGACGTACCGGGTCAGGCCGGCGATCACACCGCGGGCGTCGGAGCGCCAGTACGGGGCGAACAGGCCGGAGAAGGCCGGGACGAAGTAGGCGCCGCCGTTGTCCTCGACCTGCATCGCCAGGGTCTCGATCTCGGCGGCGGTGGAGATCAGGCCCATCTGGTCGCGCATCCACTGCACCAGCGAGCCGGTGACGGCGATCGAGCCCTCCAGGGCGTAGACCGTGTCCTGGTCGCCGATCTTGTAGCCGACCGTGGTCAGCAGGCCCGAGTAGGAGTTGATGATCTTGTCACCGGTGTTCATCACCATGAAGGTGCCGGTGCCGTACGTCGACTTGGTCTCGCCCTCGGAGAAGCAGGTCTGGCCGAACAGGGCCGCCTGCTGGTCGCCGAGAGCGGAGGCCACGGGGATGCCGCCGAGCAGCTCGCCGAGCCTGCCGCCCTTGATCTCGCCGTAGACCTCGGCGGAGGAGCGGATCTCGGGAAGCATCTGCGTCGGCACGCCGATCGACTCGGCGATCTTCTCGTCCCACTGCATGGTGTGCAGGTTCATCAGCAGGGTGCGGGAGGCGTTGGTGACGTCGGTGACGTGCTTGCCGCCGTCGACGCCGCCCGTCAGGTTCCAGATGACCCAGGTGTCCATCGTGCCGAAGAGCAGGTCGCCCGCCTCGGCGCGCTCGCGCAGACCCTCGACGTTGTCGAGCAGCCAGCGGGCCTTGGGGCCGGCGAAGTAGGAGGCGAGGGGGAGGCCGGTCTCGCGCCGGAAGCGGTCCTGGCCGACGTTGCGGCCGAGCTCGCGGCACAGGGCGTCGGTGCGGGTGTCCTGCCAGACGATGGCGTTGTGGACCGGCTCACCGGTGTTCTTGTCCCAGACGAGGGTGGTCTCGCGCTGGTTGGTGATGCCGATGGCCTTGATGTCGTCGCGGGTGATGCCGGCCTTCTCGACCGCGCCGGCGACGACCTCCTGGACGTTGGTCCAGATCTCGGTGGCGTTGTGCTCGACCCAGCCCGGCTTGGGGAAGATCTGCTCGTGCTCCTTCTGGTCGACGGAGACGATGCGTCCGTCGCGGTCGAAGACGATGCAGCGGGAGGAGGTCGTGCCCTGGTCGATCGCGGCGATGAAGGGTCCGGCGGTGTGGGCGTCGGTCACAGTGTGCTCCTGGGGTTCCGTGGGGTGGTGGCGGTGCGTACGGCGCGTGCTCTGCGGCTCGGATGATGGCCGAGCGGATCGCCGCTCAGGCGAACGCGACGTTGTAGACACCTCCGGCGATCGCACCGCCGATCAGCGGACCGACGACCGGGATCCAGGCGTAGGCCCAGTCCGAGCCGCCCTTGTTGGGCAGGGGCAGCAGGGCGTGCACGATGCGCGGACCGAGGTCGCGGACCGGGTTGATCGCGTAGCCCGTCGGACCACCGAGGGACAGACCGATCGAGACCACCACGAACGCGGTGATCAGGGCGCCCAGGACGCCGAGGCCGTTGCCCTCGTCATTGAGTCCCTGGGTGAGGATGGCGAGCAGCAGGACGAAGGTGCCGATGATCTCGGTGGCGAGGTTCTGCACCACGTGCCGGATCTCCGGGCCGGTGGAGAAGACGCCCAGGACGGGGCCGGCGCCCCCCTCCTGCGCCTCGACGGACTTGGCCGTCGTGTCCTGCGCGCCCGGACCGCCGACGATCTCCCGGTCGGTGAGGTGGGCCTGGAACTGGCCGTAGTAGGCGATCCAGACCAGAACCGCGCCGATCATGGCGCCGAGGAGCTGGCCCGCGAAATAGGTCGGGACGTTGCTCCAGTCACTGTCCTTGATCGCGATGCCGACCGTCACGGCCGGGTTGAGGTGGGCGCCGGAGAGCGGCGTCGAGATGTACGCCGCCGTCATGACGGCGAAGCCCCACCCCAGGGCGATGGCGACCCAGCCGGCGTTGCGCGCCTTGGAGGCCTTGAGCGTCACGGCGGCGCAGACACCGCCGCCGAGCAGGATGAGTATGGCGGTCCCGATGGTCTCGCCGATGAAGATGTCGGAGCTGGACACCCGCGACTCCTTTGTCCTTCGTCCAGGGGAAGCCGAACCCCCGGGTCCCTCCGGGTGTTCTGGCGCCCTCGGTGTGAGAGCGATGGCGGCCCTTGGCGTTGTCACACTCTAACGCGTATTGCCGGTAGGTGTTCGACAATGCCGACCGATGGACGCGAGTCTTGCTCCGCGCCACGCATGCGTCAAGGGCTCTGTAATCGAAAACACGATCGTTATTGATCGTCGCGGGTTATCGATCTTCGGACGCGGCGCGGCCGTCCGGGAACGCCGAAGGCCGGAACGCCGTTCGGCGTTCCGGCCCTGTCCACGACTCCTCGCTAGAACCGCCCGGCGCCCAGGTCCCGCGACACCGCGCGGGCGCAGTCCCGCACCGCCGCGACCAGCTCGGGCCGCAGCTCACCCTCCGGACACAGCCGCTCCACGGCGCCGGTGATGCCGACCGCGCCGACCGGCATGCGGCGCCGGTCGTGGATCGGGGCGGCGATGGACGCGACGCCCTCCCAGGTCTCCTCCACGTCGCAGGCGTAGCCACGCGCGCGCGTGATGTCCAGGATGTGTTCGAACCCGTCCGGCTCGCAGACGGTCCGGTCCGTGTACGCCTTGCGCTCGGCCTCCAGCGCCTCGCTGTGCGCCACCGGGTCGTACGCCGAGAGCACCTTGCCCAGCGCCGTGGAGTGCAGCGGCTGCATGGCCCCGATCTCCAGGACCTGCCGGCTGTCGTCGGGCCGGAAGACGTGGTGCACGATCAGGACGCCCTGCTGGTGCAGCACGCCGAGGTGGACGCTCTCGCCGCTGGACCGCGCGAGGTCGTCCGTCCACACCAGGGCGCGCGCCCGCAGCTCGTGCACGTCCAGGTAGGTCGTGCCCAGGCGCAGCAGTTCGGCGCCCAGCTGGTAGCGGCCGGAGGCGGCGTCCTGCTCGACGAAGCCCTCCTGCTGGAGAGTGCGCAGGATGCCGTGGGCGGTCCCTTTGGCCAGACCCAGCGACGAGGCGATGTCCGACAGGCCGAGCCGCCGCTCGCCGCCCGCGAGCAGGCGCAGCATCGCGGCCGCCCGTTCGAGCGACTGGATGTTCCGTGCCATCGACGTACTGCCTCCGTCCCTTCGACTGCCGACCTCGGCGTCGCTGACGTCGTTCGGCAATGCCGAACACTACCGGTCGATGCCGACCTCCCGCCAATGGTCGGCGGGCAACTGTTGCACTTGCCCGTGCCCCGTGGGGGCCGGACCACCCCGCCCGCCGCGCGGAGCCGCCGTTCAGGGGGGACCGGGCCGTCGCACCCGTCCGTGTCGTGGACGCCCCCGACCATCCGCCCGCGGTCCCGGCTACCCTGGCGGCGTGCGTTCTCCCCCGGGGGCGTTCCGAGCGGACGGTCCCGGGCAGCGCAAAGCCGACAGCCGTCGCATCCTAGGGAGCCCCTTCATGGCCTCGTCGCCGTCCACCCCGTCCGCCGACACCCGGACCCGTGTGTCCGCCCTCCGCGAGGCACTCGCCACCCGTGTGGTGGTCGCCGACGGCGCGATGGGCACCATGCTCCAGGCGCAGAACCCCTCGCTGGACGACTTCCAGCAACTGGAGGGGTGCAACGAGGTACTGAACCAGACCCGCCCCGACATCGTCCGCTCGGTGCACGAGGAGTACTTCGCCGCCGGCGTCGACTGCGTGGGGACCAACACCTTCGGCGCCAACCACTCCGCCCTCGGCGAGTACGACATCCCCGAGCGCGTCCACGAGCTGTCCGAGGCAGGCGCCCGGGTGGCCCGCGAGGTCGCCGACGAGTTCACCGCCCGGGACGGCCGGCAGCGCTGGGTACTCGGCTCCATCGGTCCCGGCACCAAGCTCCCCACCCTCGGCCACGCCCCGTACCCGGTGCTGCGCGACGCCTACCAGCGCAACGCCGAGGGCCTGGTCGCCGGCGGCGCCGACGCGCTGCTCGTGGAGACCACGCAGGACCTGCTGCAGACCAAGGCCTCCGTGCTCGGCGCCCGGCGCGCCCTGGACGCCCTGGGCCTCGACCTCCCGGTGATCGTGTCCGTGACGGTGGAGACGACCGGCACCATGCTCCTCGGCTCGGAGATCGGCGCCGCGCTGACCGCGCTGGAGCCCCTCGGCATCGACATGATCGGCATGAACTGCGCGACCGGCCCCGCCGAGATGAGCGAGCACCTTCGCTACCTGGCCCGCCACTCCCGCGTCCCGCTGTCCTGCATGCCCAACGCCGGCCTGCCCGTCCTCACCAAGGACGGCGCCCACTACCCGCTCACCCCGCCCGAGCTCGCCGACGCCCAGGAGACCTTCGTCCGCGAGTACGGACTGTCCCTGGTGGGCGGCTGCTGCGGCACCACCCCCGAGCACCTGCGTCAGGTCGTGGAGCGGGTCCGGGGCACGGTCCCGACCGAGCGTCACCCGCGCCCCGAGCCGGGCGCGGCCTCCCTCTACCAGAGCGTGCCGTTCCGGCAGGACACGTCGTACCTGGCGATCGGCGAGCGGACGAACGCCAACGGCTCCAAGAAGTTCCGCGAGGCCATGCTGGACGGCCGCTGGGACGACTGCGTGGAGATGGCCCGCGACCAGATCCGCGAGGGCGCGCACATGCTCGACCTGTGCGTGGACTACGTCGGCCGCGACGGCGTCGCCGACATGGAGGAGCTGGCCGGGCGGTTCGCGACCGCCTCGACGCTGCCGATCGTGCTGGACTCCACCGAGGTCGACGTCATCCGGGCCGGGCTGGAGAAGCTGGGCGGCCGGGCGGTGATCAACTCGGTGAACTACGAGGACGGCGCGGGCCCCGAGTCCCGGTTCGCCCGCGTCACGCAGCTGGCGCGGGAGCACGGCGCCGCGCTGATCGCGCTGACCATCGACGAGGAGGGCCAGGCCCGCACCGCCGAGAAGAAGGTCGAGATCGCCGAGCGGCTGATCGGGGACCTGACCGGCAACTGGGGCATCCACGAGTCGGACATCCTCGTCGACTGCCTGACCTTCACCATCTGCACCGGCCAGGAGGAGTCCCGCAAGGACGGCCTGGCCACCATCGAGGGCATCCGCGAGCTCAAGAAGCGGCACCCGGACGTGCAGACCACCCTCGGCCTGTCGAACATCTCCTTCGGCCTCAACCCGGCCGCCCGCATCCTGCTCAACTCCGTCTTCCTCGACGAGTGCGTCAAGGCCGGACTGGACTCGGCGATCGTGCACGCGAGCAAGATCCTGCCGATCGCCCGCTTCGACGAGGAGCAGGTCACCACCGCCCTCGACCTGATCTACGACCGCCGCCGCGAGGGCTACGACCCGCTGCAGAAGCTGATGGCGCTCTTCGAGGGCGCCACGGCCAAGTCGCTGCGGGCGTCCAAGGCCGAGGAACTGGCCGCGCTGCCGCTGGAGGAGCGCCTCAAGCGCCGCATCATCGACGGTGAGAAGAACGGCCTCGAGCAGGACCTGGACGAGGCCCTCCAGGAGCGACCGGCCCTCGACATCGTCAACGAGACCCTGCTCGACGGCATGAAGGTCGTCGGTGAGCTGTTCGGCTCCGGCCAGATGCAGCTGCCGTTCGTGCTCCAGTCCGCCGAGGTCATGAAGACCGCGGTGGCCCACCTGGAGCCGCACATGGAGAAGACCGACGACGAGGGCAAGGGCACCATCGTGCTGGCCACCGTCCGCGGCGACGTCCACGACATCGGCAAGAACCTCGTCGACATCATCCTGTCCAACAACGGCTACACCGTCGTCAACCTCGGCATCAAGCAGCCGGTCTCCGCCATCCTGGAGGCGGCCGACGAGCACCGGGCCGACGTCATCGGCATGTCCGGCCTCCTGGTCAAGTCCACGGTGATCATGAAGGAGAACCTGGAGGAGCTCAACCAGCGGGGCCTGGCCGCCGACTACCCCGTCATCCTCGGCGGCGCGGCCCTCACCAGGGCGTACGTAGAGCAGGACCTCCACGAGATCTACGACGGCGAGGTCCGCTACGCCCGCGACGCCTTCGAGGGCCTGCGCCTGATGGACGCCCTGATCGGCATCAAGCGGGGCGTGCCCGGCGCGAAGCTGCCCGAACTGCGGCAGCGCCGGGTCCGGGCCGCCACCGTCGAGATCGAGGAACGGCCCGAGGAGGGCCACGTCCGCTCCGACGTCGCCACCGACAACCCCGTGCCCACCCCGCCCTTCCAGGGCACCCGCGTCGTCAAGGGCATCCAGCTCAAGGAGTACGCCTCCTGGCTCGACGAGGGCGCCCTGTTCAAGGGCCAGTGGGGCCTGAAGCAGGCCCGCACGGGCGAGGGACCCTCGTACGAGGAACTGGTCGAGTCCGAGGGCCGGCCGCGCCTGCGCGGGCTGCTGGACCGGCTCCAGACGGAGAACCTGCTGGAGGCGGCCGTGGTCTACGGCTACTTCCCCTGCGTCTCCAAGGACGACGACCTGATCATCCTCGACGACGACGGCAACGAGCGCACCCGCTTCACCTTCCCGCGCCAGCGCCGCGGCCGGCGGCTGTGCCTGGCCGACTTCTTCCGCCCGGAGGAGTCCGGCGAGAAGGACGTCGTCGGCCTCCAGGTCGTCACCGTCGGCTCCCGCATCGGCGAGGAGACCGCCCGGATGTTCGAGGCCAACGCCTACCGCGACTACCTCGAGCTGCACGGCCTGTCCGTCCAGCTCGCCGAGGCCCTCGCCGAGTACTGGCACGCGCGCGTGCGCTCGGAACTCGGCTTCGCGGGGGAGGACCCCGCCGCGATGGAGGACATGTTCGCCCTGAAGTACCGGGGCGCCCGCTTCTCCCTCGGCTACGGCGCCTGCCCCGACCTGGAGGACCGTGCCAAGATCGCCGACCTGCTCCAGCCGGAACGCATCGGCGTCCACCTGTCGGAGGAGTTCCAGCTCCACCCGGAGCAGTCCACCGACGCCATCGTGATCCACCACCCGGAGGCGAAGTACTTCAACGCCCGCTGAGGCCGACACGGGCACCTGCGCACCGCTCCCGAGTCACACCAGGCGTTCCGGACCGGCACGACGTAGACTGGTCCGTCCACCGCAGGCCGGTTCCCTTCGTGGGAACCGGCCTGATCGTCCCTCAAGGAGGTACGTGGATGACCAGTACGGTCCCCGCGCTCGGAACCCGTACGGCCGAAGGCTCCGCCCTACAGGCCGTGCTTCTCGACATGGACGGCACCCTGGTGGACACCGAGGGCTTCTGGTGGGACGTCGAGGTCGAGGTATTCGCCTCCCTCGGCCACACCCTCGACGACTCCTGGCGACACGTGGTCGTCGGCGGGCCCATGAGCCGCAGCGCCGGATTCCTGATCGAGGTCACGGGGGCCGACATCACGCTCGCCGAACTCAGCGTGCTGCTCAACGACGGCTTCGAGGAGCGCATCGGCCGCAGCCTGCCGCTCATGCCGGGAGCCGCCCGGCTGCTCGCGGAGCTGTCGACGCACGAGATCCCCACGGCCCTGGTCTCCGCCTCGCACCGGCGCATCATCGACCGCGTGCTGACCTCGCTGGGACCCCACCACTTCGGCCTCACGGTCGCAGGTGACGAGGTGCCCCGCACCAAGCCCCACCCGGACCCGTACCTGGCCGCCGCGGTCGGACTCGGCGTGGACCCGGCCCGCTGCGCCGTCGTCGAGGACACCGCGACCGGAGTCGCCGCCGCGGAGGCCGCCGGCTGCCACGTCGTGGCGGTGCCGTCGGTCGCCCCCATCACCCCGGCCGCGCGGCGCACGGTGGTCGGCTCGCTGGAAGAGGTCGACCTGACATTTCTGCGCGGCCTGATGACACAGATGCCCTAGGCGTTCACCCAGCGTGCGGCGCCGTTAGCGCGGAAATTCCGAAAACGGCCGTGCGGGACAACGCGGGGACGCGGGCGGGGGAATTGCAGGCGCCTCGGTCGGCCGAATTCCAGGAGTCACCGAGAGATGGTCGCATGTGACGTTCCCCACGTTCCCGGGGGTCGACAGGGCGGCGTCCATGTGCTGCCGCATGCCAGGCGAACGTTGTCGAGGTTCCCTTGTGTCCCGATTGATGAAACGCTGCACTAATCCTTCCGCTGTCGGGTTTTCGGTGTGTCCACACCCGGTTTCGCTCCGTGATGAGCCCTCAACTCCGGTGGCTGCGAACCCCCCTGCGGGCGCGGACTAATCTCATCGCGAGAACATCGGCCACTACCCCCGTGATCCGCCGCGACACCCCTGCATGCCGGATACACGGACCGACAGCTCTGGAGAAACTCGAGCATGAACCGCAAGACTTTGGTGCTGCCGGCCGTCGTCGGCCTGCTCGCGCCGGTGCTCGCCGCCTGCGGCGGGTCCGACGGTGGCAGCGGCGGGGACGCGATCGTCGTCGGCACCACGGACCGGTTCAGCGTCTCGAAGGACGCACCCGCCCCCCTCGACCCGGCATACGCCTACGACGTCGGCCTCTGGAACATCCTGCGTCAGACCACGCAGACCCTCATGGTGCAGCCCCGCGGCGACGGGGAACCGGTGCCGGAGGCCGCCGAGAAGTGCGGGTTCACCGACACCGGCAACGAGCGGTACGCGTGCACCCTGCGTGACGGTCTGAAGTTCGCCAACGGCGACCCGATCACCGCGGAGGACGTGAAGTACTCCATCGAGCGCGCGCTGGCCATCAAGGACGACACCGGTGTGTTCGCACTGATGTCGACCGTCGACACCATCGAGACGAAGGGCGACCGCGAGGTCATCTTCCACCTCAAGACGGCGGACGCCACCTTCCCGTACAAGCTGTCGACCCCGGTCGCGGGCATCGTCAACTCGGACCAGTACCCCAAGGACAAGCTGCGCGCCGGCTTCGAACTGGACGGCTCCGGCCCGTACACCATGAAGGCCGAGGTCAAGGACGACACGCTCACCAAGGCCGTGTTCACCAAGAACCCCAATTACAAGGGGAGTCTGAAGGTGAACAACGACAAGGTCGAGATGGTCTTCTTCGACGACGCGGAGGCCATGGGCGCCGCGATCGACAAGGGCGACATCGACCTGATGACCCGAGCGATGACGCCGGACCAGATCAAGAAGCTTTCCAACTCCACGGACGGCGACGTCGACCTGGTCGAGGTGGCCGGCCTCGAAATCCGCTACCTGGGCTTCAACACGGCCGCGCCGACGGTGAAGGACAAGGCCGTCCGCCAGGCGATGGCCCAGCTCATCAACCGCAGCGAACTCGTCTCCGAGGTCTACGGCTCCCAGGCCGAGCCGCTGTACTCGATGGTCCCGGCCAGCATCACCGGCCACTCCAACTCGTTCTTCAACAAGTACGGCGACGCCAGTCCGAGCAAGGCCAAGAACCTGCTCGAGGACGCGAACGTCACCACGCCGGTGAAGCTGACGCTGCACTACACGACCGACCACTACGGTGCCGCCACCAAGCAGGAGTTCGAGCAGCTGCAGAAGCAGCTGAACGGCAGCGGACTCTTCCAGGTCGACATCGAGGGCGTGCCCTGGGACAAGTTCCAGACGGCGCAGCGCAAGGGCGCGTACGACGTCTACGGCATGGGCTGGTTCCCCGACTTCCCGGACGCCGACAGCTTCATCGCACCGTTCCTCGACAAGGACAACACCCTCAACTCGCCGTACCTGAACCCGAAGATCATCGACGAGCTGATCCCCGAGTCCCGCGGTGAGGCCGACCGGCTCTCCGCCGTGGACAGCCTCACCGAGATCCAGAACATCACCGCCCTCGACGTCCCGGTGATCCCGCTGTGGCAGGGCAAGCAGTACGTCGCCACCCGGAGCGACGTCACGGGCACCGCCTACGTCCTCAACTCCTCCTCGTCGCTCCAGCTGTGGGAGCTGAGCCGCGGGGTCAGCGACTGACGCCACCCGGCACCACGCGAAGGGCGCCCTCCTCCCCGTCGGAAGAGGGCGCCCTTCGGGCGTCCCGACGCCGAAGCCGGCGCGAGCGGGACGGTGTCTACTGCGCGCCGGGGCGGACCAGGCCGCTCTCGTAGGCGTACACCGCGGCCTGCACCCGGTCACGCAGGCCCAGCTTGGTCAGCACATGACCCACATGCGTCTTGACGGTGGTCTCGCTGACGAACAGGTCCGCGGCGATCTCCGCGTTGGACAGCCCCCGCGCCACCAGCTTCAGCACTTCCACCTCGCGCTCGGTCAACGTGTGCAGGGTGTCCGGCACCGGCTCCTCCCCGGACGGCAGATGCGTGGCGTACTTGTCGAGCAGCCGCCGGGTGATGCTGGGCGCGAGCATCGCCTCACCGCCCGCGACCACGCGGATCGCCTGCACCAGTTCGTTGGCCGGGGCGTCCTTCAGCAGGAACCCGCTGGCACCCGCCTTCAACGCCTCCACCACGTACTCGTCGAGGTCGAAGGTGGTCAGCACCAGCACCTTCGCCGGGCCGTCCCGCTCGGGCCCGGTGATCTGCCGGGTCGCCTCCACACCGTCCATCCGCGGCATGCGGATGTCCATCAGCACCACGTCGGGCTGCAGCGCCCGCACCTGGTCGAGCGCCTGGAGGCCGTCTCCGGCCTCGCCGACGACCGCGAGGTCCTGCTCCGCCTCCAGAATCATCCGGAAGCCCGTGCGCAGCAGCGGCTGGTCGTCGACCAGTAGGACGCGGATGGCCACGTAAGTCTCCTTCGCTAGTCCGCCCCCATTCTGCCCTGCGGGCCATCCCGCACTCGCCCGCGGGGCGCCCGGCCCCTCCGGCTCACGCGCCGCCGGAGTCGGCCGCCCTCACCGGCAGCGGATAGGGCGGGGGAGTGCCGCCGTACTCAGGGCAGTGCGCCTGGTGGTCGCACCAGCCGCACAACTTGGTGGCACGCGGCCGCCAGTCACCCGTCTCGGTCGCCAGCCGGATGGCCTCCCACAGCGCCAGCAGCTTGCGCTCGACCCGCTCCAGGTCGGCGGGGACCGGGTCGTAGGTGAGCACGTCACCGCTGCCGAGATAGACGAGCTGCAGCCGCCGCGGAACGACCTTCTTCAGCCGCCACACCACCAGGGCGTAGAACTTCATCTGGAACAGCGCGCCCTCGGCGTACTGCGGCCGGGGCGCCTTGCCCGTCTTGTAGTCGACGATCCGCACCTCGCCGGTGGGAGCCACGTCGACCCGGTCGATGATGCCGCGCAGCCGCAGCCCGGAGTCCAGATCCGCCTCGACGAACAGCTCCCGCTCGGCGGGCTCCAGCCGGCTCGGGTCCTCCAGGGTGAACCAGCGCTCGACCAGCCGCTCCGCCTCGGCGAGCCACCGCGCCAGCCGCTCGCCCTCCGGGTCGTCCGCGAACAGCTCACCGACCTCCGGCCTGCTCTCCAGCAGCCGGTCCCACTCTCCCGGGACCAGCGCCTTCGCTCGCGGCGGCGTGCGCTCGGCCGCCGGGGCGTCGAAGAGCCGCTCGAGCACCGCGTGCACCAGGGTGCCCCTGGTCGCCGCCTCGCTCGGCTTCTCCGGCAGCCGGTCGATGACCCGGAACCGGTACAGCAGCGGGCACTGCATGAAGTCCGCGGCCCGGGAGGGCGAGAGCGAGGCCGGCGCCACGGCGACGGACACGGGTGCGGGCGCCGTGGCCACGGCAGCCGCCTGGGCCGGTACGACCCCGTGGTCCGCCGTCGTCGCCGCCGGTCGCGCGGACCCGCCGGGGTCCTCCGCGACATCCTCGATGCTCGTCTCCATGCCCACAGACCTTACGGCCCGCCACTGACAGCGACCCAGCCCGCGGCCCTCACCCGTGCGACGAAAGGGAAGCACAGGGGTGCCGGGGCGGAAGGGACCACGACGGACGCATACCATCGACAGGAGACCCTCCCGCCCGGCAGGCGCGGGAGACGCTTCGAACGAGGGGACACCGTGGACGTGAGCGGCGGGAGCGGGCACCCGCGGTCCGGCAACGACGAGTCGGCCGAGCCCCGGGCGGAGCCCACGACCCCGGCCACCGGCTCAGCACACCCGGGACCCACGGACTCCGGCACGCCCGAGGACCGGCCCGCGGACCGGCCCCGGACGCCGGAGGAGGAGACCGGGAAGCACACCACGGGCGACGCCGCCCCGGCCCCGGAGCCGCCGGCCTCCCGCCCGGCCGGCCCCGCCCCCTCCGACACCGGCACCACCGCCGGCCCCACCCGGCCCCCGCGACCCGGCCGCGACGACGCGGGCGACGACCCGGCCTCCGACGGAGACCGCCCCGCCCCCCCGCCGGCGGGCCCCGCCCACCACCCCCCCGACCGGACCCGCCCCGAGGCACACCCCCACACCGGCTCCGGTGCCGGCCCGGGGCGCCCACCGCAGCGCCGCCCCGAACCAGGCGGCGGACTGCTGATGGGCAGGCCCTTCGGCGTCCCCGTGTACGTCGCGCCCAGCTGGTTCCTCGTCGCCGCCCTGATCACCTGGGTGTTCGGCGGCCAGCTCGACCGCGTGCTGCCCGAACTCGGCGCCGCCCGCTACCTGGTCTCCCTCTTCTTCGCCGTCGCCTTCTACGCCTCCGTCCTCGTCCACGAGCTGGCCCACACCGTCGCCGCCCTCCGCTTCAAACTCCCGGTCCGCCGCATTCAGCTCCAGTTCTTCGGCGGCGTCTCCGAGATCGAGAAGGAAGCCGAGACCCCCGGCCGCGAGTTCGTGCTCGCCTTCGTCGGCCCGCTGCTCTCCCTCGTCCTCGCCGGCCTCTTCTACGTGGCACTGCTACCGGTCGATCCCGGCACCGTCCCCGGCGTCCTCCTGGCCGGCCTGATGATCTCCAACCTCATCGTGGCCGTCTTCAACCTGCTGCCCGGCCTCCCCCTCGACGGCGGCCGGATGCTCCGCGCCGTCGTCTGGAAGATCACCGGCAAGCCGATGAGCGGCACGATCGCCGCCGCCTGGGTCGGCAGGGCCCTCGCCGTCTCCGTCCTGATCGGCCTGCCCCTGCTCACCCAGTCCGGGGCACTCGGTACCGACGCCGTGGACAACGTCGGCATGGACACCGTCATGGACGCCCTGCTCGCCGCCATCCTCGCGGCGATCATCTGGACCGGAGCCGGAAACAGCCTGCGCATGGCCCGCCTGCGCGAACACCTCCCGGAACTGCGCGCCCGCGCCCTCACCCGACGCGCCGTCCCCGTCCCCGCCGACACCCCGCTCTCCGAGGCCCTGCGCCGCGCCAACGCCTCCGGGGCCCGCGCCCTGGTCGTCGTCGACGGCGAGGGCAGCCCCGTGTCCCTGGTCCGCGAAGCCGCCATCGCCGGCGTGCCCGAGCACCGCCGCCCCTGGGTCCCGGTCAGCGGCCTCGCCCAGGACCTCACCGAAGGCATGCGCGTCTCCGCCGAACTGTCGGGCGAGGAACTCCTCGACGCCCTGCGCGCCAACCCGGCGACCGAGTACCTGGTGGTCGAGGAGACCGGCGAGATCTACGGCGTCCTGTCCGCGGCCGACGTCGAGCGCGCCTTCGTCAAGGCCATGGCCCGCCCCTCCTGAGCACCGCGACCGACGCCGACGTGGTCGGCGGCCCCGCCGGGTACCGGTAGGCTGGTCACATGTCCGAACCGACCGGTGCCGCCCGCAGGCGCGGGCCCTTCAAGGTCGGGGACCAGGTTCAGCTGACCGACCCCAAGGGCCGCCACTACACGTTCACACTCGAGGCCGGGAAGAACTTCCACACCCACAAGGGTTCCTTCCCCCACGACGAACTGATCGGTGCTCCCGAGGGCAGCGTTGTCCGCACCACCGGGAACGTCGCCTACCTCGCGCTGCGCCCCCTGCTCCCCGACTACGTCCTGTCCATGCCCCGCGGCGCCGCCGTGGTCTACCCCAAGGACGCGGGGCAGATCCTCGCCTTCGCCGACATCTTCCCCGGCGCACGCGTCGTCGAAGCCGGCGTCGGCTCGGGCTCCCTCAGCAGCTTCCTGCTGCGCGCCATCGGCGACCAGGGCATGCTGCACTCCTACGAGCGCCGCGAGGACTTCGCCGAGATCGCCCAGCAGAACGTGGAGCGCTACTTCGGCGGCCCGCACCCCGCCTGGCAGCTCACCGTCGGCGACCTCCAGGACAACCTGTCCGACACCGACGTCGACCGCGTGATCCTGGACATGCTCGCCCCCTGGGAGTGCCTGGACGTCGTCAAGAAGGCGCTCGTGCCCGGCGGCATCCTGTGCTGTTACGTGGCGACCACCACCCAGCTCGCCCGGACCGTCGAGTCCATCCGCGAGATCGGCTGCTTCAACGAGCCGACCTCCTGGGAGACGATGATCCGCAACTGGCACGTCGAGGGCCTGGCCGTCCGCCCGGACCACCGGATGATCGGCCACACCGGCTTCCTGCTCACCGCCCGCCGTCTCGCCGACGGCGTCGAGCCGCCCATGCGCCGCCGCCGCCCCGCCAAGGGCGCCTACGGCGAGGACTACGACGGCCCCAACGCCGGCGGAGGCCCCGGCCGCTGAGGCGGCCCCGTGCGGCGAACAACGTACAGGCGCCGTGGCCCAGTTCCCGAACAACCCCGGGAAGTGGGCCACGGCGCCCTCGCGTTGAAGCACGACCACGGTGTGCAAACGCGACCGGACACCCCGCCCGGTCCGGACCGGCACGGAAACCGGAGCGAGTACCCACCCCGCCGTTCCCCCGCACTGTGACGTGTGGCACGATGCAGGCCACCCCCGCCGGCACAGCCCTCACAGGAGACACTCCTCGTGCAGCACCCCGCCGTTCCGGACCTGTCGCACACGCACACCCGCCCGATCCACTGGGCCGCCACCGCCACGGCCCTCGCCGCAGTGGTGGCCCTGTCCGCGGCCCTGCAGCCCGACGCCGCGACGGCGGCCCAGACCGCCGCCCCCTCGCACCAGAGCGCCCCGGCCCGGACCGCGCCGCCCGACCCCGCGGCCGTCACGTTCCCGCTGGAGTGCGGCCCGGTCAAGGCGGTGGTGCAGAAGAAGGCCTCCGGCGACCTCGACGGGGACGGCCGGCCCGAGACGGTGGCCGTCGTGCACTGCGACGCACCCATGGGCACCCCACCCGACGGGGTGTACGTCATCACGCGGACCGCCGGCAGCGGCAAGCCCCGTGTCGTGGCCACCCTCGTGAACCCCCGGGACCGCCGGACGGTCACCGACTTCTCGGTGCGCGACGACGTCGTCCTCGCCACGCTCCTCGGCTACTCGTCGGCCGACGTGCCCAGTTGCTGCCCCGATGTCACGGACGAGGCGAAGTGGCAGTGGAAGAACGGCGCGTTCGTGCGCGACACACCCTCCCAGGCACGGACCGTGTGACCGACAACCCTGTGACGCGTGGTGTGACACAGCAGACATCGGTCACGCAACGTACTGATTGAGTCACAGTTGGGTCACTCTGCGTCCGGACCGTAGACCTCGGTCCTGTCCGAAACACGTCGCACATGAATGCACTCGCCCGGACACTCCTTCGCCGAGTCGACCACATCCGTGAGAAGCGGCAACGGCACGGGCGTTGTCGCCCCCGCGGCCTGCAGAAGCTCGTCGTCCGGGCCCTTGACGTAGGCCAGACCGTCGATGTCCAGCTCGAACACCTCGGGCGCGTACTGCGCACAGATGCCGTCACCGGTACACAGGTCCTGGTCGATCCAGACCTCCAGTGCCTCGCCGACGACTCCGGCCTCCTGCTGCACGCTCATCTCTCCTGCCGTTTCCTGCGTCGAGCGGTTCGGGAATCCGGCCAGCTCCGACGGGTGTTGAACACTTCGACCCTACCTTCGCCTGGGTTCCATCCACGTTCCGTGGGTATTCCCCTGGCGTGAGGGAGAGCGCAAGGGTGAAGATCGGACACACCCCGACCGTCTTTTGATCTAGGGGTTTCAATCGACACCCACCCAGGTAGGGTCTGGAAGCGTCCAGCTCCCCTTGGAGGAGGTGAGGACCGTGGCAGCCCACGACGACGACATGAACCGCGGCATCCGCCCGGGACGCGGGTCCGAGGACCCGGCCGGGCAGGTGGCCTATCTTGAGCAGGAGATCGCCGTCCTGCGACGCAAGCTCGCCGACTCTCCGCGGCACACGAGAATTCTCGAAGAGCGGATCGTCGAGCTGCAGACCAACCTGGCCGGCGTGTCCGCCCAGAACGAGCGACTCGCCAACACACTCCGCGAGGCCCGCGACCAGATCGTGGCCCTCAAGGAAGAGGTCGACCGGCTGGCCCAGCCGCCGGCCGGCTTCGGCGTCTTCCTGCAGGCCAACGAGGACGGCACCGCCGACATCTTCACCGGCGGCCGCAAACTCCGGGTGAACGTCAGCCCGAGCGTCGAGCTCGACGAGCTCCGGCGCGGCCAGGAAGTGATGCTCAACGAAGCGCTCAACGTGGTCGAGGCCATGGAGTTCGAGAGCATCGGAGACATCGTCACCCTCAAGGAGATCCTCGAGGACGGCGAGCGCGCCCTCGTGCTCGGGCACACCGACGAGGAGAGGGTGGTACGGCTCGCCGAACCACTGCGCGGCATCACCATCCGCGCCGGCGACGCCCTCCTGCTCGAACCCCGCTCCGGCTACGTCTACGAGGTCGTCCCCAAGAGCGAGGTCGAGGAACTCGTCCTCGAAGAGGTCCCCGACATCGGCTACGAGCAGATCGGCGGCCTCGGCGGACAGATCGAAGCCATCCGCGACGCGGTCGAGCTCCCGTATCTCTACCCCGACCTGTTCCGCGAGCACGAGCTGCGTCCACCCAAGGGCGTCCTGCTCTACGGACCTCCCGGATGCGGCAAGACACTCATCGCCAAGGCCGTCGCCAACTCGCTGGCCAAGAAGGTCGCCGAGGTGACCGGCCAAGCCGCCGGCAAGAGCTTCTTCCTCAACATCAAGGGCCCCGAGCTGCTCAACAAGTACGTCGGTGAGACCGAGCGGCAGATCCGCCTGGTCTTCCAGCGGGCCCGCGAGAAGGCCAGCGAGGGCACACCCGTCATCGTCTTCTTCGACGAGATGGAGTCCCTCTTCCGCACCCGCGGCTCCGGCGTCAGCTCGGACGTGGAGAACACCATCGTCCCGCAGCTGCTCGCCGAGATCGACGGCGTGGAAGGCCTGCAGAACGTGGTCGTGATCGGCGCCTCCAACCGCGAGGACATGATCGACCCCGCCATCCTGCGGCCCGGCCGACTCGACGTGAAGATCAAGATCGAGCGTCCGGACGCCGAGGCGGCCAAGGACATCTTCGGCAAGTACCTCACCGAACGCCTGCCGCTCCACGTCGAGGACCTCTCGGAGCACGACAAGGACAAGGCGGCCACCGTCCAGAGCATGATCCAGACCGCGGTGGAACAGATGTACGCCGAATCCGAGGAGAACCGCTTCCTGGAGGTCACCTACGCCAACGGCGACAAGGAAGTCCTCTATTTCAAGGACTTCAATTCCGGCGCCATGATCGAGAACATCGTGGGCCGCGCCAAGAAGATGGCGATCAAGGACTTCCTCGAGAAGAACCAGAAAGGCCTTCGCGTCTCCCACCTCCTCCAGGCCTGCGTGGACGAGTTCAAGGAGAACGAGGACCTGCCCAACACCACCAACCCGGACGACTGGGCCCGGATCTCCGGAAAGAAGGGCGAGCGGATCGTGTACATCCGTACGCTCGTCACCGGAAAGCAGGGCGCGGACACCGGACGCTCCATCGACACGGTGGCGAACACCGGTCAGTACCTGTAAAAGGCGGGGCGGCTGCGGGTGCCCTCGACGGGTACCCGCAGCCGACTGTTTTCCGGAGCCCCGGCTGGAGCAAGGCAATGACGCAAATGATCTCCCCACCAGCGCAAAGGCGTTCTAGGCTCTTCCATACCGCCGAGTCGCGCAGTGCGGGGACGGGCACCGCACCTGCATCGGAGCGCCAGCGGTACTTGAGCGGCGCCCACGACGGGCGTCGCCGGGCAAGGAGGGCCGCATGACCGTACGGCGAGTAATGGGCATCGAGACGGAGTACGGGATCTCCGTCCCCGGCCACCCGAACGCCAATGCCATGCTCACCTCGTCCCAGATCGTCAACGCCTACGCGGCGGCGATGCACCGGGCCCGCCGGGCCCGCTGGGACTTCGAGGAGGAGAACCCCCTGCGGGATGCGCGAGGCTTCGACCTCGCCCGCGAGGCCGCCGACTCCAGCCAGCTCACCGACGAGGACATCGGCCTGGCCAACGTCATCCTCACCAACGGAGCACGGCTCTACGTCGACCACGCCCACCCCGAGTACAGCGCTCCGGAGGTCACCAACCCGCGGGACGCCGTGCTGTGGGACAAGGCCGGCGAGCGGATCATGGCCGAGGCCGCCGAGCGGGCCGCCCAGCTGCCCGGTGCCCAGCCGATCCACCTCTACAAGAACAACACCGACAACAAGGGCGCCTCCTACGGCACCCACGAGAACTACCTGATGAAGCGGGAGACCGCCTTCTCGGACATCGTGCGCCACCTGACGCCCTTCTTCGTCTCCCGCCAGGTCTTCACCGGCGCCGGCCGCGTCGGCATCGGCCAGGACGGACACGAACACGGCTTCCAGCTCAGCCAGCGCGCGGACTACTTCGAGGTCGAGGTGGGCCTGGAGACGACGCTGAAGCGGCCCATCATCAACACGCGCGACGAACCGCACGCGGACGCCGAGAAGTACCGCCGACTGCACGTGATCATCGGCGACGCGAACCTGTCGGAGATCTCGACGTACCTGAAACTCGGTACGACCGCGCTGGTGCTGTCGATGATCGAGGACGGGTTCATCGCCGTCGACCTGGCCGTGGACCAACCGGTGCGCACCCTCCACCAGGTCTCGCACGACCCGTCGCTGAAGCACCTGGTCACCCTGCGCAGCGGCCGGACACTCACCGCCGTGCAGCTCCAGATGGAGTACTACGAGCTGGCGCGCAAGTACGTCGAGGAGCGGTACGGCGCGGACGCCGACGACCAGACCAAGGACGTCCTGGGCCGCTGGGAGGACACGCTCAACCGGCTCGAGAACGACCCGATGAGCCTGGCCGGCGAGCTGGACTGGGTCGCCAAGCGGGAGCTCATGGAGGGCTACCGGCGCCGGGACGACCTGGACTGGGACGCCGCCCGGCTGCACCTGGTGGACCTCCAGTACGCCGACGTGCGGCCCGACAAGGGCCTGTACAACCGGCTGGTGGACCGCGGCCGCATCAAGCGGCTGCTGGACGAGCCGGAGGTCGAGCGGGCCCGCACGAAGCCGCCGGAGGACACCCGGGCGTACTTCCGCGGACGTTGTCTGGAGCAGTACGCGGACGACGTCGCGGCGGCCTCCTGGGACTCGGTCATCTTCGATCTGCCGGGTCGGGACTCGCTCCAGCGGGTACCAACCCTGGAACCGCTTCGCGGAACGCGTAATCACGTCAAGGAGCTCCTGGATCGCTGCCGGACGGCGGACGACCTGGTCAGGGTCCTGTCCGGCGGCTGACGGCGCCCAGCGGGTACAGGGAAGGAGATCGCCGGACAGGGTGGAAAGTCACCGGGTCCGGGAACCATCGAGGTGGCCCCCGTACGTTGAGCAAACTGCGGGGCCGATGTCGGACCCGGCTTGTAGGGTCTGATCTTGACCGAGCAACTGTGTCGGGCGAACCGAGCGGGGTGAGGGTTATGGCGACCAAGGACACCGGTGGCGGGCAGCAGAAGGCCACGCGTTCCACCGAGGAGGTCGAGGAGCAGGCGCAGGACGCGCAGGCCTCCGAGGACCTCAAGGAGCGCCAGGAGAAACTGAACGACGACGTGGACTCCGTCCTGGACGAAATCGACGACGTACTCGAGGAGAATGCCGAGGATTTCGTGCGCAGCTTCGTGCAAAAGGGTGGAGAGTAAAGGCCTCGAGTCTATCTAGCCTTTGAATGAAGGTGCGGGGGATGGGTGAAGAGTCACCCGGGAAGCGGTGCACAGGCTGCCGGAGGGACTTGCCGCGAGCGGCCTTCGCGCGAGACGGAAACCGGGTCGACGGCCTTCAGGTGCGGTGTCGGGAGTGCGTGGCGGAGTACAGCGCCGCGTACTACCGGCGCCGCCGGGAGGCCATGGGAAAGACGGTCCGTGAGCAAGTTGATGTTCCGCCGGGCCACAAAATCTGTCGCACGTGCGGCGAGGTCAAGCCGCACAGCGAGTGGCATCGCAACGCGACGGCGTCCGACGGCCTGTCGACACGCTGCAAGGCATGTCGGGTGGTGCAGGGGCGGCAAGACCATCTGAAACGCCAGTACGGCATCACCGAAGCCGAACGTGACGAGTTGATCGCCTCCCAAGGGGGCGTGTGTTGCATCTGTCCATCGGCGCCTGCCGCACATGTGGATCACTGCCACGAGACGGGTAGGGTCCGTGGCGTACTGTGCTTCAGCTGCAACGCAGCCCTGGGGCAGTTCAAGGATCGGCCCGATGCCATAAGGCGGGCTGCCGCTTACGTGGAGGGAATCGCGTGGAAGCCAACACTCGTAGCACCGGGCGTCTACCAGCTGCCTTCCTGACGCCTGGATCCTCCTCCTTCATGGACTTCCTCGGTGAGCACCAGCCGGAGCTGCTCCCGGGCAACCGGCAGCTGCCGCCGGTGCAGGGTGTGATCGAGGCGCCGCACGGCACGACGATCGTGGCGGTCACGTTCCCGGGCGGTGTCGTTCTCGCCGGTGACCGGCGGGCCACCATGGGCAACATGATCGCGCAGCGGGACATCGAGAAGGTCTTCCCCGCCGACGAGTACTCGGCGGTGGGTATCGCGGGTACGGCGGGTCTGGCCGTGGAGATGGTGAAGCTGTTCCAGTTGGAGCTGGAGCACTTCGAGAAGGTCGAGGGCGCGCAGCTGTCCCTGGAGGGCAAGGCGAACCGTCTGTCGACGATGATCCGCTCCAACCTGGGCATGGCGATGCAGGGTCTGGCCGTGGTGCCGCTGTTCGCCGGGTACGACGTGGACCGGGGCAGGGGCCGCATCTTCTCGTACGACGTGACGGGCGGGCGGTCGGAGGAGCACAGCTTCGCGACGACGGGGTCGGGGTCGATCTTCGCGCGCGGGGCGATGAAGAAGCTCTTCCGTGAGGATCTGACCGAGGAAGAGGCCACGACGCTCGTGGTCCAGGCGCTGTACGACGCGGCGGACGACGACTCGGCGACCGGTGGTCCCGATGTCGCGCGCCGGATCTATCCGATCATCACTGTGATCACCGAGGACGGCTTCCGTCGGCTGACCGAGGGAGAGTCCTCGGAGCTTGCCCGTTCGGTCCTGGAGCGGCGGCTGGAGCAGCCCGACGGGCCGCGGGCCGCGCTGCTGTAGCGGTGGCGTTGTTGTGTTGAGGGCAGGTGGTCCAGTGACTTCGACAGAAAGGGACGGGTAACCGGTGTCGACGCCGTTCTATGTCTCACCCCAGCAGGCGATGGCGGACCGGGCGGAGTACGCCCGCAAGGGCATCGCCCGGGGCCGCAGCCTGGTCGTGCTGCAGTATGCCGACGGCATTGTGTTCGTCGGGGAGAACCCGTCCCGTGCGCTGCACAAGTTCAGCGAGATCTACGACCGGATCGGCTTCGCGGCCGCCGGCAAGTACAACGAGTACGAGAACCTGCGGATCGGCGGGGTTCGGTATGCCGATCTGCGGGGGTACACGTACGACCGGGACGACGTGACGGCTCGTGGTCTGGCCAACGTCTACGCCCAGACGCTGGGCACGATCTTCTCCAGCTCGGCCGAGAAGCCGTACGAGGTGGAGTTGGTGGTCGCCGAGGTGGGCGAGAGCCCGGACGGTGATCAGATCTACCGGCTGCCGCACGACGGTTCGATCGTGGACGAGCACGGCTCGGTCGCGGTCGGGGGCAATGCCGAGCAGATCAGCGGGTATCTGGATCAGCGGCACCGGGACGGCATGACGCTGGCCGAGGCGCTGAAGCTGGCGGTGCAGGCGCTGTCCCGTGACACGAACGGCAGTGAGCGGGAGATCCCGGCGGAGCGGCTGGAGGTCGCTGTGCTGGACCGTACGCGTCCGCAGAAGCGGAAGTTCAAGCGGATCGTGGGCGGCCAGTTGTCGCGGCTGTTGGAATCGGGGACGGGAGAGGTGTCCCTGGAGGACGAGGCCGAGGGCGACGACGAGTAGGAGGGGGTGCGCGTAGCGCGCTCGTTCGCCCGTGCCGCTGGGGCGGCGCGGGCGGGTGCGCCGGCACCCCGTCGGTGCCGGGCCGTGTCGCCCACCCCGGCCCGTACCCGTTTCGCACCCGTGCCGGGGCGGCGGCTCACCGGGGTGGTGCCGTGGAGCCCCGGATCATCAGGGTCACCGGGATGTCGCCCTGCTCGGGGGGTCGGTCCTCCAGGACTGCGAGCAGGGCCCGCATCCCGCGTTCGCCGAAGAGTTCCGCGTCCAGGCGGACCGTCGTCAGTTCGGGGTCGATGGCCGTGGCGAGGCCGAGGTCGTCGAGGCCGGTGATCGAGAGGTCGTCGGGGATGCGCAGGCCGGCGCGACGGGCCGCTTTGTAGGCGCCGGCCGCGAGTTTGTCGTCGTCGCAGACCAGGGCCGTGGGCCGGGGTCCGGGTGCGGCGAGTGCGGCCTCGGTGGCGGTCAGGGCGCCGTCGATCGAGATGGGGGCGTGCGTGGTGCGCAGATCGGTGCCGGGGACGGCCTCCAGCCGGGCCGCGAGTTCCCGGGCGCGTACCTCGAAGGTCCAGGAGGGGACGTCGGCCGCGAGGTGCAGGAAGCGGCGGTGGCCCAGGGACAGGAGGTGCTCGGCGACCTGTCGAATGCCGTCGGCGATGTCCAGGTTGACCGTCGCGGCGCCGAGGCTGCCCTCGGGGTCGCTGTCGAGCATGACGAGGGGGAGTTGGTCGCCCCGGATGGCGGTGAGTGCGTCGGCGGCCATGGAGGACGCGATGACGCCGTCGAGGGCGGCCTGGGCGGAGGCGAAGGGGTCTTTGGCGGGGCCGACGCCTTCGGGGGAGGGGTAGAGGACGACTCCGAAGCCGTGTTCGGCGGCGACCCGTGCCGCGCCCGTGTAGACCTCCGCGAAGAACTCCGTGGTCAGCGCGGGGACGACGAGGAGGACCGTGCGGGTGCGGCCGAGGCGGAGGTTGCGGGCGGCGAGGTTCGGGCGGTAGCCGAGCTCGTGTGCGGCTTCTCGGACGCGTTGGGCCGTGGGCTCGGAGACCCGGCCGCGCCACTTGTCGCCGAGCACCAGGGACACGGCGGCCTGGGAGACGCCGGCGGCCTGGGCGACGTCCCGGCTCGTGGGGCGGGTGCTGCC
This sequence comes from Streptomyces lancefieldiae, assembly GCF_031845825.1. Lineage (NCBI taxonomy): Bacteria > Bacillati > Actinomycetota > Actinomycetes > Kitasatosporales > Streptomycetaceae > Streptomyces > Streptomyces lancefieldiae. Next base: position 63,633 of record NZ_JAVRFH010000011.1, on the reverse strand, counting down.
TCGTGCCACCGTTGGCCTGCTCTCTCGTCTGGACTCGTGAACAGGCGACATGGTACGTATGGCGGAGGTAGTTATACGTAAAACGTAAACTTCGTCGGATCATTCCACAGGAGGGCGTGCGTCGTGGTCGCCGGGTACCTGGACATTCTTCGGGCGCGGCATGCCGTCCGACTGCTCGTCGGCACGCTCGTGGGGCGGCTGCCCAATGCCACCGCCGCGATCGCGATCGTGCTGTTCGTGCGGGCCGAGGGCGGCTCGTACAGCCTGGCGGGGGCGCTGGCCGCCGTGTACGGGGTCGCCAACGCCGTGGGGCAGCCGGTGCTGGGGCGGCTGGTGGATCTGCACGGGCAGCCTCGGGTGCAGCTGCCCGCCGCCGTGCTGTCGGGGCTGGCCATGGCGGTGTTCGCCTTCGTCGGTACGGGGTCGGTCGCCCTCGCGTACGTGACGGTGGGGGCCGCTGGGTTGTTCACGCCGCCGTTGGAGGGCGGGCTGCGGGCGCTGTGGTCCAGCGTGCTCCCCAAGGAGGACCAGGTGCACACGGCGTACGCCATGGACGCCGTGGCGCAGGAGGTGATGTTCACCGTCGGGCCGCTGCTGGTGACGGTGTGCGTGTCGCTGTGGTCGCCGCAGGCCGCTCTGCTCGTGCTGAACGTGGTGGGCGTGCTGGGTGCGCTGTCCGTGGTCGTGTCGCCGCCCTCGCGTGCGTGGCGGTCGGCGCCGCGGGAGGCGCACTGGCTGGGCGCGCTGCGTTCGTCCGGGCTGCTGGCGCTGCTGGGTGCCTTTCTGTTCATCGGGATGGCGCTCGGTTCCATCACCGTCGCCTCCGTGCCGTATGCCGACGAGCACGGCGGCGACGCCGTCTACGGCTGGCTGATGGCCGCTCTCGGGCTGGGTGCGCTGGTCGGCGGGGCCGTCTACGGGGCCCGGCAGTGGACCGGTGACCCGGCGCGGCGACTGCGCGGGCTGGTGGCCCTGCTGGCGGTGTGTTACCTGCCCCTCATGCTGATTCCGGGTGCGTTCGCCATGGTGCTGCTCACCGTGCTCGCCGGTGTCTTCCTCGCACCGTGCATCGCCTGTGCGTTCGTCCTCGTCGACCTGCACGCGCCGCGGGGCACGGTGACGGAGGCGTTCTCGTGGCTGGTGACGACGTTCACGGTGGGTGCCTCGGTGGGAACGGGCCTGGCCGGGCCGGTCGTCGAGCACGGCGGGGCGCTGTGGGGTTTCGCCCTGCCCGGGGCGGCGGGGGTCGTGTCCCTGCTCGTGCTGGCGTGCACCGGACGGGTCCTCGCAGTTCCCGCCCGGCAGGCGGTGGTTGCGGCTTCATCGGAAAATGATCCAAACCGTGCCGTCGAACCCCGTTTCAGTTCGGGTCATCAGGCGTAATGTTCAGTCATGGACCGCCGCATTTTCGGGCTGGAGAACGAGTACGGCGTCACGTGCACGTTCAGGGGACAGCGCCGCCTGTCGCCTGACGAGGTGGCGCGGTACCTCTTCCGCCGTGTCGTGTCATGGGGCCGCAGCAGCAATGTCTTTCTGCGCAACGGGGCCCGCCTCTATCTCGACGTGGGATCGCATCCGGAATACGCCACACCCGAATGTGACAACGTGATCGAACTCGTCACCCACGACAAGGCGGGCGAGCGCATTCTCGAAGGACTCCTGGTGGACGCCGAACGACGCCTGCACGAGGAGGGAATCGCGGGCGACGTCTACCTCTTCAAGAACAACACCGACTCCGCCGGCAACTCCTACGGCTGCCACGAGAATTATCTGGTGGCCCGGCACGGGGAGTTCTCGCGGCTCGCGGACATCCTCATTCCGTTCCTGGTGACGAGGCAGTTGCTGTGCGGCGCCGGCAAGGTGCTGCAGACGCCGCGTGGTGCCGTGTACTGCGTCAGTCAGCGGGCCGAGCACATCTGGGAGGGGGTCTCCTCGGCGACCACCCGCTCCCGGCCGATCATCAACACGCGCGACGAGCCGCACGCCGACGCGGAGCGCTACCGGCGTCTGCACGTCATCGTGGGCGACTCGAACATGTCCGAGACGACCATGCTGCTCAAGGTCGGCGCCACCGACCTGGTGCTGCGCATGATCGAGGCGGGCACGGTGATGCGTGACCTCACCCTGGAGAACCCGATCCGGGCGATCCGCGAGGTCAGCCACGACATCACCGGGCGGCGGAAGGTGCGCCTGGCCAGCGGCCGGGAGGCGTCCGCGCTGGAGGTGCAGCGGGAGTACTACGAGAAGGCCGTGGACTTCTGCGAGCGCCGTGGCATCCGCACCGGCACCGTCGAGCGGGTGCTGGAGCTGTGGGGGCGCACCCTGGACGCGATCGAGGCCGAGGACCTCGACCGCATCGACACCGAGATCGACTGGGTCATGAAGTACAAGCTCCTGGAGCGGTACCGGGCCAAGCACAACATGACCATGTCGCATCCGCGGGTCGCGCAGATAGACCTCGCCTACCACGACATCCACCGCCGTCGTGGTCTGTACTACCTGCTCGAGAAGAAGGGCCAGGCCGCCCGGGTCGCCAACGACTTGAAGATCTTCGAGGGCAAGTCCGTTCCGCCGCAGACCACTCGGGCCCGGCTGCGCGGCGACTTCATCCGGCGGGCCCAGGAGCAGCGCCGGGACTTCACCGTCGACTGGGTCCACCTCAAGCTCAACGACCAGGCTCAGCGCACCGTGTTGTGCAAGGACCCGTTCCGTTCCGTGGACGACCGGGTGGAGAAGCTGATCGCCGGGATGTGACCCGGTCGAGGCCGGACCAAGCGAGACACGCGTTTGCTCCTGTGGGGGCGGAACGCCACACGGGCACCGTACGTTATCCGTACGGTGCCCTTCTCACGTCGTAGAGTTGCGCGCACGCCGTCCAGCAAGACCGACCCACACCGATACGAGGCCCTCACCGTGCGCCGACGCTCACTCCTCATCGCCGTCCCCGCCGGACTGGTCACGCTCGCCGCATGCGGTGACGAGGACGACTCCGGCTCGAGCAGCGCCGACGACAGTGCGACGCCCGAGGCGTCGGGCACGTCGGCGGCGTCGCCACCGAAGATCGTCGACGGTCCGCTGCCGGCGATCACGGCGGGGACGAAGTTCGACGAGAAGCCGACCGTCGCCAAGGGCGGCGGCGATCCGTCCAAGGACCTCGCGGTGAAGACGGTCATCGCCGGCGGTGGCAAGGCGGTCGCCGAGAACGACTTCGTCGTGGCGAACTACCTGGGCCAGATCTGGGACAGCGCGAAGGTCTTCGACAACTCCTACGACCGCAAGACCCGGCTGGTCATCCAGCTCGCCCAGGGCAGCATCATCGACGGCTGGCGGTACGCGCTCACCGGAAAGAAGACCGGCAGCCGCGTCCAGTTCTCCGTGCCGCCGACCTGGGGTTACGGCAAGCAGGGCAACGAGGACGCGGGCATCAAGGCCACCGACACGCTGGTGTTCGTGGTCGACGTCCAGAACACCTTCAACGCCAAGGCCTCGGCGAAGGGCAAGGAGGTCCCCCAGGACGACGCCAAGCTGCCCGAGGTCGGCACCAACACCGACGGCAACGCGCCCGCCATCAAGGTCCCCGAGGCCGAGGCGCCGAAGAAGCTCGTGGCGAACTACGTCATCGAGGGCGACGGCCCGGAGGTCGGCGCCCAGGACAGCGTGCTCGTGCAGTACAAGGGCGTGGTGTGGAACGGCGGCAAGGAGTTCGACTCCACGTACGGCAGGAAGCAACTGACGTCGTTCTCGCTCCAGCAGGTCGTCAAGGGCTGGGCGCAGGGCCTGACCGGCAAGAAGGTCGGCAGCCGTGTCCTCATCGTCATTCCGCCCGACCTGGGCTACGGCGACAGCCCGCCGCAGGGCAGCGGCATCGAGAAGGACTCCACGCTGGTCTTCTCCGTCGACATCCTGGCGAAGATGTGACGCCTCGGAGATGTAAGACTTGGCCCGTTGCCTTTCCGTAGACAAGCAGGAGCTGAACACGTGAGCATCGACAAGCCCGAGGTCGACTTCCCGGGCGGCGAGCCCCCGGCGGACCTCGAGATCAAGGACATCTGGGAGGGCGACGGCGCCGTTGCGCAGGCGGGTCAGACCGTCACCGTGCACTACGTGGGTGTCGCCTTCAGCACGGGCGAGGAGTTCGACGCCAGCTGGAACCGCGGTACGCCGTTCCGCTTCCCGCTCGGTGGCGGCCGCGTCATCGCGGGCTGGGACCAGGGCGTGCAGGGCATGAAGGTCGGCGGCCGCCGCCAGCTGACCATCCCCGCGCACCTCGCCTACGGCAACCAGAGCCCGACCCCGGCGATCAAGCCCGGCGAGACGCTGATCTTCGTGGTCGATCTGCTCGGAGTCTGATCGACGACCGACCGACCGACGATCAGCGATCAACGGCCGACGACCGATCGAAGACGGAACGAAGTCTGATCGGAGCCGGTCATCCGGGGTCCATGCCTGTCCGGGCATGGACCCTCGGCTTTTGCCACGCCACCGCGGGGCGGTACGGTCATCCGTCGTAAGCACCATAGGGAGAAGGGCGTCGATGGCCATTGCCAAGGCCGAGCGGCTGATGAACCTGGCACTGTGTCTGCTCGGGACACGGCGGCCGCTCAGCAAGCGCGAGCTGCGTGATTCCATCGAGGCGTACGTCGAGGCCGTCCGGCCGGAGAAGGGCGCGGCCGGGTCCGACGACTCCTTCAACCGCATGTTCGAGCGGGACAAGGACGACCTGCGGGAACTCGGACTGGTCATCGAGACCGTCGAGGGTCTCGACGGCGAGGTCGGCTATCTGGCGCGCCGCGACAGCAACCGCCTGCCGCCCATCACCCTGGACGCCGAGGAGGCCGCCGCGCTCGGGCTCGCCGCCAAGGTGTGGCAGCAGGCCCGGCTGGCCGGTGCCGCGAGCGGCGCGCTGCAGAAGCTGCGCGCGGCCGGACTGCCCGAGGACGTCGACCCCTATGAGGCGCACAGCGCGCTGGAGCCGCGCATCCCCGTTCACGAGGCGGCCTTCGAACCGCTGATGCTGGCCTGCCGCGACCGCCGGCCCGTCGTCTTCGACTACCGCAAGGCCAATGCCGCGCAGCCCGAGCCCCGGCACGTGGAGCCGTGGGCGCTGGAGTGCTGGCGCGGCCACTGGTACCTGGCCGGATTCGACCGCGACCGCGGGGCCGAGCGGGTCTTCAGGCTGTCGAGGATCACCGGCAGGGTGCGTTCGCGCGGTGCGCGGTTCACCGCTCCGGTGCCCGACGTCGTCACCGTCCGCGAGACGGTCGCGAGCTGGGCCGGGGAGACCGCCGACCGCTCCGCGCTGATCCGGCTGCGTACGGGCGCGGGATACCCCCTTCGGGCGAAGGCCACCGCTGTGCGGGAACTCGGTGACGGCTGGGACGAGTTGGAGATTCCGTACGGGCACGGCCTGGACGCCTGGCTCGTGGAGTTCGGGCCGGACGTGGTGGTGGTCGAGCCCGCGGAGCTGCGTGCGGACGTGGTGGACCGGCTGCGTGCCGTGGCCAAGGGCTGAGGGGGAGCGGACAACACAGTGGCAGGCAAACCGGTCAGGCCCGTGAACGCCATCGACCAGACGCGGCGGATGCTGTCCTTGGTGACGTATCTGCGCGAGCGCCCCGGCGCCCGGGTGGAGGACGTCGCGCGTGCCTTCGGCATCACCGAGGACGAGCTGGTCTCCGACCTCGACGTGCTGCCCATGTGCGGCACCAGCTTCCGCGGCGGCGATCTCCTCGACATCGACACCGACGGCGAGCGCATCTGGTGGCACAACCCCGCCGCCCTCGGCGCGGAGGCCGCCGAGCCGCTGCGGCTGGCCGCCGACGAGGCCACCGCGCTGCTCGTCGCCGCGCGGGCCGTGGCGACCCTGCCCGGGCTGCGCGAGAGCGACCGGCAGGCGCTGCTGCGGGCGACCGCCAAGGTGGAGACCGCGGCGGGCGAGGCCGCGGGCGCCAGCTCGCGCCTGTCCGTCACCTTCGAGTCCGAGGGCGGCGTCTTCGCCGACGTCGACCGGGCGATCTCGGAGCGCCGCCGGCTGTGGATCCGCTACTACTCGCCGGCCCGCGACGAGGTCACCGAGCGCGAGATCGACCCCATCCGCCTCGTCAGTGTCGGGCACACGTACGTGGAGGCCTGGTGCCGTCGCTCCGAGGCCCGGCGCACCTTCCGGCTCGACCGGGTCGCCGAGATCCGGATCCTGGACGAGCCGTCCGCGCCGCCCGAGGTGGAGCTGCGGGACCTGTCGGAGGGGCTGGTGCAGCCCTCCGCCGAGGACCCGGAGGTCGTTGTCGAGGTCGGCCCGGGCGGGCGCTGGGTCGCCGAGTACTACCCGCACGACAGCGCGGACGAGCTTCCCGACGGCGGGTTGCGCATCACTCTGCGCACTCCCGACCCGGCGTCCCTGCGGCGTCTGGCGCTCCGCCTCGGGCGCGACGGCAGGATCGTGTCGCCGTCCGAGCTCGCCGGCAGTGCCCGGCAGGCGGCCCGCGAGGCGCTGGCTGCGTACGACGGCATGGAGGCGTCCGGGGGCGCCGCGGCGCCGGGAGGGCCGGCGGACGGGCGGCGGGACGGGCAGGAGCGGGGGCTGTGAGCGAGTCGGCGGCTCCGGGTGGGCCGGGCATGACGGCGTCGTCCGCGTTCGCCGGTATGAGACGTGTCTCCCCGGTCGTCTTCAAGGCGGGCTGCCCGGACTGCCGGAGCCGCTTCGAACTCGCAGCGAGCGCCCTGCGCCTGGCCATCGGTGCCACGAGCCGCACCACGTTCTACTCGTTCACGTGCCCCGAGTGCGGGTCCGCGGTGCGCAAGCCGGCGGGGGAGCGGGTCGTGGAGCTGCTCACGGGCGGCGGGGTCAGGACCCTGCGGCTGCACTCCACCGTCTAGGCTCGGCGTCATGTTCTGGCCGATGTTCGCGGTTGCCGTGGGTTTTCTGGGTCTCGTCGTTCTCGCGGTGCTCGCCGTGAGGGTGTTCGTGGAGGCCCAGCGCCTTGGCCGGCAGGTGACGGATTCGGCCCGCAGGATCAACCGGGCCGCGGAGGACCTGGAGCGCGCCACCGAGAGCGCCGCCCGCGCCGTGGACGCGTTGTGAAAGTCACGGCTGACGTTCGTGCGTGACATGGGTGGACGCCGTGAGTCGCGTTTCGGGGCACTTCGCCCTGTCACCCCAAGGGCCCCTGAAGGTACGCTGCTGGTCGCGGCCAGGAAAACGAGGCCCGGCCGCGGACGGGAGTACGCACAGGGATTGCCTCACGTTTACTCCTGAGCGTTACGATCGCTGCACAAGACGATCGATCGGATGTACGTCCGACCGGTCGGACAGCACCCACCCAGCCGCCTCGGTGAGAAGGTAAAGACTTATGTTCGGAAGGCTCGGCGCCCCCGAGATCATTCTCATCCTCGTCGTCATCATCCTGTTGTTCGGCGCGAAGAAGCTTCCGGACATGGCGCGGTCGCTCGGCAAGTCCGCCCGGATCCTCAAGAGCGAGGCGAAGGCGATGAAGAGCGAGAGCAAGTCCGACGACTCCGCTCCCGCAGACCCGCCCACCCCCGAGCAGGCGGCGAACCAGCGCACCATCCAGGCCGCCCCCGGCGACGTGACCAGCTCCCGACCGGTCACCGAGCCGACGGACACGACCAAGCGCTGACGCAGGGCCGGTGACCTCCGGCCCGCCGCACGAGATGGGAACGTGGGTTGCTGAAGCCTGCCCGCAACAAGGAGAAGGATCCCGAGGGGCGGATGCCCCTCGCGGAGCACCTTCGTGAGCTCCGCAACCGGCTCGCCAAGGCGCTGCTGGCCATCGTCGTGGTCACGGTCGTCGCAGCCTTCTTCTACAACGACATCATCAACTTCTTCACCGACCCGGTCCTGGACTCGGTCGGCTGTGCGAAGTCGTTCGAAGAGCTGGCGAAGTCGTCGGCCAACACGGACCCGTGCGCGCAGATCACCATCAACGGTCTGCTCGGTCCCTTCACGCTGGCGCTGAAGGTGTCCCTGATGGCCGGTGTCGTGTTCGCCTCGCCGGTCTGGCTCTACCAGCTGTGGGCGTTCGTCGCCCCCGGACTGCACCGGAACGAGAAGAAGTACGCCTACGCGTTCGTCGCCACCGGTGCCCCGCTCTTCCTCTTCGGCGCCTACTTCGCCTACGTGGTGCTGCCCACCACCGCGAAGGTGCTGATCGAGTTCACGCCGTACGAGGTCGACAACCTGCTTCCGCTGGACGACCTGCTGGACCTCGTCACGCGCATGGTCGTGGTCTTCGGTCTCTCCTTCGAGCTGCCGCTGCTGCTGGTGATGCTCAACTTCACCGGGGTGCTGACCGGCAAGCGGATGCTCAGCTGGTGGCGCGCCATGATCATGGGCATCACGCTGTTCGCGGCCATCGCCACGCCGAGCACGGACCCGCTGACCATGTTGTGGCTGGCCGGTCCGATCTGGGTCCTGTACTTCGCCGCGGTCGGCGTCTCCCTGCTGAACGACCTCCGCAAGTCCCGCCGCGAGGCCCTGGAGCCCGACGACGACGAGGCGTCCGAGCTGGACCTCACCCCCGAGGACATCGGCGAGGTCGAGGCGGTGACCACCGCCCGCGCGCTGCCCGAGCAGGCCACGAAGGACCGGGTCAACGGCTACGACGACGTGACCTGATGACCCGGTCGGGGCGGTGACGGCGCGCGTCACCGCCCTCACGGAACGTGCCGCGGGGTCCCCCACCGGAACGATCCCGATAATGATCGTCCTGTTGTCAGTGGGGCCCGGTACGCTCGAAAGTACGATGACAGAGGATCTCTCACCGGCCGAGCGGTACGCGGCAGCCCGTCAGCGCGCTGCCGAGCAGGCCACCGCACTCGCGTCCTTCCGCGAGATGTACGACTTCGGCCTCGACCCCTTCCAGATCGAGGCCTGCCAGGCGCTCGAGGCCGGCAAGGGCGTGCTGGTGGCGGCGCCCACCGGCTCCGGCAAGACGATCGTCGGCGAGTTCGCCGTCCACCTTGCCCTGCGGCAGGGCAAGAAGTGCTTCTACACGACGCCCATCAAGGCGCTGTCGAACCAGAAGTACGCCGACCTGTGCCGGCGCTACGGCGCGGACAGGGTGGGCCTGCTCACCGGCGACAACAGCGTGAACTCCGACGCCCCCGTGGTCGTGATGACCACCGAGGTCCTGCGGAACATGCTGTACGCCGGCTCGCAGACCCTCCGCGGCCTCGGATACGTGGTCATGGACGAGGTGCACTACCTCTCCGACCGCTTCCGCGGCGCCGTGTGGGAGGAGGTGATCATTCACCTCCAGGAGTCGGTGACCCTGGTCTCGCTCTCGGCGACCGTGTCGAACGCGGAGGAGTTCGGCGACTGGCTCGACACCGTCCGCGGCGACACCCAGGTGATCGTCTCCGAGCACCGGCCCGTGCCGCTGTTCCAGCACGTGCTGGCCGGGCGTCGGATGTACGACCTGTTCGAGGAGGGTGAGGGCCACAAGAAGGCCGTCAACCCCGACCTCACGCGCATGGCCCGCATGGAGGCGAGCCGCCCGTCCTACCAGGACCGCAGGCGCGGCCGTGCCATGAAGGAGGCCGACCGGGAGCGTGAGCGCAGACAGCGCTCCCGCATCTGGACGCCGAGCAGGCCGGAGGTCATCGAGCGGCTCGACGCCGAGGGGCTGCTGCCCGCGATCACCTTCATCTTCAGCCGCGCCGCCTGCGAGGCCGCCGTCCAGCAGTGCCTGTACGCCGGTCTCCGGCTCAACGACGAGGACGCGCGGGACAGGGTCCGCGCCCTCGTCGAGGAGCGCACGGCCTCCATCCCGACCGAGGACCTGCACGTCCTGGGGTACTACGAGTGGCTGGAAGGCCTGGAGCGGGGCATCGCCGCCCACCACGCGGGCATGCTGCCGACGTTCAAGGAGGTCGTCGAGGAGCTGTTCGTGCGCGGACTGGTCAAGGCCGTCTTCGCCACCGAGACCCTCGCCCTCGGCATCAACATGCCCGCCCGCTCCGTGGTGCTGGAGAAGCTGGTCAAGTGGAACGGCGAGCAGCACGCCGACATCACCCCCGGCGAGTACACCCAGCTCACCGGCCGGGCCGGCCGGCGCGGCATCGACGTCGAGGGACACGCCGTCGTGCTGTGGCAGCGCGGTATGAACCCCGAGCACCTCGCGGGGCTGGCCGGCACGCGCACGTACCCGCTGCGCTCCAGTTTCAAGCCGTCGTACAACATGGCGGTCAACCTGGTCGAGCAGTTCGGCCGGCACCGTTCGCGGGAACTGCTGGAGACCTCGTTCGCGCAGTTCCAGGCGGACAAGTCGGTCGTCGGTATCTCCCGGCAGGTGCAGCGCAACGAGGAGGGGCTGGAGGGCTACAAGGCCTCCATGACCTGCCACCTCGGCGACTTCGACGAGTACGCGCGGCTGCGCCGTGAGCTGAAGGACCGGGAGACCGAGCTGGCCCGGCAGGGGGCCAACCAGCGGCGGGCCGAGGCCGCCGTGGCGCTGGAGAAGCTGAAGCCGGGCGACGTCATCCACGTCCCCACCGGGAAGTACGCGGGCCTCGCCCTGGTGCTGGACCCGGGCCTGCCCGCCGGGCGGTCCAACGGCCACCGCGGCTTCGAGCACCACGACGGTCCGCGCCCGCTGGTGCTGACCGCCGAGCGGCAGGTCAAGCGGCTGGCGTCGATGGACTTCCCGGTGCCGGTCGAGGCGCTGGAGCGGATGCGGATCCCGAAGTCCTTCAACCCGCGCTCGCCCCAGTCCCGCCGGGACCTCGCCTCCGCGCTGCGCACCAAGGCCGGCCACATCCCGCCGGAGCGGGCCCGCAAGAAGCGGTCCCAGGCCGCCGACGACCGGGAGATCGCGCGGCTGCGCAAGGCCATCCGCGCCCACCCCTGCCACGGCTGCGACGACCGCGAGGACCACGCACGCTGGGCCGAGCGCTACCACCGGCTGCTGCGCGACACCTCGCAGCTGGAGCGCCGGATCGAGGGCCGGACGAACACCATCGCCCGCACCTTCGACCGCATCGTCGCGCTGCTGACGGAGATGGACTACCTGCGCGGCGACGAGGTCACCGAGCACGGCAAGCGCCTCGCCCGGCTCTACGGCGAGCTGGACCTGCTCGCCAGCGAGTGCCTGCGCGAGGGCGTGTGGGAGGGCCTCTCCCCGGCCGAGCTCGCCGCCTGCGTCTCGGCGCTGGTCTACGAGTCGCGGGTCGCCGACGACGCGATGGCGCCGAAGCTCCCCTCGGGCAAGGCCAAGGCCGCGCTCGGCGAGACGGTCCGCATCTGGGGCCGCCTCGACGCCCTGGAGGAGGACTTCCGGATCAGCCAGACCGAGGGCGTCGGCCAGCGTGAGCCCGACCTCGGTTTCGCCTGGGCCGCGTACATGTGGGCGTCCGGCAAGGGCCTCGACGAGGTGCTGCGCGAGGCGGAGATGCCGGCCGGCGACTTCGTGCGCTGGTGCAAGCAGGTCATCGACGTCCTCGGCCAGATCTCGGCAGCCGCGCCCACCGACGGCTCGACGGTCCCCAAGAACGCGCGCAAGGCGGTCGACGGTCTGCTGCGCGGGGTGGTCGCCTACTCGTCCGTGGGCTAGACCCGCCAGTCACAGGCCCGGCAGGGCGCAGTCCGTCCGGGAGTCCGGGGCGGGAGCGCCCCGCCGGGCCCTGGTGCGTCCGGGGTGCTGTGGCGTGGGTGCCCTGGCGCCTCTTTCACTGATCACGGTGAGTGGCGTTCGCATGCCCGCACACGCTTACACACGGTGTTCGAATGACTCCTCGGCGTGCAAATGGGCCCGAGACTACTCCAGTCCCCGTGCCCGTCTCAGGTGCTTGCTGAATATGACATGGCGATGATCCCCCCGGACTAGGCTCGCCCGCAGCGCACCGAGTTGAGGTGAAATCGCGCACTTGTTCCCAATGTGCCGAAGATCCCGACAACTCACTGACATACCCCGCCGCAAGCTCCCCCATCCCAGCCGATTCGTTTTCAGAGGGCCTACATGGTGAGTGTTGATTCCCCTCCAGGTCGCCGTGAACTTCCTTACGCGCGAACGCTGTTGCTGCCGGCCATAGTGATGGCCGCGGCCACCGGGGCCGCCGTCGCCCTGGTGGCGGAACCGGCCCGGCTCGCCGTCGGCTGGTGCGGCGCCGTCGCCACGCTCCTGGTGATCGCCACGGCGGCCGAAGCGGTTCGTCGCGGCCGTACCCTGCGGGCCCTGCGCATCGAGCACGCCCGTCACAGTGCGTATCTGGAACGCCGGGTCGCGGGCCATCACGAGGAGATGACCTACCTCGGTGAAGAGGTCCTGCCCGCCGTGCTGCAGTACATGCGCCGGGGCAACACCCCCGCGGAGACGATGCGTCACCTGGGGGACATCGACCCGTCGTACACCGATCTCGGCGAGCCGCAGCGCAGGTTGATCCGCATGGTGTGCGAGATCGTCGACCACGAGGACGCGATGCGTGAGTCGGCCGAGCGTTCCTTCGTGGACATCGCCCGTCGCGTCCAGGCGATCGTCCACCAGCAGAACAAGGAACTCCGCGAGATGGAGGAGGACCACGGCCGCAACCCCGAGGTCTTCGACGACCTCCTGCGCATCGACCACGGCACCGCGCTGATCGGCCGCCTCGCCGACTCCATCTCCGTCATCGGCGGCGGCCGGCCCGGACGCCAGTGGCCGGATCCGGTCGCCCTGTACAGCGTGCTGCGCGGTGCCATGTCCCGGATCCTGGAGTACCGCCGGATCAACCTGGCCTCCATCGCCAAGGTCAACATCAAGGGCACCGCGGTCGAGCCGGTCATCCACGCCGCCGCGGAGCTCCTCGACAACGCCACCCGCTACTCGCCGCCCGGGTCCAAGGTGCACGTCACCGCGACCGAGGTGCAGAGCGGCGTGTGCATCGAGATCGAGGACGCCGGCGTCAGCCTCAGCGAGGAGTCCCGCGCCCGCATCGAGGGCCTGCTGGAGGACGCCAAGCGCGGCACCGACGTCCAGGACCTCAGCCAGCACCCGCGTCTCGGCCTGTCCGTCGTCGGCCGGCTGTGCACGCAGTACGGCATGGACGTGTCGCTGCGGGCCTCCGCGTACGGCGGGGTCCGGGCCATCCTGATCGTGCCGAGCAAGATGATGACCACCGAGCCCGGCGTCGGACTCGCCCACGGCATCGGCGCGACCTCGATCCCCACCCCGGGCCCGGACGCCCTTCCCGGGCCCCAGCGCCGGCCCAAGAAACGCCGTCCCACCAGCCCCCGCATCCCGGCCACGGTCTCCCTGGAGGACGAGGTCCCCGAGGTCACCGAGTGGACGGCGGGCGGCCTCCCGCAGCGCCGCAGCCGGGTCAAGATGCCGCTCAGCCAGCGGCTCGCCGAACAGGCGGCCTGGGAACGCGAGGAGGCCGAGCGCGAGGCCCGGGAGGCGGCCGAGCGCGCCCGGAACGGCTTCCCGGCAGCCCCGGAACCGGAGCCCGAGGGCGAGAAGGCAGAGGAGCTCCCGCCGGGGCACTGGATCGGGGCCTTCTGGGAGGGCCTCAAGCAGTACCCGGGCATCACCCAAGCCCACCAGCAGTCCAGCAGTGAGCCGGCCCACGCCCCGGCAGACGACGAGGGGAACCTCAAGTGATCGAGCAGCAAGGCAAGTTCGACTGGATGCTCCGGGACCTCTACGACGGCGTCCCGGGAATCGAGATGATCGTGGTGCTCTCCGCCGACGGCCTGCGCATCGCCCGCTACTCCGGCGACCCCGACGCCGCCGACCGGGTCGCCGCCGCCTGCGCGGGCCTGCAGAGCCTGGCGGGAGCCGTCTCCCAGGAGATCCCGACCAGCGACGGCGACATGAAGATGGTCCTCATCGAGATGAACGGCGGCTACTTCTACCTGATGGCCGCCGGCCCCAACGCCTACCTCGCCGTGCTCTCCGACGTGCGGTGCGAGCCGGGCCGGATGGCACTGAGCATGGCCGACCTGGTCGCCCGCATCGGCCCCCATCTGACCAGTCCCGCGCGGCGCAACGGGCAGACCGTATGACTCCTCCGCAACGCCAGAGGCGAACTCCCGGTCAGGAGCCGTCCGCCACGTCCGACCCCGCCGTTCCGTCCGCCAAGGCCGGCGAGGTCCGCAACCCCGAGCGGCTGTTCGTCATCGGCGGGGACGGGGGCGGCGAGCGCGCCGACCTCGACCTGGTCACGCTGATCGTGGCCCGCGCCGACCCGCCGGTGTCCGCCACGCCGGAACAGGCGGCCCTGCTGCGGCTGTGCGTCGCACCCCTGTCCGTGGCCGAGCTGTCGGCCTACCTGAGCCTGCCGTTCAGCGTGGTGACCGTGCTGCTCACCGACCTCCTGGCGACGGAACTGGTGCAGGCCCGCGCCCCGATCGTCCGCCAGAAGGTCGCCGACCGAACCCTCCTCGAAGCGGTGATGCATGGACTTCAAAGACTCTGACACGATCCCGGGCCCACGGACCGAGGACCGGCTGCCGCACACGGCCGAGGCCGCCGTGAAGATCGTCATCGTGGGCGGTTTCGGGGTCGGCAAGACCACCATGGTCGGCTCGGTCAGCGAGATCAGACCGCTGACCACCGAAGAGACGATGACCCAGGCCGGCATCGGGGTCGACGACAACTACGGCTCCGCGTCCAAGACGGCCACCACGGTGGCCATGGACTTCGGCCGCATCAGCATCACCGACCAACTGGTGCTGTACCTCTTCGGCACGCCGGGCCAGGAGCGCTTCTGGTTCCTGTGGAACGGCCTGTTCGAGGGCGCGCTCGGCGCGGTCGTACTCGTCGACACCCGTCGTCTGGAGGTCAGCTTCGACGTCATGGGGCGACTGGAGGAGCGCGGCGTGCCGTTCGTGGTCGCCGTCAACTCCTTCCCCGACGCCCCCCGTTATCCCGTCGCGGAGCTCCGGACGGCGCTCGACCTGCCCGAGGAGATCCCCATCCTCGACTGCGACGTGCGGCGCCGGGCCTCCAGCCGGGACGTCCTGATGACGCTGATGCGCTTCCTGCACTCCCTCGCGATGAAGGGCGCGCTCACCTGACCGGGCGCGGCCGACCGACCCCCCTGACCCACACTTCTGTTGCGGAGCGACACTGTGACGCCTGAACGCCACTCCCTGACCGGAACGGGCGACCCCCTGCTCGAACCACCGCCCGGCTGCCCCGCGCACGGCCTCGGGCCGGGCGGACTGCGCCGGCTGCACGAGGCGGACGACCTGGACGAGCTGTACCAGCGGCTGCGCGAGGAGCACGGACCGGTGGCACCGGCGCTGCTCCACGACGACGTACCGATGTGGGTGGTCCTCGGGCATGCCGAGAACCTGCACATGGTGAGCACCCCCGCCCAGTTCTGCCGTGACAGCCGCATCTGGACGCCGCTCAACGAGGGCATGGTCAAGCCCGACCATCCGCTCATGCCGCACATCGCCTGGCAGCCCATCTGCTCCCACGCCGAGGGCGACGAGCACAAGCGACTGCGCGGCGCGGTCACCGGCGCCATGTCCACCATCGACTTCCGGGAGCTGCGCCGGCACATCAAGCGGTACACCCAGCGCCTCGTCAACCGGTTCTGCGAGGAGGGCCGCGCCGACCTGATCAGCCAGTTCGCCGAGCACCTGCCGATGGGCGTGATGTGCCATCTCCTCGGCATGCCCGACGAGTTCAACGACCGGATGGTGGAGGCCGCCCGCGACACGCTCAAGGGCACCGAGACGGCGATCACCAGCCACGCCTACGTCATGGACGCCCTGGGCCGGCTCACCGCTGCCCGCCGGGCCCGGCCCGAGAACGACATCGCCGGCCATCTCGTCACCCACCCCGCCGGACTCACCGACGACGAGGTCAGGGAGCACCTTCGGGTGGTCCTCCTGGCCGCCTACGAGGCGACCGTCAACCTCATCGGCAACGTGCTGCGCGTGGTGCTCACCGACCCGGGCTTCCGCGCCCAGCTCAGCGGCGGCCAGATGACGGTGCCCGAGGCGGTCGAGCAGTCCCTGTGGGACGAGCCGCCGTTCAGCACGGTCCTCGCCTACTTCGCCAAGCAGGACACGGAACTGGGCGGTCAGCGCATCCGCGCCGGCGACGGACTGCTGCTCGGCATCGCGCCGGGCAACGTCGACCCGCGCATCCGTCCCGACCTGTCCGCCGGCATGCAGGGCAACCGCTCCCACCTCGCCTTCGGCGGCGGCCCGCACGAGTGCCCCGGCCAGGACATCGGGCGCGCCATCGCCGACGCGGGCATCGACGCGCTGCTGATGCGGCTGCCGGACGTCCGGCTCGACTGCGACGAGGACGAACTGCGGTGGCGTTCGTCGATCGCCTCGCGGCACCTGGTGGAGCTGCCGGTGCGGTTCGAACCCAAGGCACAGCAGGAGGTGACGCAGCAGCCCAGCCACGCCCCGGTCCCGCAGCAGCGTGCCGACTGGCACGTCGGCATCCCGCAGCCCGAGCCGTCGGCTCCGCCCGCCCCGTCGCTCCCGCCGGAGCCCGTGTCGGTGGCGGCCGCCCGGCCGCAGCCGGTCGCGGGACCGGAGAGTCCGCGTCCCCGTGGCGCGTGGCAGCGCTTCCTGCTCTGGTGGCGCGGCTACTGAGGGCCGGCCCAGTCCTCGTACGCCGCCCAGGCGTCGAGGGACCGTCCGCTGCGGAACCGGTGTTCGCGCCCCGTGACCGGATCGGTGAACCCCAGCTCCCGCGCCAGCAGTTGCAGCGGACGCCGGAAGTCACCGGCCGGCACGGCGGCGGCCACCTCGGGGTACAGGGGGTCGCCGAGGATCGGCACGCCGAGCGCGTTCATGTGGACGCGCAACTGGTGGGTCTGGCCGGTGCGCGGCACCAGCCGGTACCGAGCCAGGCCCGGTTCCGCCGCCGGGCCCGGGCGGTGGGCGATCAGCTCGACGCGGCTCACCGCGTTGGGCTCGCCCTCGACCTCCCGGGCGGCCAGTACCCCGCGTTCCTTCAGGATCCGGCTGCTCATGGTCCGGGGCAGGGCGAGCGCGGGATCGTACGGGGCGACGGCCTCGTACTCCTTGTGCACCCGCCGGTCGCCGAACAGCGTCTGGTACGCGCCGCGCTCCTCGGGGCGCACCGTGAACAGGACCAGTCCGGCGGTGAGCCGGTCCAGGCGGTGCGCGGCGCCGAGCGCCGGAATGCCCAGCTCGCGGCGGAGCCGGGCGAGCGCGGTCTCGGTGACGTGGCCGCCGCGCGGGGTGGTGGCCAGGAAGTGCGGTTTGTCGGCGACGACGATGTGCTCGTCGCGGTACACGATCTCCAGCGGGAAGGGCACCGGAACTTCGGCGGGCAGCTCGCGGTGGAACCACACGAACATCCCGGGCTCGTACGGCGCGTCCCCGGGCACGGCCCGCCCGTCCGCCCCGACGACCAGCCCCGCGTCGAACATGCCGTCGACCACACCGGCCCCCGCGCCGGACAGCCGCTCCACCAGGTGTTCACGCACCGTGGACCACGGTCCGGCCGCGGGCAGCCGCACCCGCACGGCGTCGATGCCGTCGCGCTGCGGCAGGGGCGAGGGCGGGGGAGGGGTACGGCGTCTCATCACCCGACAGCGTAGCCAGCGCACGAGGCGCGTGGACGACGCCGGAAAACCAGTGGGCCGCCGGCCCGCGCCGTTGGCACGATGCGGGGCATGCCCTTCCTGACGCGCCCGGTACTTCCCGCGGGCACCCTCGCCCGCACCCCGCAGCCCACGATCCCCACCGGCGACGGGCTGTTCCTGCGTCCGTGGCGGGCCGAGGACGCACCCGCCGTCCACGCGGCCTTCCAGGACCCGCTGATGCACCAGTGGCACATCCGCGCCGCCGACTCCGAGGCGGAGGTGCGCGGCTGGATCACCGAATGGCAGCAGGCCTGGGAACAGGAGCGGAGCGTCCAGTGGGCCGTCGCCGACGCGGCCGACGACCGGCTCCTCGGCCGGGTCGCGCTGCGGGGGATCATGCTCGGCGACGCGGTGGCCGAGGTCGCGTACTGGACCACGGCGGCGGCTCGCGGCCAGGGCGTCGCCGCCCGCGCCACGGCCGTGCTCGCCCACTGGGCCCTCGACGAGATCGGCTTCCAGCGCCTGGAACTCAGCCACTCCGTCGCCAACCACGCCTCCTGCCGGGTCGCGCAGAAGACGGGCTTCGCCCTGGAGGGCACGAAGCGCAGCGCGCTGCTGCACGCCGACGGCTGGCACGACATGCACCTCCACGCGCGCGTACGCGGCGACTGAGGCGGAGGCCCGCCTTGCGGGTGTGGGTGGGCACTGCCGACAGGGTCGCCGCTCGCATGCGGGGAGCGGGGCACGGGGGTGCGGGCGGCGCGTGGTGGTGACGGCTGCGGCGCTGTGGTCGGCGCGTGGAGGGGTGCCGGTCGGCCAGGCATTGCCGCCGCGGGCCGGGGCGTTGCCGCCGTGCAGTCGGCGCCGCCCGTTCGGCCCGCGGTGTCCGGGCGGGCGGCGCGCGTTACGCGGTCGGCGTGCCCTCCTGCTCCGCCTCGACGCGTGCGTTCCATTCCCGCTTCGACGCCTGCCAGCCGTCCTCGTTGTGGCCGAGGCGCCAGTAACCGGAGATGGACAGGTCCTCGCGGGGGATCCCGCGCTCCACCCGCAGGAGCTTGCGCAGTTCCTTCACGCAGCCCGCCTCCCCGTGCACGAACGCGTGCACCCGGCCCTCGGGGAAGTCCAGGGCGCGCACGGCCTCGACCAGTGCCTGGCCGACCGGCCGGTCGCCGCGGTGCAGCCAGACGACCTCCACGTCGGAGTCGATCTTCTGCTCCTCCTGGCCCCCGTCGACCTCGATGAAGGCGAACGCGCGGGCGCCGTCGGGCAGCGCCTCCAGGGCACGGGCGATCGCGGGCAGCGCGCTCTCGTCACCGGCGAGCAGGTGCCAGTCGGCGGCGGGATCGGGGGCGTAGGCGCCGCCGGGGCCCAGGAAACGGACGGTCTCGCCCGGCTGGACGCGCTTCGCCCAGGGGCCGGCCAGCCCCTCGTCACCATGGATCACGAAGTCCAGGGTGAGCTCACGGTGCTCGGCGTCCCACTGACGCACCGTGTACGTCCGGGTCACCGGCCACTGTTCGCGCGGGAACTCCTCGCGGATCCGCTCCATGTCGAAGGGTTCCGGATAGGTCGCGCCCTCGGCGGGGAACAGCAGCTTCACATAGTGGTCGGTGCAGGTGTCCGCCGAGAATGCGGAGAGTTCCTCGCCGCCGAGCACCACGCGCTGCATGTGCGGGGTCAGCCGCTCGGTGCGGACGACCCGCGCGGTGTGCGGTGTGCGCGGCTTGCGCCCCGGACGGTCTGCCATGACGGCCTCCCTGCTCCCTGCGTGAGGGTCCCTGAGTTAGGTATACCTAAGCTAACATCCCTGTCTCGCTTGTCACCTCATGGACGAAGGCCCGACGAAGCCTCGACGAAGCCCCGCGCAGGTACGGCTCCCCCTCCTCGGGTCTCCCATGCGCCGCCGCGCGGGCATCCGCCCGCGCGGGCGGATGCCCGCCCGGACGGCCCGGCTCAGGCGGTGAGGGTCGTCAGCAGCCGCTCCAGCGAACCGCCCAGTCCCCAGCGGGCCGCCAGTCCGTCCAGCGCCGCGGGGTCGCGCGGCGTGTGCGGCAGCGCGGTGTCGACGTCCGGCAGCGGGACGTCGTCGGCGACCCTGACGACCTTCGGGGCGACCGCGAGGTACGGCCGGGCCTCGGTCAGCCGCTTGCGCTGCGAGGGGGTGAGCTTCGCGTCGGGATCGTCGACCGCGGCCTGGATCCCGGCCAGGTCCCCGAACTCCGCGAGCAGCTTGGCGGCCGTCTTCTCGCCGATGCCCGGCACCCCCGGCAGGCCGTCGCTCGGGTCGCCCCGCAGCAGCGCCAGGTCGGCGTAGCCGCGGCCGTCCACGCCGTACTTCTCGCGCAGTGCGGCCTCGTCGGTGAGGTGGAGCGTGCCGACGCCCTTGACCGGGTAGAGCACGCGCACGCCACGGGCGTCGTCGACGAGCTGGTACAGGTCCCGGTCGCCGGTGACGATGTCGACCGGGCCCTTCGCCCGCGCCGTGTACGTGCCGATGACGTCGTCGGCCTCGTACTCGGCCACGCCGACGCGGGCGATGCCGAGCGCGTCCAGGACGGCCTCGATGACCGGCACCTGCGGCGAGAGCGTGTCGGGCACCTCCTCGGTGTCCGGGCCCGCCGGGTGCTCCTCGGCGACGCGGTGCGCCTTGTACGAGGGGATCAGTTCCACCCGCCAGTGCGGGCGCCAGTCGGCGTCCATGCAGGCGACCAGGTGCTCGGGCCGGTGGTCCTTCACCAGGCGGTCGATGAAGTCGAGGAGTCCGCGCACGGCGTTTACCGGCGTGCCGTCCGGCGCCTTCACGGAGTCCGGTACGCCGAAGTAGGCGCGGAAGTAGAGGGAGGCGGTGTCGAGAAGCATCAGTCGTCCGGTCACGCCTCGCAATCATGCCGCAGGTGATGTGCGCGAGCGGTGGAGGGCATGTGAACTGGATCACTCAAATGTTTGGGTCGGGATGATCAGGGCAGGCGCGCATCCGGGCCGAAGCTGGTTGATGCATTCAACTGTTAGCGAGTCTTCGCATCAACGAGTCGTATCGACGAGTCCTCTCAACCAGTCGTGTCGACACGTCGTGACAGCGAGTCTTCACGGCCCCTGCCCCTGCCCCCGATCCAAGAGGTAAGCGTGTCAGCCAGGCTAGAGGCCGAAAACCTGTACAAGGTCTTCGGCAGAAAACCGGACCAGGCAGTCGGACGACTGCGCGAGGGAACCGACCGGGACGAACTGCGCGCCGACGGCACCACGGCCGCCGTCATCGACGCGTCCTTCACCGTGGAGCCCGGCGAGATCTTCGTGGTCATGGGGCTGTCCGGGTCCGGCAAGTCCACGCTGCTGCGCATGCTCAACGGTCTGCTGGAGCCGACCGCCGGGCACGTCCGCTTCGGTGGTCAGGACCTGACGGAACTCGGCGACCGCGGACTGCGCGAGGTCCGCTCCAAGAAGATCAGCATGGTGTTCCAGCACTTCGCGCTCTTCCCGCACCGCAGCGTCCGTGACAACGCCGCCTACGGTCTTGAAGTGCAGGGCGTGCCCCGCGCCGAGCGCGAACGCCGCGCCGACGAGGCGCTCGCCCTGTGCGGCCTGGCCGGCTGGGAGAAGTCCTGGCCCGACGAGCTGTCCGGCGGTATGCAGCAGCGGGTCGGCCTCGCCCGCGCGCTCGCCACGGACGCCGACCTGCTGCTCATGGACGAGTCCTTCAGCGCTCTCGACCCGCTGATCCGCCGCGACATGCAGGACCAGCTGCTCGAGCTGCAGAAGACCCTGAAGAAGACCATCGTCTTCATCACCCACGACCTCAACGAGGCCATGCGCCTCGGCGACCGCATCGCCGTGATGCGCGACGGCCGGATCGTGCAGATAGGCACCGCGCAGGACATCCTGATCCGCCCCGCCAACGACTACGTCGCCTCCTTCACCCAGGACGTCGACCGCTCCCGCGTACTCACCGCCGGTGCCGTCATGGACACCGAACTGCGCGGCGACGAGGCCGACTGCGCGTGCGAGACGGCGACGCCCGAGACGCCGTTCACCGAACTGTGCGCGATCAGCGCGCGCGTGCCGCACGCCGTGGCGGTCCTCGACGGCGACCGCGAGCTCGTCGGAGTGGTTCCGGCCCGCCGCCTCGTCGGCTTCCTCGGCGACGAGCAGTCCGAGGTCGGCACCTGCGACTCCCCGCGCGACAAGGGCCCCGAGAAGGTGATGGCCCGTGCCTAGGATTCCGCTCGGCGACTGGGTCAACGACGCCGTCGACTGGCTGCTCGAACACGTCGCCTGGCTCTTCGACTTCCTCAAGACCGTCTTCACCGGCACCTACGACGGCATCAACGCCGTCCTCCAGGCGCCCGAACCGCTGCTCCTCGTCGGCATCTTCGCGATCATCGCCTTCTGGCTGCGCGGCACGGTCGCCGGTGTTCTCACCTTCCTGGGATTCGCGTTCATCGTCTCCATGGAACTGTGGGAGAACGCGATGATCACCCTGGCGCTGGTGCTCGTCGCGACCATCATCGCGCTGGTCGTCGCCGTACCGGTGGGCATCTGGGCGGCCCGCTCCGACCGGGTCAGCGGCATCGTCCGGCCGGTGCTGGACTTCATGCAGACGCTGCCCGCGATGATCTACCTCATCCCGGCGATCCTGTTCTTCGGCACCGGCGCCTCCGCCGGCATCGTCGCCACCCTGATCTTCGCGCTCGCCCCGGGCGTGCGCATGACCGAGCTGGGCATCCGCCAGGTCGACAAGGAGCTGGTCGAGGCCGCCGAGGCCTTCGGCACCACCCCCCGCAACACGCTGCTGCGCGTCCAGCTCCCGCTGGCGCTGCCCACGGTGATGGCGGGCGTCAACCAGGTCATCATGCTCGGCCTGTCCATGGCCGCGATCGCCGGCATGGTCGGCACCGGCGGCCTCGGCGGCGACGTCAACGAGGCCATCGGCCAGCTCAACGTGGGCCTCGGCTCCGAGGCCGGTGTCGCCATCGTGATCCTGGCGATCTACCTGGACCGCATGACCGGAGCCCTGGGCACCCAGGTCTCGCCGCTCGGCCGGCGCGCCGCCGCCCGGGCCCGGGCCGCGGGCGGCCTGAAGATCTGGTCCTACCGTCCCCGTCCGCAGATCGCCGTGATCGGCGTCGTGATCCTGGCCCTGGTGGCCGGCGGCATGGGCATGTTCGGCGGCTCCGGCGACTCCGAGAGCGTCGCCGACGGGAAGAACGTCGGCCAGGGCAAGAAGGTCACCCTCGGCTACGTCCCGTGGGACGAGGGCGTCGCCTCCACCTTCCTGTGGAAGGAGCTGCTCGAACAGCGCGGCTACGAGGTGGACGCCAAGCAGTTCGACGCCGGGCCGCTGTACACCTCCCTGGCGCAGGGCGACATCGACATCGTCACCAACTCCTGGCTGCCGACCACCCACGAGCAGTACTGGAAGAAGTACGGCGACCGGCTCGACGACCTCGGCTCCTGGTACGACAGGACGTCGCTGGAGCTGACCGTCCCCACGTACATGAAGGACGTCAACTCGCTGGCGGACCTCAAGGGGAAGGCCGCCGAGTTCGGCGGGAAGATCACCGGCATCGAGTCCAGCGCCGGCGAGATGGCCCTGCTGAAGAGCAAGGTCCTCGGGGAGTACGGCCTGGACAAGGAGTACAAGGTCGTCGACAGCTCCACCCCGGCGATGCTGGCCGAGCTGAAGCGGGCCATGAGCAAGCAGGAGCCGATCGTCGTCACGCTGTGGTCCCCGCACTGGGCGTACAACGACTACGACCTGAAGAAGCTGAAGGACCCCAAGGGTGCCTGGGGCGAGGGCGACGGCGTGCACACGCTGTCCCGCAAGGGCTTCGCCGGCGACGACCCCACCGTCGCCAAGTGGCTCAAGGACTTCAAGCTCACCGAGAAGCAGCTCACCGGCCTCGAGGCCGAGATCAACAAGGTCGGCAAGGGCAAGCAGCAGGACGCCGTCCGTGCCTGGCTGAAGGCCAACCCGGGCGTCGTCGACGAGCTGGCCCCGGTCGAGGGCGGCGGTGGCGCCACCCCCGCCGAGGCCAAGCGGCCCGTGGACGTGGCCTGGTTCCCCTGGGACGAGGACATCGCCGTCACCTACCTGTGGAAGAACGTCCTGGAGCGGCGCGGCTACAAGCTGAACCTGAAGCAGATGGAGGTGGGGCCGGTCTACACCGGCCTGGCCTCCGGTGACCTCGACCTCAACTTCGACGCCTGGCTGCCCCACGCCCAGAGCAACTACTGGGAGAAGAACAAGAACAACCTCACCGACCTGGGCACCTGGTACGAACCGACCTCGCTGGAGATCGCCGTTCCCTCGTACGTGAAGGACGTCAAGTCCCTCGCGGACCTCAAGGGCAAGGCCGACCTCTTCGACGGGAAGATCATCGGCATCGAGCCCGGCACCGGTGAGATGCAGCTGCTGAAGAGCAAGGTCATGCCGGGCTACGGCCTGGAGGACGAGTACGAGGTCGTCGACGGCTCCACGCCGGCGATGCTGGCCGAGCTCAAGCGCGCCCTCGCCAAGGAGGAGCCGGTCGCGGTCGTCCTGTGGTCGCCGCACTGGGCGTACAGCGAGTACGAGCTGACCAAGCTGAAGGACCCCAAGAAGGCCTTCGGCGAGGGCAACACGATCCGCACCATCTCCAGCAGGAAGTTCCCCGAGCAGTACCCGCAGCTCACCGAGTGGATCAAGGGCTTCCATATGAGCGAGGACGAACTCGGCAGCCTGGAGGCCGAGATCAAGGACCGCGGTCAGGGCCACGAGGAAGAAGCCGTGGCGGCCTGGCTGAAGGAGCACCCGGACATGGTCGACCGGATGACCCCGCAGTAGTACGAGCAGTACCTCGTAGGACGGTCCCCGAGGGGTGGGCCGGCCGCGCCCCTGACGGTGCGGTCGGCCCACCCCTCGGGTCGTCCGGGACGGGGACACGGTCAGGATCCGGACAACCACGGAGTGCCAAGCCCTCACCTGAGCCTCCTTGACCGGGGCACGAGGGACCGGTGGGAACATGGAAGACGGTCCGTGCCTTGAACCGGTAGGGCGTTCGGCGCGGCCGACGGGTCGGCCGTCCGGTGGCGAGAAATGTGAGGTCGCGGCCACCGCACCGTGACGTCGATGTGACGGCCGCATGAAACGGTTTGCCGAACATGCGTAGGGTGCAGAGAACCCAACAGGAGGACGGCGCCCGAAGACGGGCACCGCGACGGTACGGCGACGGGTGAAGGAGGGAGCCGGAGCGATGGGCGACCACAAAGATCAGCACCTCCGGGTGGGCGCGGCCGTACGGCGGCGGCGCCGGGCCCTCGAGCTCACCCTCGCCGTCGTGTCCGAGCGCAGCGGGCTCTCGGTGCCCTTCCTGAGCCAGATCGAGAACGACCGGGCGCGGCCCAGCCAGAGTTCCCTGGAGAAGGTCGCCGACGCCCTGCGCACCACCGCCGTGGAGCTGCTCGCCGCCGCCGACCCCGCGTGCAGCGTGGACGTGGTCCGCGCCGAGGAGCCCGACCCGGAGCTGGCCCCCAAGGTGCGCTCCCTGGTGCGCGGACACCATCAGATGCACGCCACGGAGTTCACCGGCGACCACGACGCGGGCCGTGAACTGCAGTACCGCAACGACCAGTTGATGTTCGTCACCGAGGGGGCCGTGGAGATCGAGGCCGAGGGCCGCGCCTACCGGCTGGGGCGCGGCGACACGCTGTATCTCACCGGCGGGGTGCGGCACCGCTGGCGGGCCACGGTGCCCGACACCCGGCTCGTGGTGGTGGCCGTCGCCGAGCACATCGAGGCGGTCCGGGACCGGCCGCGCCAGTGAGAGCGCCGTGAGAGTCGTCTCGCTGGTCCCGTCGCTGACCGAGGCCGTGGCCCGTACGGTCCCCGGCGCCCTGGTCGGCGCCACCGACTGGTGCACGCACCCGGCCGGCCTCGACGTCGTACGCGTCGGGGGCACGAAGAACCCCGCGATCGAGCGGATCGTCTCCCTCGCACCCGACCTGGTGGTGGCCAACGAGGAGGAGAACCGCGCCCCCGACCTGGAGGCCTTGCGCGCGGCGGGCGTCGAGGTGCTGGTGACCGAGGTGCGCACCGTGCCGCAGGCCTTCACCGAGCTGGACCGGGTGCTGACGGCCTGCGGCGCGCCGTCCCGGCCCCGGTGGCTGGACGCGGCGGAGGCGGCCTGGTCGGCCCTGCCGTCCCCGGAGCGGCGCCGTACGGCCGTCGTGCCGGTCTGGCGCAGACCCTGGACGGTGCTGGGGCGGGACACCTTCGCGGGTGACGTACTGGGCCGCCTCGGCGTCGACCACCTGTACGCCGGTGACGCCGGGCGTTACCCGAAGGTCCCGGTCGAGGAGTTGCGGGCGGTGCGCCCGGACGTCGTGGTCCTGCCGGACGAGCCGTACCGCTTCACCGCCGACGACGGCCCTGAGGCCTTCCCCGGCCTGCCCTGCGCCCTCGTCGACGGGCGGTACCTCACGTGGTACGGGCCGTCGCTGGGCGAGGCGCCCCGGGTGCTGGGCGCGGCTCTGCGAGCAGCGCGCCGCTGACCAGGCCGCGCGCGGTGTGCACGGCGGCGACGGCCCAGGCGGCGACGAGAACCGCGTACAGCAGGACCGTGAGCCCGTCGTAGACGGCGAGCCCGGTGTGCCGGGCCAGCGCCTCGGCGCCGGTGACACAGGTGCCCACCGGGAAGGTGAACGACCACCACGTCATCGAGAAGCCCATGCCCTCCCGCCGGGCCCGCACGACGTGCGCGACGGCGAGGCACAGCCACACCAGCGCGAAGCCCGTCACGGGCACGCCGTACAGCACGGCGAGCACCCCGAAGCCCTCGGCGTACGGGGCCGGTACGACCCCTGGGGCCACGTCCGCGAACTTCCCCACGGCGGTCGTCGACTGCCCGAGCGGGCCCAGCACCAGGAACAGCGACGGGGTGAGCGCCGACGGCAGGGGACCGCCGGTGAGCAGCCGGCCGAAGATCAACGGCAGTGTCACCAGGGTCGCGAGCAGACTCACCCCGAACATCGCGACACAGGCCAGCAGCAGCGTCTCGCGGGCCTGCCCCGGCGGAAGGTGCGGGACCAGCAGCGGCCCGACGGCCGCGGAGACCATCGGCGCCACCAGCGGCAGCAGCCACACCGGACTGGCCTGCCCCGGCTCGATCCGGTGCCGTGCGGTCATCAGATACGGCACGGCGACGGCCGCCGCGAGGCCGACGGCGGTGCCGGCGGTGAAGAGCACGGTGTCCAGGGCGACCGCGGCCCGGGTCCCTGTCCAGTCCCGGCCCACGGTCACCGCGCCACCGCCGACGGCCAGCAGCGCCATCGCCAGGCAGCCGTAGAACGGGGCCGCCGCCGGGTCGAGCAGATGGGCGCGGGCCTGGTCGCGGTGGTGCCGCCAGTGCAGGGACCGGGCCACCAGCAGGACGGCGAGCAGGACGAGGGACAGCGCCCAGACCGTGGCGCAGACGGCGCGCAGCCCGGGCACGCGCCAGGGCAGCGCGGCGCCCGCGGTACCGACGATGGCGGTTCCCATGACGCAGGCGTACCAGTTGGGCCCGAGATGACGGACGGCAGGGACGCGCCGGGGTGGGGCGGCGGCAGGGGAGAGGGGCTGGGCTGCGGTGACCATGCGTCCACGGTCTCCGCGGGCGGGGCCCCTGACCAGGGACCATGTCCCTATGAGGGCATAAGCTGAAGTTATGAGCAGCAGTGCGGACAGTGCGCAGGGCGTACACGGCGTACAGGGCGTACAGGGCGCGCCGGGGCGGCAGGTGGTGGGGTCGCTGGCGCACCGGGTACCGGATCTGGGGGCCCTGGAGCTGCTGCTGGCGGTCGCCCGCCTGGGCAGCCTCGGCGGGGCGGCACGCGAGCTCGGCATCACGCAGCCGGCCGCCAGCAGCCGCGTCCGCTCCATGGAACGCCAGCTGGGGGTCGCCCTGGTGGACCGCTCGCCGCGAGGCTCCCGGCTCACCGACGCCGGCGCGCTGGTCACGGACTGGGCCCGCCGGATCGTGGAGGCCGCCGAGGCGTTCGACGCGGGCGCGCAGGCGCTGCGGGACCGGCGGGACTCGCGGCTGCGGGTGGCGGCGAGCATGACGATCGCCGAGTACCTGCTGCCGGGCTGGCTGGTCGCGCTGCGGGGGCAGTTGCCGGACACCGCGGTGTCGCTGCTCGCCGGGAACTCGGCGGCGGTGGCGGAGCGCCTGCTGTCGGGCGAGGCCGACCTGGGGTTCGTGGAGGGGGTGAGCGTGCCGTCGGGCCTCGACTCGGCCGTCATCGCCCATGACCGGCTGATCGTCGTGGCCGCGCCCGGCCATCCCTGGGCCCGTCGCCGGCGCCCGGTCGCGGCGGCCGAACTGGCGGCCACCCCGCTGATCCTGCGGGAGAAGGGCTCCGGCACCCGGCAGGTCCTCGACGCGGCGCTGGGCGGTCTGGCCCGCCCCCTGATCGAACTGTCGTCGACCACCGCGGTGAAGGCGGCGGCGGTGAGCGGCGCCGGTCCTTCCGTCCTCAGCGAACTCGCCGTCGGCGAGGAACTGGCGACCCGGCGCCTGGTGAGCGTGCCGGTGGCCGACGTCGCCCTCGCCCGCGACCTGCGGGCGGTGTGGCCGACGGGCCACCGCCCGACCGGCCCGGCCCGCAGGCTGCTGTCGCTGACGCGGGCCTGACCGCGCCCCGCCGGCGCCCTCGCGCTCGGTTCGCCCGCGCTGGGGGGTTCCATGCCGCCGCCCGCCGCGGCAGCGGGGAAGGCCACCGTCGCCCGCGCCTCGCAGTCGCACACACCGGGCTCCGCCCGCGAGCCACGTCACTTCTTACCAGGCCGGCCTGGTCCGGTCCGGCTCGGCTCGATCCGGTTCGGTCCTGGCCTGGCTCGGCTGGGCCCGACGGTTGCCGTCGCCGGCGTCTCCGGAGGCCCGTCGGGGCGGGTGCGTCCGCGCTGTGCCCGGCCTGGCTCGGTCCGGTCCGCCCCGCCTGGCTCGGCTCGACCCGGCCTGGCTCGTCCCGGGTCGGCCGAATCCGGCGGTTGCTGTCGCCGGCCGGGGGCCTGATGCCTCCGGAGGCCCCGCCGGGGCCGGTGCGTTTCGCGCCGTGCTCGGTGGCGCGGGGTTGGTGACGGTGGCCCGTCGTGGGCCTCCCCGCCCGAGAGGTGGGCGTGTGCGGGGCGGCTCGTGCGGGCGGTGGGCGGTCGTCGGCGTCGGGCCTGGCCCGGGGGCCGTCCCGTCGGGCCGGGGCCGTGGAGCCGGTGCCGGGTCGCTCACCCGTGGGCCGGGACCGCCGCCCGGCCCCGGCCCGACCTCGCCGCGTCCACCAACGCCCGCATCACCCGCACGTCCTCGCCCATCTCCGGGTGCCACTGCACGCCGAGGACCCAGCCGGGGCCGGACGGCAGTTCCAGGGCCTCCACGGTCCCGTCCGCCGCGTGGGCCGAGGCCACCAGACCCGTGCCGAGCCGGTCCACCGCCTGGTGGTGGTACGTCGGCACGAACGTTTCCTCCGGCACGACACCGGCGTACAGCGTCCCCGGCACCGGCTTGACCGGGTGGCCGCCGAACACGCCGACCACCTCGGCGTGGCCCTCGATGTGCTGGACGAGGGTGCCGCCCAGGGCGACGTTCAGCAACTGCATGCCCCGGCAGACGCCGAGCAGCGGGAGGCCCGCGGCCAGGGCCGCCTCGATGAGCGCCAGTTCCCAGGTGTCCCTGGCCCGGGCCGGCGGGCCGGTGCGCGGTCCGGGCTCGGCGCCGTAGCGGACCGGCTCCACGTCCGGGCCGCCCGCGATCACCAGCCCGTCCAGGCGGGCGACGGTCTCCGCGGCGTGCTCGGGCCCGTCGGGCGGGAGCATCGCGGTCAGCCCGCCGGCCCGCTGCACGAGCCGCGGGTACCCGGCCGGCAGCAACGCTGCCTCCAGCTCCCACACGCCCCAGCGCGCCCCGGTCTCCAGGTACGTGCTGACGCCGATCAGTGGCCTGCCCGCCATTCGACCTCCCAGGGATCGCCGGTAATGGCCCCTCCCCATACCTTTGCCGCACCGCGCCGGGGCGGCAACACCCTCACGCCAGGAACCCGCGCAGCAGCGCCGCCGTCCCCGCGCAGTGCTCCCGCATGATCTCCCGCGCCCCGTCCGCGTCCCCGTCGAGCACGGCCTCCACCAGCGCGGTGTGCTGCCGCTGGGAGTGCTCCAGGTTGCGCACCAGCAGCGGGATGCAGTCCAGCAGGCCGTTCACGGTCGCCCGTACGCCCGCGTACTGCGCGGTCAGCGTCGGTGAGCCGCACAGGTCGGCGAGTGCGATGTGCAGCATCGTGTCCAGCCGCCGGTACTCCGCCAGCGGCGCGTCGTGCGTGCCGTCCAGCGCCGTGCGCAGCCGCGCCGCCTGCCCGTCCGCCAGCCCGTGCGCCGCGCACAGCCCGGCCGCGCCCACCTCCAGCACCTCCCGGAAGCGCAGTACGTCCTCGAGGTCGACCCCGACGACCCGGCGCCGCAGCTCGTCCTCGCCGCCGGCGTCCGGGCGGGGCAGCACGAAGGTGCCGCCGTACCGGCCGCGCCGGGCCTCCACCAGCCCCTGGTCCTGCAGCACCCGCAGCACCTCGCGCAGCGTCACCCGGCTGATCCGCAGCCGCTCCGCCAGCTCCCTTTCCGCGGGCAGCCGCTCACCCGCGGGCACCAGGCCCAGCCGGACGACCTGGAGGATCTGCTCCAGCGCCTCCTCGAAGCCGTTGCCGGCCCGCACCGGTCGCAGTACCGGCGTGAGCCGGTCCGGCACGCTCCCCCCGGTCGCCTCCGACATACGGCCGCGTCCCCTTCCCAAGCAATGGTTCTCACCAATACCTTATGGTCCCCGGCCAGAAGGAGCCCTCCTCGTGGCAGACCGCACGCCTCCGCTCGGTGTCGAGGAACTGCACGCGGCCGTCGCGGCCGGTGAGATCGACACCGTCGTCCTGGCTTTCCCCGACATGCAGGGCCGCCTCCAGGGCAAGCGGTTC
The DNA here is from genome assembly GCF_031845825.1 of Streptomyces lancefieldiae. Classification (NCBI taxonomy): domain Bacteria; kingdom Bacillati; phylum Actinomycetota; class Actinomycetes; order Kitasatosporales; family Streptomycetaceae; genus Streptomyces; species Streptomyces lancefieldiae. The sequence goes on along the minus strand of NZ_JAVRFH010000011.1, from coordinate 33,147 downwards.
GCCGCGCGCTTCTTCCTCGACGAGGTCCTCCGGCACGGAACCGAGGGCTGCAACTACCTCCTCGCCGTCGACGCCGACATGAACACCGTCGACGGATACGCGATGTCCTCCTGGGACCGCGGCTACGGCGACTTCGCCCTGCACCCCGACCCGGCCACCCTGCGCCGCCTGCCGTGGAACGAGGGCACCGCGATGGTCGTCGCCGACCTCGCCTGGGAGGACGGCTCCCCGGTGCCCGCCGCGCCCCGGCAGATCCTGCGCCGCCAGCTCGAACGCCTCGCCGGGCAGGGGTACACGGCGCAGGCCGGCACGGAACTGGAGTTCATCGTCTTCCGGGACACCTACGAACAGGCCTGGGACGCGAACTACCGAGGCCTGACCCCCGCCAACCAGTACAACGTCGACTACTCGATCCTCGGCACCGGCCGCGTCGAGCCCCTGCTGCGCCGCATCCGCAACGAGATGGCCGGCGCCGGCCTCACCGTCGAGTCCGCCAAGGGCGAGTGCAACCCCGGCCAGCACGAGATCACCTTCCGCTACGACGAAGCCCTGGTCACCTGCGACCAGCACGCCGTCTACAAGACCGGCGCCAAGGAGATCGCCGCCCAGGAGGGCGTCTCGCTCACCTTCATGGCCAAGTACAACGAGCGCGAGGGCAACTCCTGCCACATCCACCTCTCCCTGGCGGACGCCGACGGCAACAGCGTCATGGCCGGCGACCAGGAGGGCGGCATGTCCGAGGTCATGCGGCACTTCCTCGCCGGACAGCTCGCGGCGCTGCGCGAGTTCTCGCTGCTCTACGCCCCCCACATCAACTCCTACAAGCGGTTCCAGCCGGGCTCCTTCGCCCCCACCGCCGTCGCCTGGGGGCACGACAACCGCACCTGCGCCCTGCGCGTCGTCGGCCACGGACGCTCCCTGCGCTTCGAGAACCGGCTACCCGGCGGCGACGTCAACCCGTACCTGGCGGTCGCGGGCATGGTGGCGGCCGGCCTGCACGGCGTCGAGCAGCGCCTGGAACTGCCCGAGCCCTGCCCCGGCAACGCGTACACCGCCGGCTTCGCGCACGTCCCCACCACCCTGCGCGAGGCCGCCGAACTCTGGGAGAACAGCGCCCTCGCCAAGGCCGCCTTCGGGGACGAGGTCGTCGCCCACTACCGCACCATGGCGCGCGTCGAACTGGACGCCTTCGACGCCGCGGTCACGGACTGGGAGCTGCGCCGCTCCTTCGAACGCATGTGAGGCCCCGTTGTCGCTTCCCGAAGAACCGCCCCGGCCCGAAGAACCGCCCCACCCCGGAGAACCGTCGCCGCCCGATGAGCTGCGCGTACTGAACCCCGCCACCGAAGAGGTCCTCGCCACGGTCCCCGCCGCCTCCGCCGCCGACGTCGACGCCGCCGTCGTACGGGCCGCACGGGCGCAGGAGAGGTGGGCCGCGCTCGCCCCCGGCGACCGTGCCCGGCTGCTGCGCCGGTTCGCCTCCGTGGTCGACGGGCACCTGGAGGAGCTGGCCCTGCTGGAGGTCCGGGAGGCCGGACACACCGTCGGCAACGCCCGCTGGGAGGCCGGCAACGTCCGCGACCTGCTCGACTACGCCGCCGGGGGAGTGGAGCGCCTCACCGGCCGGCAGATCCCGGTCGCCGGCGGCCTCGACGTGACCCTCCTCGAACCCCTCGGCGTCGTCGGCGTCGTCGCACCCTGGAACTTCCCGATGCCGATCGCGGCCTGGGGTACGGCACCGGCGCTCGCGGCGGGCAACGCGGTCCTCCTCAAGCCCGCCGAGACCACCCCGCTGACCGCGCTGCGGCTGGCCCGACTCGCGCTGGAGGCAGGTCTGCCCGAGGACCTGTTCCAGGTGCTGCCGGGACACGGCCCGGTCGCGGGCGACGCGCTCGTCGGGCACCCGGGCGTCGCGAAGATCGTCTTCACCGGGTCGACCGGTGTGGGCCGGCGGGTGGCGGCCAAGGGCGCGGCGCTCCTCAAGCCCGTCACTCTGGAACTCGGCGGCAAGAGCCCCAACATCGTCTTCGCCGACGCCGACCTGGAGGCCGCCGCGGCCGCCACCCCGATGTCCTTCCTCGACAACTCCGGCCAGGACTGCTGCGCCCGCACCCGCATCCTCGTGCAGCGCACGGTGTACGACCGCTTCCTCGGCCTCCTCGCCCCCGCGATCGAGTCCGTCCTCGTCGGGGACCCGGCCGACGAGCGCACCGACATGGGCCCACTGATCTCCCGGGCCCAGCTGGACCGCGTCCGGTCCTACGTTCCCGAGGACGCCGACGGCATCCGCGGCAAGGCCCCCGAGGGCGGCCCGGGCTTCTGGTTCCCGCCCACCGTCCTCACCGGCGTCGACCCGCACGCGCGCGTGGCCGTCGAGGAGGTCTTCGGCCCCGTCGCCGTCGTCCTGCCCTTCGAGGACGAGGCCGACGCGGTCCGCCTGGCCAACGCCACCGACTACGGCCTGTCCGGCTCGCTCTGGACCCGGGACGTCGGCCGCGCCCTGCGTGTCTCCCGGGCGGTGCGGGCCGGGAACCTGTCCGTCAACTCCCACTCCAGCGTCCGCTACTGGACGCCGTTCGGCGGGTTCAAGCAGTCCGGCCTCGGCCGCGAACTCGGCCCGGACGCGCTGACCGCCTTCACCGAGACCAAGAACGTCTTCATCAGCAACGTCCCGTCGAGCACGGAGGACCCCGCACAGTGAGCGAAGCGACCGAGGACATCATCTGCCGCCGCCTGGTCGGCCGTACCGCCGTCGTGACCGGGGCCGGCAGCGGCATCGGCCTCGCCGCCGCCCGCCGGCTCGCCTCCGAGGGCGCGCACGTCGTCTGCGGCGACGTCGACGAGACCCGGGGCAAGGCGGCGGCCGAGGAGGCCGGCGGGACCTTCGTCAAGGTCGACGTCACCGACCCCGAGCAGGTGGAGGCGCTGTTCAGGACGGCGTACGACACCTACGGCAGCGTCGACGTCGCGTTCAACAACGCCGGCATCTCGCCGCCCGACGACGACTCCATCCTCGAGACCGGCCTGGAGGCGTGGAAGCGCGTCCAGGAGGTCAACCTGACCTCCGTCTACCTGTGCTGCAAGGCCGCCATCCCGTACATGCGCCGTCAGGGCAAGGGCTCGATCATCAACACGGCGTCCTTCGTGGCCAGGATGGGCGCCGCCACCAGCCAGATCTCGTACACCGCATCCAAGGGCGGCGTCCTTGCCATGTCACGTGAGCTGGGCGTGCAGTTCGCCCGGGAGGGCATCCGCGTCAACGCCCTGTGCCCAGGACCGGTCAACACCCCGCTCCTCCAGGAGTTGTTCGCCAAGGACCCGGAGCGGGCCGCGCGCCGCCTCGTCCACATCCCGGTCGGGCGGTTCGCCGAGGCCGCGGAGATCGCCGCCGCCGTCGCGTTCCTGGCCAGCGACGACTCCTCGTTCGTCAACGCCACCGACTTCCTGGTGGACGGCGGGATCTCGGGGGCGTACGTCACACCGCTGTAGATCACGGCGGGCGGCGTCCTACAGTGCCGCAATGAGCATGACGCCTCCCCCCGGCTGGTACCGCGACCCGTCGGGCCCGCACCAGGAACGCTGGTGGGACGGAACGGCCTGGACCGGGCACCGGCGCGCACCCGAGACCGCCGGGTACGGGGCGCCCCTGCCCCCGCATCCGATGCCGCAGTCGGTGCAACAGCCGGTGCAGCAGGCGGTGCCTCACGTGTCGCCCGGTCAGCCGTCGACCGTGCCGCTGTTCACGGGCGCGGGCCCCGGCCGGCGGCAGCCGGGCGCCGGGGCCGGGCGCGGAAAGGCCGTCGCGCTCGTCACCGCCGCGGCCGTCCTGGTCGCGGCGATCGTCACCGGCGTGTTCGTCCTCGGCGAGGACGACGGCGACGGCCCCGAGGCGCGGACTCCGCCGGCCACGGCGACCGCCACCGACCCCGCGCCGACGAGCGGGACGCCGAGTGCGTCGCCGACCCCCACCGAGTCCTCCGCCGACGGTCCGGCCGTGGTCGAGGACCAGCTCAACGGCATCACCTTCCCGCTGCCGGACGGCTGGATCCCGCCGAAGTACGTCACCGAGGACGACGTCATGATGATCACGGACGGCACCTACGACTGCCCCGCCGACGGCCGTGTGTGCCGGCACGGCCTCGTCATCTCCCGCACCGTCACCGCGAACGCCGAGTCCTCCCCGAAGACCCTCGCCGAGCAGGACATCGAGGACGCGGCCGACGACGCCTACGACCGCGACCTCGTCGGCAACAAACCCTTCGGGGGCATCCGGTCCCACGAGGAGGTGGGGTCCGGGCCGGTCGCGGTCGCCGGACGCGCCGGGTACTACGTGCGCTGGCGGGTGAGGACGGCCGAGGGCCCCGGCGGCTACGTCCAGTCGCTGGTGTTCCCCTCCACCGTCGGCACCGAGTCCCCGATCCTCGTCCGCTACGTCTTCGACGCGGGCGAGGACGGACCGCCGCTCGCCGAGATGGACCGGATCACCAAGGGCATCCGGCCCGTCGGCGACGCGGACACGGGCGGCGGCGTGGGCAGCGGCATCGGCCCGACGCACTGACCCGGCCGGCCTACAGGAAGGTGCGCCCCTCGCCCCGGTACGTCGGCACCGCCGCCGTCACGGCGTCCCCCTCCACCAGGTGCAGCGTGTCGAACCGCTCGCACAGCTCACCGGCCTTCGCGTGCCGGAACCACACCTTGTCGCCGATGAGGAGGTCGTCGGCGGGCGAGCCGAGCAGCGGCGTCTGCACCTCGCCGGCACCCTCCTGGGGGTCGTAGCGCAACCCCTCGGGCAGATACGGCACGGGCAGCCGGTCGCCCCCGGCCGCGCCGGAGGCCGGGTAGCCGCCGCCCAGCACGGTCACGACCCCGACCCCCGGCCGCCGTACGACGGGCTGTGCGAACAGCGCCGCCGGACGCCCGCTGAACGACGTGTAGTTGTCGAACAGCCGCGGCACGTACAGACCGGACCCGGCGGCGACCTCCGTCACCGCGTCCTCCGCGGCGGTGTGCTGCACACTGCCCGTGCCGCCGCCGTTGACGAACTCCAGGCCGGGCACCACGGCCCGGACCGCCCGCACCACCGCGGCACGCCGCTCGGCGAGCTCCCGGCGGGCGGCGGCCTGCATCAGCCGCACCGCCCGCGACCGCAACGGCCGGCCGGCCACCGCGTCCCCGACACCGGCGACATGACCCTCGTACGCCATGATGCCGACGACCTCGAACCCCGGCCGACGGACCACCGACCGGGCCAGGTCGGCGACTTGTGCGGGGGAGTGCAGCGGGGAGCGGCGGGCCCCGACCCGCACCCGTCCGCCGAGCAGCCTCAGCGAGGTGTCCAACTCCAGGCAGACCCGCACCACTTCACGACCGCCCTCGCGCGCCGCGTCGACGAGGTCCAGCTGCGCCGGGTCGTCGACCATCACGGTCACCGCGGAGGCGAGCTCGGGGTCCGCGGTCAACTCCGCGTACCCGGCGCGGTCCGCCGACGGATAGGCGAGCAGTACGTCCTCGAAACCGGAGCGCGCCAGCCACAGCGACTCGGCCAGGGTGAAGGACATGACGCCCGCGAAACCGTCCCTCGACAGGGCCCGTTCCAGCAGCGCGCGGCAGCGTACGGACTTGCTGGCGACCCGGATCGGCTTGCCGCCGGCCCGGCGGACCAAGTCGTCCGCGTTGGCGTCGAAGGCCTCCAGGTCCACGATCGCCACGGGGGCGTCCAGATGGGCGGTGGCCCGGTCGTAACGGGCCCGGTCGGCGGCGCGCGCAGTCATGAACGCAGCCTGCCAGACGGGATTACCGCAGGGTAGGGGGACGTTCCGGGCCAATGCCACGGCCGCGCGGACTGGTTCCCCGCCGGGCGGGGGCACGCCGTAGAGTGACGCGCACGCACGGTGGTACGGCCCGGGCGGCAGGGCCCCGGGGTCCGCGCCGGGATGGCGGTCCGCCCGTGCGGGTATGCGTGCCCGGGACGGATCGGTCCGCGCCGGGCCGGGGCAGGAGACCACATCACCGGCCCGCGTCGGAGAAGAACGGCCCGGGCCCGAGGAAACGGGGGGTGCATGAGCACGGAAGCGCGCCGCGCCCCCGTCCCTCCGCGCCCCGACACCCCGCCCCGCCCCGAGGCTCCGCCCCACCCTGACGCCTCGTCCCGGCCCGGTGTCCTGTCGGGCGCCGACGCCTCGTCCCGGCCTGACGGTGCCGACCCCGCGGCCCCGCCACCCCTCCCCTCCGCCCGTTTCCCGGACGCCCCGCCGGCCGTGGGCCGCGGTGCCTCCGGCGAGAACGAGGCGCCGCAGGCGCACCACCCCACCGCGCCCCCGACACGGCGTGCGGGCATCCCCGAGCAGCCCCCACGAGGGAACTCCGCGCCGCGGCATCGCCCCGGCGCCCCCACGGAGACTCCGGAGGAGACGACCACGCGTCTTCGCCCGATCCCGGCGCAGCCCGCACCCGAACCGGCCCCCACGTCACCACCGCGAGCCGCACCGACCCCGATGGACGCCTCAGCCTCAGCCGCCGCCTCCGCTCCCGCCCCCGACCCCGCCCTGTCCTGGAGCGCCCCGCCGCCCTCCGCCGACCGGCGGCCCAGGGTGTCCTTCGGGCAGCCCGAGGGGTACGACGAGCCCGCCCGGCCACGACCGCTCGGTGGGAGCCGTCGGCCCCAGGCCGTCGCCGCCGCCGTCTGTCTCGTGCTCGGGCTGGGGCTCGTCACCGGCGCCGTCACCGGCAGCTGGCTCGCCGGGGACGCCGGGGACGGCGACGCGCGCAGCGCCTTCACCACGGCCGGGGACCTGTGGCACAGCGTGCCGGTCGACCAGCTGTTCCCGCCCGTCGTGCAGGGTCAGGGCGCCGGCCCCGGCGGTGCCGACCGCGCCTGGACGCGGGTCGCCGTCGCCCCGGACAGCGACTGCGTGGGCGCCTTCGACCCGCTGCTGGCCAAGGTCCTCGACCCGGTCGGTTGCCGACGCCTGCTGCGCGCCACCTACACCGATGCCACGCAGAGCCACGTCACCACCGTCGGCCTGCTCTTCGCCAAGGCCGACGCCGCCGCCATGACCTCGCTGGCGGGCCGGTTCGAGAAGGAGGACCTGGGCCGACGCGACGACCTCATGCCGCTGCCGTACGCCGCGAAGGACACCGTCGCCGCGGGCTTCGGCGCGCGACAGCGGGCCTCCTGGACCGTCTCCGTCCTCACCGACGCCCCCGTCGTCGTCTACGCCGTCTCCGGCTGGGCCGACGGCCGCACCGTCGACGAGCCGGAGCCCGCCGAGGAGGCCATGGAGTCCGGCGCCACGTCGGCCCCGGCCCAGGCCGGTCTCGGCCACGAGGCGCAGGGCCTCGCCGACCGCGTCGAACGTGCCCTGCGCAAGAATGTCGGCTCGGCCACGGAGCACCCGTCGTGAACGCCCCCCACGCCCGCCGGGCAGGCGGCGCCCTGAGCCTGCTCCTCGCCGCCTCCCTCGTCCTCGTCCCCGCACCCGCCGCGCACGCCGACGGTATCCGCGCCCAGCAGTGGGCCCTGGACGCGATGCACACCCAGGAGGCGTGGCGCACCACCAAGGGCGCGGGCGTCACCGTCGCCGTCCTGGACACCGGCGTCGAGGCCGACCATCCGGACCTGGCCGGCAACGTCCTGGCCGGCAAGGACCTGGTCGGCTTCGGCGCGAGCGAGGGCGACCGGGCCTGGGCCCGGCACGGCACCGCGATGGCCGGGCTCATCGCCGGTCACGGCCACGGGGCCGGCCACGCCGACGGCGTCATGGGCGTCGCTCCGGAGACGAAGATCCTGCCGGTGCGCGTCATCCTGGAGGACGGCGACCCCTCCCGCGCCAAGGCCCGCAAGACCCGCGGCAACGCCCTCGCCGAGGGCATCCGCTGGGCCGCCGACCACGGCGCCGACATCATCAACCTCTCCCTCGGCGACGACTCCGCCTCCGCCCACCCCGAACCCGCCGAGGACGAGGCCATCCAGTACGCCCTGAGGAAGGGCGTGGTCGTGGTCGCCTCGGCCGGCAACGGCGGCGCCAAGGGCGACCACATCTCCTACCCGGCCGCCTATCCGGGCGTGATCGCCGCCACCGCCGTCGACCGCTACGGCACCAGGGCCTCGTTCTCCACCCGCAGCTGGTACGCCACGGTCAGCGCGCCCGGCGTCGACGTGATCATCGCCGACCCGGACCACCGCTACTACGAGGGCTGGGGCACCAGCGCCGCCTCCGCCTTCGTCTCCGGCGCCGCCGCCCTGGTGAAGTCGGCGCACCCCGATCTCACTCCGGCCCAGATCAAGGGTCTCCTGGAGGACACGGCCCGCAACGCCCCCGCCGACGGCCGTGACGACTCGCGCGGCTTCGGCTTCGTGGACCCCGCGGCCGCCATCGAGGCCGCCGGACGTCTGAAGCCGGAGGGCCTGAAGGCGGCGGCGTACGGCGAGAGGTACTTCGGCTCCGGCCCGGACGTCCCCGCCCCCGACGACGGGACCTCGGCCTGGGCCGCCCCGCTGGCCGGCGGCGCGGGCGGCGTCCTGGTGGTCGCCGCCGTCGTCCTGTGGCGCGGCCGCCGCGAACGCTACGACGACTTCTGACCCCGGCCACCGCCGTCGCCCGCCGCGCCCCCGGCGGTGCCCCCTTCGGCGGCTGCGCCCCCGGCGGTGCCCCCTTCGGCGGCTGCGCCCCCGGCGGTGCCCCCTTCGGCGGCTGCGCCCCCGGCGGTGCCCCCTTCGCCCGCTGCGCTCCCGGCGGTGAACACGGACACCGCCGCCCGCGCCGCCGCCTCCGTCAGCGCGATCCCCTCCGCCCGGGTCGCGCTGCCCCGCGACACCACCGCCACCAGGTAGTCGTGGCCGCCCGACGTGACCTGCCCGATGCTGTTGACCACCCACAGCCCGGTGGTGCTGCGCTGCAACCAGCCGTTCTTCAGCGCCCACGCCGAGCCGCCGGCACCGTCGGCCGCCGCCGACACACCCCACCGCTGCCCGTCCGCGATCCGCCCCATCAACCCCCGCACGTACGCCCGTGAGGCCTCGTTCAGCCGCGAACCGTCCGCCACGAACACCTGCCGCAGCAGCGCGACCTGATCGGCGGCCGTGGTCTGCGTCAGCCCCCACAGCGCTCCGTCGCCACCAGCCGTCCGCGTGAGCCCGAAACGCTCGTTCGCGGCGTCAAGCCCGTCCGCCGCCCCGATCGCCCGCCACAGCGCCGACGCCGAGTCGTTGTCACTGTTCTCGATCATGGCCACGGCGTACGACGTCTCCGCGGCGGTCAGCGCACGCCCGGTGTCCTGAGCCCGGAGCAGCAGTGCCGCCAGGATGTCGACCTTGACGATGCTCGCCGTGTCGAAGACACCCGTGCCGTACGAGGCGCTCTCGCCGGAGTCCGCGTCGAGCACCGCCACCGACACCTCGGCCCCGTCCGCCACGGTCACCGACCCCATGGCCGCGGCCAGCAGCGCGCCACGGTCCACGACCGGCTCGACCGTCTCCACCGATGCCTCCCCGCCCGCGGGTGCCGAGACCGACGACGATACGGTCCAGCCCGCGCCCGGCCGCGCATGCCCCTGCCAGTACACCGCCCCGGTGGCCGTACCGCCCACGACGGCGAACGCGACCAGGGCGCACCACACCGGGGCGCATCGCCGCCGGACTTCCGAGTACTCCATGCCCGTGATGCTTCTGGCGGTGGCTGTGCGGTCCGTGGGACCCGGGTTAAATCCCGGTCAGGGATCCCTGAGAGGCCGGTGAGGACCGCCGTCCACCCCCCGATAGGGTCGGGGACCGTGGCGAACAAGAACATTCCCGACTCCGGCTACTCCGACGACGACGGCTCCGCCGACCCGCGGCTGAGCGCGGCGCTCGCCGCCTGGGCCGAGGACCGCACCGCCCTGGCACCCGTGCTGGCGGCGCTCAAGGGCGCCCGGCTGCTCGTCCCGGTCGTGGCCGTCCTCGGTGAGGTGGAGGAGGACCAGAACGGGCTGCGCCGCGAGAAGACCAGCGACATGGCCGTACCGACGCTGAAGGCCGGTGACCGCACCGCCCTGCCCGCCTTCACGTCCACCGACTCGCTCGCGCGCTGGGACCCGGGGGCCCGCCCGGTCGCCGTACCGGTCCACCAGGCGTTGCAGGCCGCCGCGCACGAGAAGGCGGACACGGTCGTACTGGACCTGGCCGGGCCGGTGCCGTTCGAGCTGACCGGAGCGGTGCTGCTGGCGCTGGCCGAGGGCCGTACGTCGACCGATCCGCTCGCCGACCCGGCCGTCGCCGAGGCCGTACGCGCCGCCCTGGCCACCGAGCCCGCCGTACTGCGGGCCCACCTCGGGCCGGGCCGGGCCGACGGCACCCTGGCGCTGGTCCTGGACCCCGGGGCCGACCCGTCGCGAGCCGCCCGCGCCGTCGCCGAGCGACTGGCCGCCGACGAAACACTGAGGGCCCGCCTGGTGCGCGGCCTCGACCTGGCACTACTGCCGGCCGGGGCGACGCCACCGGGCGAGCCCTTGTACGTCAGGGAACAGGGTCAGCCGTAGATCGGCCCCGTGTACTTCTCGCCCGGCCCCTGGCCCGGCTCGTCCGGGACCAGTGAGGCCTCGCGGAACGCCAGCTGGAGCGACTTCAGGCCGTCGCGCAGCGGCGCCGCGTGGAACGAGCTGATCTCGGTCGTGCTCGCGTCGAGCAGACCGGCCAGCGCGTGCACCAGCTTGCGGGCCTCGTCCAGGTCCTTGTGCGCGTCGCCCTCCTCGGTCAGGCCCAGCTTCACGGCGGCGGCGCTCATCAGGTTGACGGCGACCGTCACGATCACCTCGACCGCGGGAACCTCGGCGATGTCGCGGGTCATGGCGTCGAAGTCGGGTGTCTCAGGAGGGGTCTCACTCATGCCGCACACGATAGGGCCCCGCCCCGGACCTCCCGACAGCAGGAGGGCCGGGAGACGTCCGGATAGCGCGCCCGTTCCCGAGCTGCTAACCTTGTGTAACGACCGGTCGGACACTCACGCCCCACGGCGGTGAGCCCGGCCCACAAGTGGAGGCTTCGAACTCCCACCTGGCCGTCCTCAGGACGGCGGGTCACCGGTCAGGCGGTCCCGTCCCAGCGGCGGCGACCGACCCGAAATCGCGCCCCGCGGCTGTCGCGGCGGTGCTCCGGTAGCAGTTCGAGGAGCCCCGCCTGTGATCGTCCGGGGCATTTTTTGTGTGCCGGCGCGGTTAGGTCTAACGAACACAGACGTTACGCGGCTGTCCGCCAGACCGTCGCGTGGTGCTACCGAGGAGGATCCATCAGCGCCGAGCCCCGCATCAACGACCGGATTCGCGTTCCCGAGGTGCGACTTGTCGGTCCCAGCGGCGAGCAGGTCGGGATTGTCCCGCTTGCCAAGGCCCTGGAGCTTGCGCAGGAGTACGACCTCGACCTCGTCGAGGTCGCGGCGAACGCCCGTCCGCCCGTGTGCAAGCTCATGGACTACGGGAAGTTCAAGTACGAGTCGGCCATGAAGGCCCGTGAGGCGCGCAAGAACCAGGCGCACACGGTCATCAAGGAGATGAAGCTCCGGCCGAAGATCGACCCGCACGACTATGACACCAAGAAGGGTCACGTCGTCCGGTTCCTCAAGCAGGGCGACAAGGTCAAGATCACGATCATGTTCCGTGGTCGCGAGCAGTCCCGGCCGGAGCTCGGCTACCGACTGCTGCAGCGCCTCGCGGAGGACGTCCAGGACCTCGGCTTCGTGGAGTCGAACCCGAAGCAGGACGGCCGAAACATGATCATGGTCCTCGGTCCGCACAAGAAGAAGACCGAGGCGATGGCCGAGGCTCGCCAGGCGCAGGAAGCCCGCAAGGCGGAGGCGAAGGCCAACCCCGGCCGCTCGCAGAACGCCGCGGACGACGACGCCGTGAACGCCGAGGCTCCGGCCGAGGCTTCCGCCGAGGCGTGACTCCGGGGGACTCCGGTCCCCAGGACTTAACCGATACAAGAGCGACGCTCCACCGTGCCCGGTTTCGCGACCGGGCATCGGAGCGCCACCGACGAGGAGATAACGGCGCTATGCCGAAGAACAAGTCGCACAGCGGTGCCAGCAAGCGCTTCAAGATCACCGGCTCCGGCAAGGTGCTCCGCGAGCGCGCCGGCAAGCGCCACCTGCTCGAGCACAAGTCGTCCCGCGTGACGCGTCGCCTCACCGGCAACGCCGAGATGGCCCCGGGCGACGCCGCGAAGATCAAGAAGCTTCTCGGCAAGTGACGCCGGCGCCACCGAGCGCCGTACGTCAGGACCGGGACCCAGTCGATACCGGGCCGTGTGAGGACCACCGCGGCCCCGCTACAAGGAGTTAACAAGTGGCACGCGTCAAGCGGGCAGTCAACGCCCACAAGAAGCGCCGGGCGATCCTCGAGCAGGCCTCCGGCTACCGCGGTCAGCGTTCGCGCCTGTACCGCAAGGCCAAGGAGCAGGTCACCCACTCGCTGGTCTACAACTACAACGACCGCAAGAAGCGCAAGGGTGACTTCCGCCAGCTGTGGATCCAGCGCATCAACGCCGCTGCCCGCGCCAACGGCATCACGTACAACCGCTTCATCCAGGGCCTGAAGGCCGCCAACGTCGAGGTCGACCGCAAGATCCTCGCCGAGCTGGCCGTCAACGACCCGAACGCGTTCGCCGCGCTCGTCGAGGTCGCCCAGAAGGCGCTGCCGAGCGACGTCAACGCGCCGAAGGCCGCGTGACGCTGCGCTGGCTCTGAGCCGACGCCGAAGGACCCGCAGGCCTGAAGCCTGCGGGTCCTTCGATTGCCGCCGTCTGCCCGTCCTTCGGCCGCGGGGCCGCGTTGTGGCCGGTCGCGCCCACGCGGCGGAGCCGCACCGTGTCAAAGCCCCGCGCCCCTGACGGAGCGCCGCAGCCCGCGTCGAGATATCTGTGAAGGTGAACAAGCACATGCCCCCCGCCGCCCCCGAGCTGATCTCCCCCCGTTCCCCCCGTGTCGCCGCCGCCCGGCGGCTGGCCAAGCGGAACTTCCGGGGCAAGGAGCGGCTGTTCCTGGCCGAGGGGCCGCAGGCCGTGCGGGAGGCCGCGGGGTACGGGGACACCCTGGTCGAGCTGTTCGCCACGGTCGAGGCGGCCGAGCGCTACGCCGACATCATCGGCGCCGCCCGTGACGCGGGCGCCCGCGTCCACCTCGCCGACGAGCAGGTGATCGAGGACATCTCCACCACCGTCACCCCGCAGGGCCTGGTCGGGGTCTGCCGGTTCCTGGACACCCCCTTCGACGCGATCCTCGCCGCCCGCCCCAAGCTCGTCGCCGTCCTCGCCCACGTCCGCGACCCCGGCAACGCCGGGACCGTGCTGCGCTGCGCCGACGCCGCCGGCGCCGAGGCCGTCGTGCTGACCGACGCCTCCGTCGACCTCTACAACCCCAAGGCCGTACGCGCCTCCGTCGGCTCCCTGTTCCACCTGCCCGTCGCCGTCGGCGTACCGGTCGAGCGGGCCGTCGCCGGCCTCAGGGACGCCGGGGTCCGCGTCCTCGCCGCCGACGGCGCGGGCGAGGCCGACCTCGACACCGAGCTGGACGCCGGCACCATGGGCGGGCCCACCGCCTGGGTGTTCGGCAACGAGGCCTGGGGGCTCCCGGAGGAGACCCGCGCCCTCGCCGACGCCGTCCTGCGCGTCCCGATCCACGGGAAGGCCGAGAGTCTGAACCTGGCCACCGCCGCCGCCGTATGCCTCTACGCGTCGGCGCGTGCACAGCGCGCCGCCGGAGGGTGCCGCTCCGTCACCGAGAGCTAGTAGGGTGACCAGCTCAAGGCCCCTACGCGGCTGAGAGGTGGGGTACGGGGATGAGCGTCGGCACGAGCAGCGCACCGGGAGCACGGGGGGCGCCGCGTCCGCCCGCGCCCCGCACGCCCGGTGATCTCTCCGACCTCGGCATCGGCCCCGACCAGCTGCCCGACGGCCTCGTCGTCGCGGACGAGCGGGGCCGCGTCATCTGCTTCAACGCGGTCGCCGTCCGCATCACCGCCGTCCCCGCCGCCGAGGCCCTCGGACAGCCCCTGGAGAAGGCGCTGCCCCTGGAAGACCTGGAGGGGCGGCGCTGGTGGCAGCTGACCGACCCCTACGGCGGGCTCGCCATCCGCGTCCACCAGCCCGAGCGCAACCTGCTGCTCCCCGGCGGCCGGGAGGTCCTCGTCTCCGCCCGCTACGTCCGCACCGAACCCACCGGTCCCGTCCACCGCGTCGTCGTCACCCTGCGCGACACCGAGGCCCGCCGCCGCACCGAGCGCAGTCACGCCGAGCTGATCGCCACCGTCGCCCACGAACTGCGCTCGCCGCTCACCTCCGTCAAGGGCTTCACGGCGACGCTGCTGGCCAAGTGGGAGCGGTTCACCGACGACCAGAAACGGCTGATGCTGGAGACCGTCGACGCCGACGCCGACCGGGTCACCCGGCTCATCGCCGAACTGCTGGACATCTCCAGGATCGACTCGGGACGCCTCGAGGTCCGCCGCCAGCCCGTCGACATGGGTGCCGCCGTCGGCCGGCACATCCAGGCGTACGTCGCCGCCGGCCAGCGGGCCGACCGCTTCCTGCTCCGCCTCGCCCAGCCACTGCCCGACCTGTGGGCCGACCCGGACAAGATCGACCAGGTGCTCAGCAACCTGCTGGAAAATGCCGTGCGGCACGGCGAGGGAACCGTCACCATTGACGTCACGCCCACGGCGTCCCCCCGCGAAGGGGAGGACGTCGGCACGTCGGTCACGGTGAGCGACGAAGGGGCCGGCATCCCGGAGGAGTCCATGAACCGCGTCTTCACCCGCTTCTGGCGGGGCAGCAAGCGCGGCGGCACCGGCCTCGGGCTGTACATCGTCAAGGGCATCGTCGAAGCCCACGGCGGCACCATCACGGTCGGCCGCGCCCCCGGCGGCGGCGCCGAGTTCCGATTTACGCTGCCCGTGGCGGCACCGGCGTACCTCAGCTGAGACGCCTTCGGACCCCACGGGCGCATCCGCCTTCCTCCACCCCGTTAGACTCGGCCTTTGGCACCTTTGTGTCCCGCAGACGGAGACGCTCAGACGCAGAAGCTTCGTCCACGAGCCGGTGACGGGGACCATCAGCCAGCCAATCGGAAGCACGGGAAGAGATGTCGGCACCGAATAAGTCGTACGACCCTGTCGAGGTCGAGGCGTTGAAACCGGAAGAGATCGAGCGCATGCGGGACGAGGCGCTCGCCGCCTTCGCCGCCGCGGACTCCCTCGACGCGCTCCAGGAGGCCAAGGTCGCCCACACCGGCGGCACCTCCCCGCTGGCGCTGGCCAACCGCGAGATCGGCGCCCTGCCCCCGCACGCCAAGGCCGAGGCCGGCAAGCGCGTCGGCATGGCCCGGGGCGCCGTGAACAAGGCGCTGGCCGCCCGCCAGACCGAGCTGGAGGCCGAGCGGGACGCCCGGGTGCTGGTCGAGGAGGCGGTGGATGTCACGCTGCCCTACGACCGCGTACCGGCCGGCGCCCGCCACCCGCTCACCACGCTCTCGGAGCGCATCGAGGACATCTTCGTGGCCATGGGCTACGAGGTCGCCGAGGGCCCCGAGGTCGAGGCGGAGTGGTTCAACTTCGACGCCCTGAACATCGGCCCGGACCACCCGGCCCGCGGCGAGGCCGACACCTTCTTCGTCGAGGGCCCCGAGGGAGGCACCGAGTCCGGCGCCGTGCTGCGCACCCACACCTCCCCCGTGCAGATCCGCTCCGCGCTCGGCCGCGAGCTGCCGGTCTACGTGATCTGCCCCGGCCGCGTGTACCGCACCGACGAGCTGGACGCCACGCACACCCCCGTCTTCCACCAGGTGGAGCTCCTCGCGATCGACGAGGGCCTGACCATGGCGGACCTCAAGGGCACCCTGGACCACATGGTCCAGTCGCTGTTCGGCGCGGAGATGAAGACCCGGCTGCGGCCGAACTTCTTCCCCTTCACCGAGCCGTCCGCCGAGATGGACATGCTCTGCTACGTCTGCAAGGGCGCGTCCGTCGGCAACCCCGACCGGCCCTGCCGCACCTGCTCCAGCGAGGGCTGGATCGAGCTCGGCGGCTGCGGCATGGTCAACCCGCGGGTGCTCACCGCCTGCGGCGTCGACCCGGAGAAGTACAGCGGCTTCGCCTTCGGGTTCGGCATCGAGCGGATGCTGATGTTCCGCCACAACGTCGAGGACATGCGAGACATGGTCGAGGGTGACGTGCGCTTCACCCGGCCGTTCGGGATGGAGATCTGATGCGGGTCCCGCTTTCTTGGCTGCGGGAGTACGTCGACCTGCCGGCCACGCAGACCGGCCGTGACGTCCAGGCCAAGCTCATTTCGGCCGGGCTCGAGGTCGAGACCGTCGAGCACCTCGGTGCCGACCTCAAGGGCCCCCTCGTCGTCGGCCAGGTGCTGACCATCGAGGAACTGGAGGGCTTCAAGAAGCCGATCCGCTTCTGCACGGTCGACGTCGGCCGGGCCAACGGCACCGGCGAGCCCCAGGAGATCGTCTGCGGCGCCCGGAACTTCGCCGTCGGCGACAAGGTCGTCGTGGTCCTTCCCGGCGCCACCCTGCCGGGCGGCTTCTCGATCAGCGCCCGCAAGACCTACGGCAAGACGTCCCACGGCATGATCTGCTCCAGCGACGAGCTGGGCATGGGCGACGACGGTGCCCACGGCATCATCGTGCTGCCGCCGGAGACCGAGGTCGGCAGGGACGCCATCGAGCTGCTGGAACTGGTCGACGACGTCCTGGACATCGCCGTCACCGCCAACCGCGGCGACTGCCTGTCCATCCGCGGCGTCGCCCGCGAGACCGCCATCGCCTACGGCCTGCCGCTGCGCGACCCGGCCCTGCTCGACGTGCCCGGCCCGAACGCATTCGGCTACCCGGTGAAGATCGCCGACCCCACGGGCTGCGACCGTTTCACCGCCCGCACGGTCACCGGCCTCAGCCCCGAGGCACGCTCCCCGATCTGGCTCCAGCGCCGGCTGCAGAAGGTCGGCATGCGCCCGATCTCGCTCGCCGTCGACGTCACCAACTACGTGATGATGGAGCTCGGCCAGCCCCTGCACGCCTACGACCGCTCCCTGGTCCAGGGCACCATCGGCGTGCGCCGGGCCGAGGAGGGCGAGAAGATCGTCACCCTCGACGGCGTCGAGCGGAAGCTGCACGCCGAGGACCTGGTCATCACCGACGACCGCGGCCCGATCGGGCTCGCCGGCGTCATGGGCGGCGCCAACACCGAGATCGCGGACCACGACGCCGCGGACAACGGCGGACAGTCGACCAGCGACGTGGTCATCGAGGCCGCCCACTTCGACCAGGTGTCCATCGCACGCACCGCCCGCCGGCACAAGCTGTCCTCCGAGGCCTCCCGCCGCTTCGAGCGCGGCGTCGACCCGCAGGCCGCGGCGGCCGCCGCCCAGCGGACCGTCGACCTGCTGGTGCTGCTCGCGGGCGGCACCGCCGAGGCCGGCGTCACCGAGATCAGCGCCCCGTCCGCGCCGCACACCATCAGCGTCCCGGCCGACCACCCGGACAAGGTCGCGGGCGTGGAGTACGGCCGCGAGAGCGTCGTACGACGCCTCCAGGAGGTCGGCTGCGACGTGTACGGGCAGGACGAGCTGATCGTCACCGTGCCGTCCTGGCGGCCCGACCTCAGGGACCCGAACGACCTGGCCGAAGAGGTCATCCGCCTGGAGGGCTACGAGAACCTGCCCTCCACGCTGCCCCGGCCCCCGGCGGGCCGCGGCCTGACCTCCCGGCAGCGGCTGCACCGACGTGTCGGGCGTGCCCTGGCCGGCGCCGGTTACGTCGAGGCGCCGAACTACCCGTTCGTCAGCGAGCAGGTCTTCGACCAGCTCGGGCTGGACGCCGACGACCCGGCCCGCCGCGTCGTCAAGCTGGTCAACCCGCTCAGCGACGAGGAGCCCGCGCTGCGGACCTCGCTGCTGCCGGGCCTGCTCGGCGCGCTGCGCCGCAACGACGGCCGGGGCTCGCACGACCTCGCGCTGTTCGAGACCGGCCTGGTCTTCCGGCCGCGCGACGAGCAGCGGATCGCCGCCAACCTGCCCGTCGACCGGCGCCCCAGCGAGGAGGACATCGCCGCGCTGGACGCCGCGCTGCCCGACCAGCCCCGGCACGTCGCCGTCGTCCTGGCCGGCGCCCGCGAGCAGTCCGGCTGGTGGGGCAAGGGCCGTCCGGCCGACTGGGCCGACGCGGTCGAGGCCGCCCGCACCGTCGCCCGCGAGGCCGGCGCCGAACTCGGCACCCGCAAGGGCCAGTACGGGCCCTGGCACCCGGGCCGCTGCGCCGAGCTGACGGTCACCGTCGACGGCACCGAGCGGGTCATCGGGCACGCCGGCGAGCTGCACCCGGGCGTCCTGAAGACGCTGGGCCTGCCTGCCCGCAGCTGCGCGATGGAGCTGGACCTCGACGCCCTGGAACAGGTCGGCGACGGCACTCCGCAGGCGCCGGGCATCTCCACGTTCCCGGTCGCCACGCAGGACGTCGCGCTGGTCGTCGACGCGTTCGTCCCGGCGGCGGACGTCGAGGCGGCGCTGCGCGAGGGCGCCGGTGAGCTGCTGGAGTCCATCCGGCTGTTCGACGTCTACGACAACGCCGAGCAGCTCGGCGAGGGGCGCAAGTCCCTGGCGTACGCGCTGCGCTTCCGCGCGGGGGACCGGACGCTGACGGTCGACGAGGCGTCGGCCGCCCGCGACGCGGCGGTCGCCCTCGCGGGCGAGCGTGTCGGAGCGGTGCTGCGTAGTTAACGGGGCGCCCAAGGGGCGGGGGCTTCTGCCGGGCGGCGGCTGCGGGTGCGTCGTGGCCGCTCGCGCAGTTCCCCGCGCCCCTATGGGCGTCAGCGCAACGCCCCTTCAGGGGCGCGGGGAACCGCGCGACAAGCCACGACGCACCCGCGGCCGCCAACGCACCGCCATCCTCCCCGCACCGGCGGAGCCGGCTCGCCGCCCGCCCCGCCACGGAGTGTCGGGCAGGCAGCCGGGCGGACGGCGTGGAAACGGGCCGCCGTACTGTACGAGGGGGACCGACGGCCCGGCCGGCCTCTTTCGAGGCAGTTCAGTCAACCGGCGCCGGCACTCTCCGCGACAGCGCGCACACGGTGCGGATGCGCGTACTCCGTTCACACCCCGTGTGAAGACCGACGCACTACGCTGTCGGGACCGAGTCACCGGGGGGCACCCATGCAGCCCAACACCCTGCTCGACGCGATCCTGGACGAGGCCGGGATCTCGCATGCGGGACTGGCCGCGCACGTCAACCAGGCGGGGCGGTCGCGCGGACTCGCTCTGAAGTACGAACACACCGCCGTCGCACGGTGGTTGAAGGGGCAGCGCCCCCGTGGTCAGGTCCCCGACCTGATCTGCGAGGTCCTCGCGTCCCGGCTGCACCGGCCCGTCACCCTCGACGACATCGGCCTCGGCGTGTCCGGCGGCGAACCGGCCGCCCCGCACACCGGCTCACTGTCCGGGTTCGTGGAGCGCGCGACCGCCCTGTGGCGCTCCGACCAGCAGCGGCGTCCGCACGTCCTGGGCGCCCCCGCGCTCACCGGCACGCCCGCCGTGATGCCGGTGTGGGAGTGGGAGAACCCGCCCGAGGACGTGGACGTCTCCCGCGGCGGCCGACACCGGGTCACCGCCTCCGACCTGGAGATGCTCCGGTGTGCGCGCACCCACTACGAGCAGATGTACCGCAAGGCCGGCGGCATCGCGACCCGCGCCCGCATCGTCGGCTTCCTCAACTCCGAGGCCGCCCCGCTGCTGCGCGGCAGCTACACGGACGCCACCGGCCGCCGGCTCCACCGGGCCACCGGTGGTCTGGTGGCGGTCGCCGGCATCTGCGCGTACGACTCCGACGCGCACGGCCTCGCGCAGCGCTACTTCCACCAGGCGCTCAGACTCGCGAAGGCCAGCGGTGACCGGGGACTGGGCGCCTATGTCATCGCCCTGCTGGTCAACCAGGCGTTGTTCATGCGGGAGTACCGGCAGGCCGTCGCCTTCGCCGAGGCCGCCCTGCGCACCGCCGGCCGGCACATCACCCCGGCCCTCGCCTCCGACCTGTACGCGATGCAGGCGAAGGCGTACGCCCACCTCGGCGACGGCACGAGCGCCCTGTCCTGCATCGGGCGGGCCGAGCAGGCCGCCGAACGCATCCGGCGCGGACACGAACCCGACGAGACCGGCTATGTCCAGCCCGGCCTGGTCAACGTCCAGGTGGCCGAGGCACTGCTGAGCCTCGGCGAACTCACGGCGGCCGGGGAGCACGCCGCGGCGGCCGTCGACAACCCCGCGCACGACCGGGGCCGTGTGCACCGGCTCGCCATGCTCAGCACGATCGAACTGCGCCGGGGCAACGCCGACAAGGCGGTCGCCACCGCGGTGCGGATGGCCGAACAGGCCCGGGGCATGGAGTCGCAGCGGCTGCGGGACAGACTGCGCGCGGTGCGCGAGCACCTGGTGCGCAACGGGTGCGCGGGCACCGCCGAGGCCGCCGAACTCATCGACGGGGCACTGCGCGTACCGCTCTAGCTAGGGCCTGTCTGACAGGCCCTAGCCCGGCCGTCCTTCGGCGACACTGCGCCCGCCACTGCTCCGTGAGCGGCCGTCGTGCGCCTGCTGCCGGGCCGCTCCTGCTGCGATATTGCCACCTACTCCATGAAAGGTGGCAGAACCGTGCAGTGGACGAAACAGAACGAGCAAACCGTGTACTCAAATCGCTGGTTCCGCGTCAATCTTGCCGATGTCGCGCTACCGGACGGCCGGCATCTCGACCACTTCCTCATACGGATGCGCCCCGTCGCCGCGGCCACGGTCGTGAACGGGGCGGGCGAGGTCCTCCTGCTGTGGCGGCACCGCTTCATCACCGACAGCTGGGGCTGGGAACTCGCGGCCGGTGTCGTCGAGGACGGCGAGGACATCGCGGTGGCGGCGGCCAGGGAGCTGGAGGAGGAGACCGGCTGGCGGCCGGGACCGCTGCGCCACCTCATGAGCGTGGAGCCGTCCAACGGACTCACCGACGCCCGGCACCACATCTACTGGGCCGAGGAGGGCACGTACGTCGGACACCCCGTGGACGACTTCGAGTCGGACCGCCGGGAGTGGGTCCCGCTCAAACTCGTTCCCGACCTGGTCGCCCGTGGGGAGGTCCCGGCCGCCAACATGGCGGCGGCGTTACTCCTGCTGCATCACCTCAGGCTCGGGCAGGACGCGCCCCGCCCCGGTGACGGTGCCTAACGCCCGAGGGCCTGCCAGACCGCCACGACCAGGGAGCCCACGGCCGTGACGACCGCGAGCGAGGGAAGCGGCCAGCGGGCGTGTTCCAGGGCGGTCAGCCGTGCGTTCAGATCCTCCAGCTCCTTGGCGGTCTCCTCGGTGCGGTGGGAGAGCAGGGCCAGTCCGCCCTCGACGCGGGCGTAGGCCACGTCGAGCCGGCGGCGTAACTCTGCGAGTTCTCCCTGTACGACGGAATGCTCGGGACCGGCGGTCACGAACCGCTCCTTTCCGTAGTCGACTCTCATCCCTTGCATGTGCATGGTGAGTCAACCCGCCTGGTGGGCGCAGGGGGAGGGTGTGCGGAGGGCATATGCGGGCCCGGCGCGCACACGGCGTGTGAACGCCGCGGGTCCGGCACCTCGTCCGGTGCCGGACCCGCGGGGGTCACTCTTCGTGGTCAGGCGGAGGAGGAGAAGACGATGTCGGCCGAGGCCCCCGGCGTCACCGCTCCCTGGGATCGTCAGCTCGTCAGGATCGCGCTCGCGAAGACATCGAGGAGGTGATCGGCGCGTGGCGCGAACGACGGTTGGTCGCCGAGCCACGCGAGCGCCGCGACCAGCGCGAACAGATCGGCACCGTCGATGTCCGTCCGCGCTGTGCCCGCGGCCTGAGCGCGGGCGAGGAGCCCGGTGCCGGCTGCGCGCATGGTGACGCACGAAGCGTGCAGTGCGGAGTCGGGCTCCTCGATGGCGGCCGCCATCAGCTCTGTGACGCCCCGGTACTCGTGTGCGACGGCTACGCAGTCGCGCAGCCATGAGACGAGAGCGTCCTCGGGCGAGCCCGCCGCCTCGAGCTCGCCGGCCTTCGCCGTCAGCTCGTCGAAGCTCGTGCGGAGCAGGGCGTCGAGCAGCGCCTCGCGTGTGGGGAAGTGACGGAGCAGCGTGGCGAGCCCCATGTCGGCCCTCCGTGCGATGTCGCGCAGCGACGCCTCGGCACCCTGCTCGGTGATGACGGCGCCCGCGACTGCGAGCAAGTGGTCACGGTTCTTCCTGGCGTCGGCCCGCATCTGCCCCTCCTGGATATCCGGATCAGTGGTTCACTTGACTGTCCGGATCAGTGGTCCATATATTCGGATCAGTGGTCCGGATAACTGGATCACCGATCCACTAAAGCGTAGCCCCAGGAAGGGGCAGGAGGAAACGATGTCAGCACGCACGATGAGGGCCGTCCAGCTGCACGAGCGCGGTGGCCCCGAGGTCCTGAGCTACGACGAGGTGCCGGTGCCCGAGCCGAAGCCGGGTGAGGTGCTCGTCCGCGTCCACGCGGTCGGCATCAACCCTCCGGACTGGTACCTGCGCGACGGGCTGAGCAACATCCCCCCGGAGACCAGGCCCAAGTTCGATCTGCCCGTGATCCCGGGCACGGACGTCTCGGGCGTCGTCGAGGCCGTCGCCGCGGATGTGGAAGGCTTCTCCGCCGGTGACGAGGTCTTCGGCATGCTCCGTTTCCCCAGCTTCGAGGGCCGGGCGTACGCCGAGTACGTGACCGCGCCCGCCTCGGACCTCGCCCGCAAGCCGGCCGGTATCGATCACGTGCACGCCGCCGGGGCGCCCATGTCCCTGCTGACGGCGTGGCAGTTCCTGGTCGAGCTCGGGCACGACCACCCCTCGCCCTTCCAGAAGGCGCGGCACCGTCCGGTGGCACTCGACGCCGACACGACGGTGCTCATCAACGGCGCCGCGGGCGGCGTGGGACACTTCGCGCTGCAACTGGCGAAGTGGAAGGGCGCACGGGTCATCGCGGTGGCCTCGGGCACGCACGAATCCTTCCTGCGCGAGCTCGGCGCCGACGAGTTCATCGACTACACCAAGGGCCGTCCCGAGGAACTCGTCCACGACGTCGACCTCGTTCTCGACGCCGTCGGCGGCCGCGAGAGCAGCCGTTTCCTGCGCACGCTCAAGCGCGGCGGCGCCCTGTTCCCCGTGTTCTTCGGCGAATACGACGAGGAAGAGACCGCGAAGCTGGGCGTCACGGTCTCGGGCACCCAGGTCCGCTCGAACGGCGCGCAGCTCGCCGAGGTGGGGCACCTGCTGGACGCGGGCGCGATCCGCGTCGCGATCGACAGCACCTTCGCGCTCGCGGATGCCCGGGCGGCACACGAACGCGCCGCCAGGGGCCACATCCAGGGCAAGGTCGTGCTCACGGTCGCTCCGTGACGAACGCGCCGTTTCACAGGCCCGTCCGACGGCCTGACGGCCCAACGGTCGCTCGCGGGCCGGCGCGTGCCACTGACGTCACGCGCCGGCCCTCCCCTCGCACAGCCGCGCGGCCGTTCCCGCCGACCGCGCTCTCTCTGTCACCCGCATGTCACGCGCATCATCCACCCGACCACCGAGCACGAGCGAGGCAGGACATGACGACAACCGGGGCTTTCGGCTGGGGAAGCCACCACCTCGAAGCAACACCCGCGGGAGAGGTGCGTCTCGACCCCGCCGGACAGCTCGCCGTCCGGCAGACACTGGCGCGCTACGTCTTCGCCCTGGACCACGCGGACATGGCGGCGCTGGAGGGTGTCCTGACCGAGGACGCCACCTGGACCGCCGTGATCGCCGACGAGACCGAGCAAGGCCCGTTCATCGGACGCGCGGCGATCCTCGACCTGGTGCGGGGTGCGGCACAGGCGCAGACCGACCAGCGAAGGCACCACCTGACCAACCTCGTCTTCCGCCGTGCGGACGACGGCACGGCGGTGGTGTGGGCCTACCTGACGCTGACGTCGAACGCGGACGGGGACCCGGCCGTGGTCACGACCGGCTTCTCCACGTTCACGCTGCGGCACGCCGAGAACGCCTGGCGCATCACGGACCTGTTCATCGGGCTGGACAGCGCCGCATGAGGCCCGGCGCCCACCACGTCCTCACGGACGGGCAGCGGCTCGTACCGCACTGAAAGAGTCGAACCCGGGGCGACGCACCTCGGCACAGCCGTGAGCCCGTCAGGGCACGGCTGTGGGCCTGACCCGGAAATCCCCAGGTCAGGCCCACAAGTCCGCCGTCAGCCGTAGGTGTAGAACCCCGACCCTGACTTACGTCCGAGACGCCCCGCGTCCACCATCCGCTGCAGCAGCGGAGGCGCCGCGTACAGCGGCTCCTTGTACTCCTCGTACATCGAGTACGCGACCGATGCGACCGTGTCCAGGCCGATCAGGTCGGCCAGCTTCAGCGGGCCCATCGGGTGGGCGCAGCCCATCTCCATGCCGTTGTCGATGTCCTCGCGGCTGGCGATGCCCGACTCGAACATCCGGATCGCGGAGAGCAGGTAGGGGATCAGCAGCGCGTTCACCACGAAGCCGGAACGGTCCTGGGCGCGGATGGCGTGCTTGCCGAGCACCTTCTCGGTGAACAGCTGCGCCCGGCTGAGCGTGCCCTCGGACGTGGTGAGCGCCGGGATCAGCTCGACGAGCTGCTGCACCGGGGCCGGGTTGAAGAAGTGGATGCCGATGACGTGGTCGGGCCGCGACGTGGCGACCGCCAGCTTCACCAGCGGGATCGAGGAGGTGTTGGACGCCAGGATCGCGTCCGGACGGGTCACGACCTGGTCGAGCACCTGGAAGATCTCGGTCTTCACCTGCTCGTTCTCGACGACGGCCTCGATCACCAGATCACGGTCGGCGAACTCGCCGAGGTCGGTGGTGAAGCTCAGCCGCGCCTGGGTGGCGTCCCGCTCCTCCTCGGTGATCTTGCCGCGCTCGGCGGCCTTGCTGAGCGAGTTGTACAGCCGGGTCCGGCCGATCTCCAGAGCCTCGCCGGTGGTCTCGGCGACCATCACCTCCAGACCGGAGCGGGCGCACACCTCGGCGATGCCCGCCCCCATCTGACCGCAGCCCACCACGCCGACACGTGCGATATCTCCCGAGATGCCGGTCACATCGTCCCTTTCGCTGATCTACGGCTGTGGCAGCAGGCCGGCCGGGGTCCCCGGCGCCTGCTCCGATCGTGCACGTTACCCCCGAATGGCCACGGATCCGTCCCCCGGGTCGGGCATGCTGAGGGACCGTACACGATCCGTGACCGTGCGGGTCCGCAACGTTCAGGAGGTCTTTCCATGGGCGGTGTCTCGCGTCGTGCCTTCGCGGTGGCGGCGTTGTCGGCGTTGACCATGATGCCCAGCGCGTCGGCGGCACCGGTCCCGTCGGGCACCCCCGCCCCGCCGGCGCTCCCGGGCCCCGCCGCGCCCGCGCGCCGTGCCGGCACCGCGATGCGGGGCATGTGGCTGGCCACGGTGGCCAACCGCGACTGGCCCACCCGTGCGGGGCTGCGCGCCTCCGAGCAGCGCGCGGAGCTGGTCGAGCACCTCGACACGGCGGTCCGGCACCGCCTGAACACCGTGTTCTTCCAGGTGCGGCCCACGGCCGACGCGCTGTGGCCGTCGGCGCACGAACCCTGGTCCGAGTACCTGTCCGGCAGCCAGGGCCGCGACCCGGGCTGGGACCCGCTGGGCACGGCCGTGAGGGAGGCCCACGCCCGCGGACTGGAGCTGCACGCCTGGTTCAACCCGTACCGCGTCGCCACGCACGACGACCCGGCCCGTCTGCTGCCCTCCCACCCCGCGCGCAAGCACCCCGAGTGGGTGGTGCCGTACAGCGGGAAGCTCTACTACGACCCCGGGCTGCCCGAGGTCCGGGCCTTCGTCCAGGACGCGATGCTCGACGCGGTGGAGAAGTACGCCGTGGACGGCGTCCACTTCGACGACTACTTCTACCCCTATCCGGTGGCCGGCCAGAGCTTCGACGACGACCGGACCCACGGCGCCCACGGCAGCGGCTTCTCCACCAGGGCCGCCTGGCGGCGCCACAACATCGACCTGCTGGTGCGCGAGACGGCGGAGCGCGTCAAGAAGGTCAGGCCGGCCGCCCGCTTCGGCGTCAGCCCCTTCGGAGTGTGGCGCAACGCGGCCACCGACGAGCGGGGCTCGGACACGAGCGCGGGCGTGCAGACGTACGACGATCTGTACGCGGACACCCGCAAGTGGGTGCGCGAGGGCTGGATCGACTACATCGTGCCGCAGCTGTACTGGAACATCGGCCTGGACGCCGCCGACTACGCGAAGCTGCTCCCGTGGTGGGCGGAGGTGGCCACGGGCAGCCGGACGCAGCTGTACGTGGGGGAGGCGCTGTACAAGGCCGGCGCCCCGGCACAGCCCGCCGCCTGGCAGGACCCGGCCGAACTGTCCCGGCACCTCACGCTGGCCGCGCGGTACCCGCAGGTACGCGGACACGTCTTCTTCTCCGCGAAGGACGTGGCCGAGGACCGCAACGGGGCGATGGCCCGGGTGACCGCCGACCACTACACACGGCCGGCCGACACCCCGCGCTGAGCTACAGCTGCGTCTCCCTGTGCCGGATCTCGGAGTCGGGGCCGGGCGAGCAGACGGCCTCGTGCCCGTCCTCGAACCGGACCCGGTACGGGGGAGCGCCCTCCTTGCCCATGACTTCGACGATCTCCGCGACCTTGTCGTGCTCACCGACCACCCGGCCGTGCTGGACCAGCTGGTCGCCCTTGATTGCGTGCATCCGTGAGGCCTCCTCACCTGTGTGCCGCTCAGCCCCGGGCCCGCTGGGTGACCGCGATGCAGACCAGTACCGCCGCGGCCGTCAGCGGAGCGGCCACCGTCAGGTGCTCGCCCAGGAGAAGTACCGACCACACCAGTGTGAGCAGCGGCTGCGCCAGCTGCAACTGGCTGGCCTTCGGGATGCCGATCGCCGCCATGCCCCGGTACCAGACGACCAGGCCGAGGAACTGCGAGCCCGCCGCCACCCACAGCAGCCCGGTCACGCTGTGCGCCGTCAGGTGCACCGGCTCGAACGACAGGGCGACGGCGGCCATCGGCACCGTCAGCGGCACGCAGAGCACCAGCGCCCACCCGATGACCTGCCAGCCCGGCATCTCCCGGGCCAGCCGGCCGCCCTCGGTGTAGCCGGCCGCGCACACCAGCAGCGCTCCGAAGAGATACGCGTCGGCCGAGGTCAGGGCCCCGCCGCTCTGCTGCACCGTGAAGGCCAGCACGGCCGCCGCGCCTGCCAGGGCCGCGATCCAGAAGGTGCGCGAGGGGCGGGTGCCGATGCGCAGGGCGGAGAGCAGTGCGGTGGTGAGCGGGAGCAGGCCGACCACGACGGCGGCGTGCGCGGTGGTCGAGGTCTGCAGCGCGAGGGTGGTCAGCAGCGGGAAGCCGAGGACCACTCCCGCGGCCACCACCGCGAGCCCGAACCAGTGCCGCCGCTCGGGCGGCGGCACCCGCATGACCAGCAGACAGCCGCCGGCGATCACCGCGGCGAGGATGCTGCGCACGGCGATCAGGGACCAGGGGCCGAAGCCCTCCAGACCCCAGGCGGTGGCGGGGAAGGTGAGGGAGAAGGCGACGACTCCGAGGCCGGCCTGGAGGGTGCCGAAGGACGGACCGTCGGTTGCCGTGCCCGGGCCGCTGACCGCTATCGCGGACGGTGCTGTAGCGCTACTCTGTGCTCTCATGCATGAGCGTAGCAGTGTCGCTGACCTGGCGAACAGGCTCCGATTGGAGCTCAACCGCTACTCACCCGGCGGAAAGCTCCCGTCCAGCCGGGCCCTCGTCGACCGGTTCCGGGTGAGCCCGGTGACCGTCTCCCGGGCCCTGGCACAGCTGGCCGCCGAGGGGCTGGTGGTCACCCGTCCCGGCGCCGGGGCCTTCCGCGCCGAGCCGCGTACCCCGGCCGCGCCCGCCGGGGACACCTCCTGGCAGGAGGTCGCGCTGAGCGCCGACGGCGCCGCCGACCTCGTACCGCGCTCCGTGGACGCCTCCGGAGTCCTGGTCTCGCTGGCCGCCCCGCCGCCCGGCGTCGTGGAGTTCAACGGCGGCTATCTGCATCCGTCGCTGCAGCCGGAGCGGGCGATGGCCGCGGCCCTGTCCCGGGCCGGTCGGCGGCCCGGTGCCTGGGGCCGGCCACCGGTGGAGGGGCTGCCGGAGCTGCGGGAGTGGTTCGCGCGCAGCATCGGCGGGGCCGTCACGGCGGCGGAGGTACTGATCACCGCGGGCGGCCAGTCCGCGCTGACCACCGCCCTGCGCGCCCTCGCCCCGCCCGGTGCCCCCGTACTCGTCGAGTCGCCGACGTACCCCGGCATGCTGGCCATCGCACGGGCGGCCGGGCTGCGTCCGGTGCCCGTTCCCGTGGACGCGGACGGCGTGCGGCCGGCGCTGCTCGCCGACGCCTTCCGCGCGACCGGCGCCCGCGTGTTCGTGTGCCAGCCGCTGTTCCAGAATCCGACCGGCGCGGTACTCGCCCGCGAACGGCGCGGTGAGGTCCTGAGCATCGCCCGTGCGGCCGGCGCCTTCGTCGTCGAGGACGACTTCGTGAGGCGGCTCGTGCACGAGGACGCGGGGCCACTGCCCGCGCCGCTCGCCGCCGACGACCCGGACGGCGTGGTCGTCCACGTCTGTTCGCTGACCAAGGCGACCTCGCCCAGCTTCCGGGTCAGCGCCCTGGCGGCGCGCGGGCCGGTGCTGGAGCGGCTGCGGGCCATCCAGGTCGTCGACATCTTCTTCGTGCCCCGGCCCCTCCAGGAGGCGGCGCTGGAACTCGTCGGCTCGCCCGCCTGGCCACGCCATCTGCGGGCGGTCTCCGCGGAGCTGAAGGCCCGCCGGGACGCGATGACGTCCGCCCTGCGTCTGCATCTGCCGGAGCTGTCGCTGCCGCACGTCCCGTCCGGCGGTTACCACCTGTGGCCCCGCCTGCCCGACGGCACCGACGAGGCCGTCCTCACCTCGGCGGCCCTGCGCGCGGGCGTCGCGATCACCCCGGGCCGCCCGTACTTCAGCGCCGAACCCCCGGCCGCCCACATCCGGCTGAGCTTCGCGGCGGTCGCGGGCGTCGGGGAGATAGCGGAGGGGGTACGGCGCCTGCGCACCGCCTGCGCCGAGGTGACGGGCGGCTGACGCGGGCGGATATCCGGTCGACGGTGTCTCACCGGCCCTGCGAGCATCCCGGCATGACCGACACACCGACCCTGCCCGAGGGCTACGAGATCTCCACCGACCCCCACCGGATCGACGCCGGGCGTGTGCACCACTGGCTGGCCACCGACGCGTACTGGGCGCTCGGACGGCCCCGCGAGAAGCAGGACCGGGCGATCGAGGGCTCGCTCAACTTCGGGGTGTACGAGGCGGTGACGGGGGAGCAGGTGGCGTACGCTCGAGTGATCACCGACCGGGCGACCTTCGCCTGGCTGTGCGACGTGTACGTCGACCCCTCGGTGCGCGGCAAGGGCCTGGGAACGGCGCTGGTCGGGGCCGTGCGCGAGCACCTGCGAGCGTACGGGCTGCGGCGCGTCCTGCTCGCCACGCACGACGCGCACGGGGTCTACGAGAAGCTCGGGTTCGCGGCGCTGGAGCGACCGGACCAGTGGATGGCGCTCACCTTCGGACGGTGACCGGCGCCTGCCAGGGTCTGGCGCCAGACCAGGCCATGGCGCCGCATTCCTACGACCCGGTGCCCGCGCAGGCCCTTGGGCCTCCGGGCTCCGGCTCCGGGCCTCCGGGCTCCGGCTCCGGGCCTCCGGGCTCCGGCTCCGGGCCTCCGGGCTCCGGCTCCGGGCCTCCGGGCTCCGGCTCCGGGCCTCCTGGCTCCGGCTCCGGGCCTCCTGGCTCCGGCTCCGGGCCTCCGGGCTCCGGCCCTGGCTCCGGCCCTGGGCCTCCGGGCTCCGGCCCCGGCCCCGCGCCTCCGGCCTCCGGGCCCTGGCTCTGGGCTGCGGGCCCTGGCTCAGGGCTCCGGGCTCCCGGGCCCCAGGCCCCCCAGTGCCTGGAATCCCGGCCTCTCGCGGAGGTAATCCGTCGTGAGCAGCAGGTCCTTGGCCGGGCCGCCCACCCGCCACACGGTCCGCCAGCGGTCCGCGTCCTGGACGGTGAACTCGCCGCGGTACAGGTCGGCGGCGCACGGGTGGTCGGCCACATGGTGCCCCGCGGTCAGGTCCAGGCCGTGGAAGGGCCTGCCGTCCGCGAAGCGCACGTCGGCGATGCCGGGCGCGGCGCCCGGCTCGTAGCGCAGCGTCCGCTCGGCGGGGCGGGTCGCGCCCTGCCAGGTGAAGGCGCCGGACTCGCGGCTCAGCAGCCCGCCGCCCGGGAGCGCGTCGAACACCGTGGTCCCCTCGAAGCGACCCTCCGCGCCGCTCGCCAGATCCCGCACCGACCGCTCGGTGCGCCACCGGCCCGCGAGATACGCCAGCACGTCCGGCACCGGCCACAACTCGGCCATTTCCACCTGCTTTCCGCCTCCGGCCCACTGGTTGCTGCGCGAACCATTGACGCGCCTCCGACCCCTCCCTATCTTGCCGTTCGAAGTGCTGACCAACGTCCGATATTTCGAACGACCTAGTGAGAGCCGCGGAGTATCCATGTCACGCACCCGCTGGAGACTCGGTCTCAGCGTCACCGCCCTCCTGTCGGCCTCGGCCCTGCTGCCGTCGCCGGCGCACGCGGAGGCCGTCACCGACTACGCGATCACCGTCGACCCGTCCGCAACGGGCGCCGCGATCGACGACACGATGTACGGCGTCTTCTACGAGGACATCAACCGCGCCGCCGACGGCGGCCTGTACGCCGAGCTCGTGCAGAACCGGTCCTTCGAGTACTCCACCGCCGACAACGCCTCGTACACGCCGCTCACCTCCTGGACGGCCGACGGCACGGCCGAGGTGGTGAACGACGAGGGCCGGCTGGCCGAGCGCAACCGCAACTACCTTTCCCTGGGCGCCGGTTCCTCGGTCACCAACGCCGGCTACAACACCGGCATCCGGGTGGAGAAGGGCAAGACGTACGACTTCTCGGTGTGGGCCCGCGCCGAGAACGGCACCACCCTCACCGTCACCCTCCGGGACGCCGCGGGCACGCTCGCCAAGGTCCGCCAGGTGGCCGCGAAGGGGCAGTGGCGCAAGTACACCGCCACCTTCACCGCCACCCGCACCAGCAACCGCGGCCGTCTCGCGGTGGCCACGACCGCGCCGGCCGCCCTCGACATGGTCTCGCTCTTCCCCCGCGACACCTACAAGGGCCAACCGGGCGGCCTGCGCAAGGACCTCGCCGAGAAGATCGAGGACCTCGACCCCGGCTTCCTGCGCTTCCCCGGCGGCTGCCTGGTCAACACCGGCTCCATGGAGGACTACAGCGCGGACTCCGGCTGGCAGCGCAAGCGGTCCTACCAGTGGAAGGACACCATCGGCCCGGTCGAGCAGCGCGCCACCAACGCCAACTTCTGGGGCTACAACCAGAGCTACGGCCTCGGCTACTACGAGTACTTCCGCTTCGCCGAGGACATCGGCGCCATGCCGCTGCCCGTCGTGCCCGCCCTGGTCACCGGCTGCGGCCAGAACAAGGCCGTCGTCGACGACGCGCTGCTGAAGCGGCACATCCAGGACACCCTGGACCTCATCGAGTTCGCCAACGGACCGGTCACCTCGACCTGGGGCAAGAAGCGCGCGCAGATGGGCCACCCCAAGCCCTTCCACCTCACCCACCTGGAGGTCGGCAACGAGGAGAACCTCCCGGTCGAGTTCTTCGAGCGCTTCAAGGAGTTCCGCGCCGCCATCGAGGCGAAGTACCCGGACGTCACCGTTGTCTCCAACTCCGGCCCGGACGACGCCGGGTCCACCTTCGACACCGCCTGGAAGCTCAACCGCGAGGCCGGCGTCGAGATGGTCGACGAGCACTACTACAACAGCCCCCAGTGGTTCCTCCAGAACAACGACCGCTACGACTCGTACGACAGGAACGGACCGAAGGTCTTCCTCGGCGAGTACGCCTCCCAGGGCAACGCCTGGAAGAACGCGCTGTCCGAGGCCGCGTTCATGACCGGCCTGGAGCGCAACGCGGACGTCGTCAAGCTCGCGTCCTACGCCCCGCTGCTCGCCAACGAGGACTACGTGCAGTGGAGCCCGGACCTGATCTGGTTCAACAACCACGCGTCCTGGAACTCGGCCAACTACGAGGTCCAGAAGCTGTTCATGAACAACGTCGGTGACCGCGTCGTGCCCTCGAAGGCGACCGGCACGCCGAACGTCAGCGGTCCCATCACCGGTGCCGTCGGCCTGTCGACCTGGGCGACGAGCGCGGCGTACGACGACGTGAAGGTGACGTCGGCGCAGGGGACGACGCTGCTCAGCGACGACTTCTCCGGTGACGCCTCGCAGTGGAAGCACTCGGGCGCCGGAAGCTGGAGCGTGCGCGACGGCGAGTACGTCCAGACGGACGCCGCCGCCGAGAACACCCTGGTCACGGCCGGTGACCCGGCGTGGAAGGACTACGACCTGCACGTGAGGGCCACCAAGAAGTCCGGCAAGGAGGGCTTCCTGGTCGCCTTCGGCGTCAAGGACACGGGCAACTACTACTGGTGGAACCTGGGCGGCTGGAACAACACCCAGTCCGCCGTCGAACAGGCCTCGGGCGGCGGCAAGTCGACGCTCCTGTCGAAGGCCGGGTCGATCGAGACGGGCCGCGCCTACGACATCGACATCAAGGTGCGGGGCCGGCAGGTGACCCTCTACCTCGACGGCAAGGAGTGGGGCAGCTTCACCGACGACAAGCCGGCCGAGCCGTTCCGCCAGATCGTCACCGAGGACGCGCGGACCGGCGAGCTGATCGTCAAGGTCGTCAACGCCCAGGACACGGCGGCCCGCACGGCCGTCGACCTCGGCGGCGCCAAGGTCGCCTCCAAGGCGCGCGTCACCACGCTGGCCGCCGACCAGGACGCGGTCAACACCGAGACGGACACCCCGGTGACCCCGGTGACCTCGACCTTCTCCGGAGTGGCGAGCGAGTTCACCTACACGTTCCCGGCGAACTCGGTGACGTTCCTGCGGATCAAGCAGCAGTAACCCTCCCGCAGCGGCCCGGGACGGCCCCACCCTCGAGCCCGG
>NZ_JAVRFH010000119.1:0-7020 GCF_031845825.1 Streptomyces lancefieldiae | reverse complement strand
TTTCCGACTCTATCAGATCCTTTTCCGATCCGATTTCCTCGGTGCTTTCCAGGTTCCCGCTTCCGCGTTTCCCTTTCCGGCGGTTCCGACTCTATCAGATCCTTTCGGGCCCTGATTCCCCGTCAGAAGGGGTTGCCTTCCCGGCTGTTGGGCCGTTCCGACGTCTCAAACCTTAGCGGACTCTCTCGGCGATTCCCAATCGGTGTCGATCGGCTCCGCCAAGCCCCATCGGAATTGAATTCGGACATGCCGAAATCATTCCCACTGGGAGGTCGTGCTGGTGGTTTGGTTGCCGCTGCTGCGGCGGGAGGTGCTACCGAAGAACCGTTACGGCCCCGCGGCAACCCGGAGAACTTTACGGATGCCGTAGGAGGCTGTCAAGAAGCCTTGTCAAGATCTTTAATCGAGGTCGCTGAGCCGGCCGCCCGCGTCCGGCTGGGCGTGCTCCACCCTGCGGAGGAGGCGGGTGAGTACCTCGCCGAGCGCCGCCCGGTCGTCGGCGGAGAGGTCCTGGAGGAGGTCCTCCTCGAAGACCGTGGCCAGGCGCATGGCCTCCAGCCACTTCTCACGCCCCTCGGCCGTCAGCTCGACGATCACGCGGACCCGGTTGGTCTCGTCCCGGTCGCGGGTCACCAGACCCTCCGACACCATCCGGTCGATGCGATGGGTCATCGCGGCCGGTGTCAGGCCGAGGCGCTTGGCGAGGTCGCCGGGGCCCAGACGGTACGGGGCTCCGGAAAGGACGAGCGCCTTCAGCACCTCCCAGTCGGTGGTACTGATGCCGAGCTCGGCGGTCTGCCGGCCGTACGCGACGTTCATACGGCGGTTGAGACGTGAGAGGGCAGAGACGATCTTCTCGACCTGCGGGTCGAGGTCCTGGAACTCGCGCTGGTAGGCGGCGATCTGTTCTTCGAGTGGCGGCTCGCCTGCGCCGGAGGTGTCACCCATGGCCGCAGTATGGCACGCGCCTTTGCCTCGAAGTCCTTCGCTGTGTACTCTTTAGCTTCGAACTTTAGCTTCTAAGTCTTCAGCTTCAACGGCTGAAGCGGTCTCCCCAAGAGAGGGTGAACGTGACCAGGGCAATGGGCGCGGCGATGCGCCGGATCCACGTGGGCAACGCACTCAGCGCGTTCGGGCTCGGCTTCACCGTCCCCTACCTGTACGTCTATGTGGCGCAGGTAAGGGGACTGGGTTCCGTGACGGCGGGTCTCGTACTCGCCGTCTTCGCCGTGGCCGCGCTGATCGTGCTGCCGTTCGCCGGGCGGGCCATCGTCCGGCGGGGCCCGCTGCCGGTGCTGCTCGTCGCCTTGGTCACCGCCGCGCTCGGCGCGCTGAGCCTGGGGCTGTCGGCCTCGGCGGCCACCGTGCTGCTGTCCGCCGCCGCGCTGGGGGCGGGACAGGCCGTGATGCAGCCGGCGCTCGCGACGATGATCGTGGACTGCTCCTCGACCGAGACCCGGTCGCGGGCGTTCGCGATGCAGTTCTTCCTGCAGAACCTGGGGCTCGGCGTCGGCGGACTCATCGGCGGTCACCTGGTCGACACCACGAGCGCCTCCTCCTTCACGCTGCTGTTCGCGATCGAGGCGGCGATGTTCCTGCTGCTGGTCGTGGTGATGGCGACGGTGCGCACGCCGCGCGCGCCCCGTGTGGAGGAAGCCCCGGGGCAGTCCGGCGGGAGCAGTTGGAAGCAGCTGCTGGGGAACCGGGCCATGGTGCAGCTCTGCGTGCTGGGCTTCGTGCTCTTCTTCGCCTGCTACGGGCAGTTCGAGTCGGGCCTGAGCGCCTACGGCGTCGAGGCGGCCGGGATCTCCACGTCCGCGCTGGGGACGGCGTTGGCGGCGAACACGCTGGTGATCGTGGTCGCGCAGTTCGCGGTGCTGAAGTTCGTGGAGCGGCGGAAGCGGTCGCGCGTGATCGCGGCCGTGGGGCTCATCTGGGCCGTGGCCTGGGCGGTGGCCGGATACGCCGGGCTGGGGCACGGCAGCCAGACGATGGCGACGGCCGCGTTCATCTCGACGTACGCGCTGTTCGGGCTGGGCGAGGCCATGCTGTCGCCGACGCTGGCACCGCTGGTGGCGGACCTCGCGCCGGCCGGGATGGCCGGGCAGTACAACTCCGCCTTCGCCCTGGTGAAGCAGCTCGCGCTGGCCATCGGGCCCGCGGTGGGCGGGCCGCTCGGGGCCTCGCTGCACGGTCCGTACGTCGTGGCGTTCCTGCTGTTCTCGCTGGGCATCACGGTGCTGGCGGTGCGGCTGGGGCGTCAGCTCACGGACGTACAGAACCAGCCGTCGCTCGCCGGGAGCCGGGTGGTCACGCAGGGCGGGGCGCCGGCCGACACGGTGGCTGCCGCGGAGGCGTGACCGGGGTCGTGACGGGTTCCCCGCCCGTCACGACCCCTGGCTCACACCCCACGGACTCACGGCTTCGGCAGGAGGAACTCGCACCAGACCGCCTTGCCGCCCCCGGGTGTGCGCCTGGACCCCCAGTGGGAGGCGATCGTCGCGACGATGGCGATGCCTCGGCCGGACTCGTCGGCCGGTTCCGCGCGGCGGCGTCGGGGCAGGTGGTCGTCGCCGTCCGTGACCTCGATGATCAGGCGGCGGTCGGTGCGGCGCAGGCGCAGGCGCATGGGGGGTGTGCCGTGCTGCAGCGAGTTGGCGACCAGTTCGCTGGCGGCCAGGACGCCCAGGTCGTGCAGCTCGACGGGGAAGCGCCAGCTGGTCAGCACGCCGGAGGCGAAGGCACGCGCGCGTGGGGCCGCTTCCACGCCGCCGAGCAGTTCCAGCGCGGCGTTGCGGAACAGCTCGGCCTGCGCGCCCTTGCGGGCGGGGTGCTGAAGGACCAGGACGGCGACGTCGTCGTCGTGGTCGGGGGTGACGCCCGCCGAGCGGACCAGGCGGTCGCAGATCACCTGGGGGCTGCCGGTGGCACCGGACAGGGCGCGTTCCAGGGCGGCGATGCCCTCGTCCAGGTCTTCGTTCCGGCGTTCCACCAGGCCGTCGGTGTAGAGGACGGCGGTGGAGCCGGGACTCAGGGCGATCGAGCCGGACGTGTGCACCCAGCCGCCCGTACCGAGCGGGGGGCCGGTGGGTTCGTCGGCGCGCTGGACGGTGCCGTTCTCGTCGCGGACCAGGATGGGCAGGTGTCCGGCGGAGGCGTACACCAGCCGGCCCTCGTTGGGGTCGTGGATGGCGTAGACACAGGTGGCGATCTGGTTGGCGTCGATCTCGGCGGCCAAGCCGTCGAGGAGCTGGAGGACCTCGTGCGGGGGGAGGTCGAGGCGGGCGTAGGCCCTGACCGCCGTGCGGAGCTGGCCCATGATCGCCGCCGCGCGGACGCCTCGTCCCATGACGTCGCCGATGACCAGGGCGGTGCGGCCGCCGCCGAGCGTGATCACGTCGTACCAGTCGCCGCCGACCGCGGCCTCGGTGCCGCCGGGGTGGTACGTGGCGGCGACGCGCAGGTCGTCGGGCTCCTCCAGCTCCTGTGGGAGCAGGGAGCGCTGGAGGGTGACGGCGGTCTCGCGCTGGCGGCGTTCGCTCGCGCGGAGGCGGCCCGCGGCCTCGGCGTGGTCGGTGACGTCGGTCGCGAAGACGAGGACGCCACGGGCACCGTCGCTGCCGCCGCCCTCGGTGACCGGCGTGCAGGTGAAGGTGTAGGAACGGCCGTCGGGAGCCTTGCGGGACTTCAGGGTGCGGGGCCTGCCGCTGCGCTGGACCTGGTCCAGCAGCGGGAAGAGACCCGGCTCGTCGAGCTCGGGCAGGGCCTCGCGGGCCCGTACGCCCAGGTCGCGCATGCCGAAGGCGGCGACGTAGGCGTCGTTGACGTAGGCGAGGCGGTGGTCGGGGCCGTGGACGAGGGCGACGAGGGCCGGGACGCGGTCGAGGACGTCGCGCACGGGCAGGTCGTCGACGGCGGGTACGGGCGGGGCCTCGTCGGTCAGCTGTTCGGCGCGGGCGGGGGGCACGGAGCCGTCTCCCCGCCGGTCCGGGGAGACCGTCGTGTCGGTCCGCGCTGCGGCGCGGCGCTGCGTTCCGGGGAGTCGGGCGCTCCAGCGCGTGAAGTTCACGAATCCTTGCCTCGTGTAGTTGTCGGCGGCCGGGAACGGGACGGGCCGGGAACGGCCGGGCCCCGGGGCCGCGCGGGAGCGAGCGGCGGCGCGCCCGCGATGGTGGACCAGTCTGGCAGGGTGCCGGCCGGGCCGACATCCGTCAGACGCCGGACCGGCCGGGGGAGTTCCTGGGTCCGGTCAGGACTACCCCTTCGGGTTGCGCGGTGGTTCCTGAGAAGGCTTTCCACCGGCCGCGAGTTCGAACTCCGCTCGCGGATGTTCGAGTGAACCGAGGGAGACGATCTCCCGTTTGAAGAGTCCGGCGAGGGCCCATTCGGCCAGCACGCGCGCCTTGCGGTTGACGGTGGGGACGCGGCTGAGGTGGTAGGCGCGGTGCATGAACCACGCGGGGTAGCCCTTCAGCTTGCGTCCGTAGACGTGCGCGACGCCTTTGTGGAAGCCGAGGGAGGCGACGGATCCGGCGTACGTGTGCGCGTACGTGTCCAAGGGCTCCCCGCGCAGGGAGTGCGCGACGTTGTCGCCGAGGACCCTGGCCTGGCGGACGGCGTGCTGGGCGTTGGGGGCGCATTCCCGGCCGGGTTGTGCGGCGGTGACGTCGGGGACGGCGGCGGCGTCTCCCGCGGCCCACGCGTGCGTGGCGCCGTCGACGGACAACTGGGGCGTGCACTTCAGCCGGCCGCGGTCGTCGAGGGGCAGGCCGGTGGCGGCGAGGACCGGGTGGGGTTTGACGCCGGCCGTCCAGACGACCGTACGGGTGGGGAAGCGGGCGCCGTCGCTGAGGACGGCGACGCGGTCCGTGCAGGACTCGAGGCGGGTGTCGAGGCGTACGTCGATGTTGCGGCGGCGCAGTTCGGTGACCGTGTAGCGGCCGAGCTCCTCGCCGACCTCGGGCAGGATGCGGCCCGAGGCCTCGACGAGGATCCACTTCATGTCCTCGGGGGTGACGTTGTGGTAGTACCGCGCGGCGTACCGGGCCATGTCCTCCAGTTCGCCGAGCGCCTCCACGCCCGCGTAGCCGCCGCCGACGAAGACGAAGGTGAGGGCGGCGTCGCGGAGGGCTGGGTCGCGGGTGGAGGAGGCGATGTCCATCTGCTCCAGTACGTGGTTGCGCAGGCCGATGGCCTCCTCGACGGTCTTGAAGCCGACGCCGTGGTCGGCGAGGCCGGGGACGGGCAGGGTGCGTGAGACCGAACCGGGCGCGAGGACGAGTTCGTCGTACGTCAGCCGACGGTCGCCCGCGCCCTCCTCCTCGGTGGCGAGGGTGGTGACCGCGGCGGTGCGCGTCGTGTGGTCGACGGACCGCGCCTCGCCGACGACGACGTGGCACTGGCCGAGGACGCGGCGCAGCGGCACGACGACGTGCCGCGGGGAGATGGAACCGGCCGCCGCCTCGGGGAGGAACGGTTGATACGTCATGTAGGGGTCGGGGGTGACGACCGTGATCTCGGCCTCGCCCCGCCGGAGTTCGCCCTTGAGGTTCCGCTGCAGACGCAGGGCCGTGTACATCCCGACGTAGCCGCCGCCGACAACGAGAATGCGCGCACGTTCCTTCACCATCCCATGACGCACCCGCCGCTTGCGTTTGTCCACAGGCTCAGCGATTTGTGTGACCGGAGACCGTGGCGACACGGGGCCCGGCGGACCGCCGCGATCCGGCGCTGCCGCGCAGGTCAGCAGGGGTGGACGCGGGGGCGGAAGGCGGCACATTCGGGGCGTATGCGATCCGTACTCCGATCGAGGGGCACTCCGTGCGGAACGTTCCTCTTCTGAATTGACCCTCCCTCAACTATGTTCATTCCCACGGCGTGCAGGGGGACGTGCACCTCGGGTCCGCGACGGGCGGACCTCAGAACCGGGCCGTTCCACGCACTCCGACTTTCGATGGCGGGGAGAGTCTCCGGGGGGAGACGTCATTACCGGGGGATTGTCTATGCATGTTCAGGACTCTCATTGGTCGTCCGCGTCCACAGTCGCGCACGGTGGCGTCGTGAGCACGGCGCCGGGCGGCGGACGCGGAGAATCGGCACGCAGCGCACCGCTGCGCGTGGACGCCCAGCGCAATCTGGAGCACGTGCTGCGCGCGGCGCGCGAGGTGTTCGGCGAGCTGGGGTACGGCGCGCCGATGGAGGACGTGGCGCGGCGCGCGCGGGTCGGCGTCGGCACGGTGTACCGGCGCTTCCCGAGCAAGGACGTCCTGGTACGCCGGATAGCCGAGGAGGAGACGGCACGGCTGACCGATCAGGCCCGGGCGGCGCTCGGGCAGGAGGACGAGCCGTGGTCGGCCCTGTCGCGCTTCCTGCGGACGTCGGTGGCCTCGGGCGCCGGCCGGCTGCTGCCTCCGCAGGTGCTGCGGGTCGGCGTGCCGGACGACGGCGTGGCCGGTGAAGCGCGGCTGCCGCAGCAGCGGATACAGCCGGGCTCGGGCGAGCTGCGGCTGGTCTCCGAGGAGGCCGCGCCGGTCGGTACGCCGGTTTCCGTGGAGGGCGACGACGGGGCGGCGGCACTGCTGGAGGTCGTGGGCCGGCTCGTGGAGCGGGCGCGTACGGCGGGCGAGCTGCGGCCGGACGTGTCGGTGTCGGACGTACTGCTGGTGATAGCCACGGCGGCGCCCTCACTGCCGGACGCGGCCCAGCAGGCGGCGGCCTCGGCCCGGCTGCTGGACATCCTGCTGGAGGGACTGCGGTCACGACCGGCCTGATCCGCCGGAACCCAGCTCCACTTCTCGACGCACACCGGGGGTGGGCGGCGCGGCCCCGCTACGGGGTACCTCCCCCACTCCCGGCTGCGCTCGAGCGGGGAACCCCCATGAGGACCCCCATCACCCACCCGTGCCGCCCTGGGGGTACCTCCCAGGCCGTTCAGACACTGGGGGAGGCACGACTGCCCGCAGCCGCGCGGCACGGGCTGCCCGCAGTTACGCGGACGGAAAACCGCGTACGGCGGTAAGG
>NZ_JAVRFH010000118.1:0-7374 GCF_031845825.1 Streptomyces lancefieldiae | reverse complement strand
GTGCAGCGCACCCCCGCCACCCGCCCCACGGCCGCCAAGGCCGTACCCCTGCGCCGGCCCACACCCCTGGGTGTCACCGCCGCCGGGACCCCACTGCCGGTGGCCCCCCTGACGCCGCCCCCGCCGACGCCGCCCCGCCCGCTCCACCCCGTGCACACCCCGACGGCACCGGCCCAGTCACCCGCGGACACCACCTCCGCGCCCCCGGTCCAGCGCGCGTTCGGCCGTACCACCGGTGCCCTCGCCGCCGCCGCGGCGTCCACCGTGGCCTCGACCCTCAGCCGCCTGCGGCCCCACTCGTCCGGGCACACCCCGGCCGACCCCCCGCCGCCCCCGTACAGTCCGCCCCCGCCCGGCAACCCGCCCCCGCACCCGGGTGGCCACACCACGCCGCCCCCGGCGGAGGACGACCGGCCGCC
The DNA here is from genome assembly GCF_031845825.1 of Streptomyces lancefieldiae. Classification (NCBI taxonomy): domain Bacteria; kingdom Bacillati; phylum Actinomycetota; class Actinomycetes; order Kitasatosporales; family Streptomycetaceae; genus Streptomyces; species Streptomyces lancefieldiae. The sequence continues at coordinate 6,955 of NZ_JAVRFH010000118.1, read as the reverse complement.
CGCCTACACGGCGGTCCCGGCCGGCGGGTTCGACCCGCGCGAACTGACCGACTTCCAGCTCGACGAGCTGGTGCACCGGATCATCGGCCGCGTCACCCGCCTCGTCCGCACCGAACTGCGCATGGACCGCGAACGGATCGGCAGACTCCGCGACCCCCGCGCCTGACCGCGCGCCCCCGCGCCCGACCGCCACCCGCGCGCCCCACCGCTCACCCGACAGAAAGGTCACCCCCCGATGCCCCGCCAGGACCCGGGCTCCACCATCTGGTTCAGCCTCGCCATCGATGGCGAGAGCCTCGGTTACTTCAACGGGTGCGAGGGCCTGTCGTCCCAGGTCGAGATCGAGCAGCGCCAGGAGGGCGGCAACAACGGGTTCGTCTGGCAACTGCCCACCCGCGTCACCTTCTCCACCATCCGGCTCACCCGCCCCATCACCCCGGACACGGCGAAGGTCGCCAAGTGGATCTCCTCCGTCCAGACCGGGATCAAGCGGCCCACCGCACAGATCTCGGCGCTGCGCGCGGACGGGTCGCTGGTCGCCCGCTGGGGGCTGATCGACGTACTGCCCGTCAGCTGGCAGGGCCCCACCCTCGACCCCAACAACCCGGCCGTGGCCAACGAGGTCCTGGAGATCACCCACCACGGATTCACGGACTGACGGCGCCGGAGAGCAGAGAGGAAGACCCATGGCCACCAGCAGCAAGGGCGCCGGCAAGAGCCTCGTCCGCGCCAACCTCGCCATCCACGAGCCGCCCACCGGCACGAGCACCACGCCCGGCGGGCTGATGCAGAGGTTCAGCTTCGAGTTCAACCCGGCGCAGCTCACCCTCACCCAGCGCGCCGAGTGGAAGGCGACGCCGACCATGGCCGTGCGGGACGGCTCCAAGCCGGAGTTCATGGGTGCCGACCCGCGGGAGATGACCGTGGAGATCTTCCTGGACTCGTCGATGAAGCCCGACGACAACACCGTGATGAAGAAGGTCGAGTCCCTGCTGCTCTGCTGCGAGGTGACCGGGAAGAGCATCGACGCCAAGCAGCCGTCGCCGCCCTGGGTGGTCTTCGAATGGGGCTCGTTCTCCACGGCACGGTTCACCGCGTACGTCTCGTCCATCGAGGCGCAGTACACGCTGTTCGGCACCAGCGGCGTCCCCATCCGCGCCACCTGCCAGGTCTCGCTGGTGGAGATCCCCGGCCCGACCCCGGGCCAGAACCCGACCTCCGGCGCACTCACCGCCCAGCGCGTGCACCGCGTCGTCGCGGGGGACTCCCTCCAGTCACTGGCCTGGAGCGAGTACGGCAGCGCGAACGCCTGGCGGGCCATCGCCGAGGCCAACGGCATCGACGACCCGTCCCGCCTGCCGACCGGCACCGAACTCGTCCTGCCCGCCACCGAGGAGGTGCCTCACTGATGGTGCGGCACGCTTTTTCCAGCATCGTCGAGGTCAAGATCGGTGGCGCGAAGCTGCCCACCGACATCGCCCCGATGCTCGTGGAGGGCTGGGTCGACCAGGGCGTCGGCGTACCCGCCGCGTTCCGCCTCACCTTCCGCGACCCCTACCGTCTGGTCCTCGGCAAGCTGAACGTCCAGTTCGGCACCAAGGTCGTCATCACCCCGATCGCCGACGGGCAGGGCATCGGCAACCCCCTGCTGACCGGCGAGGTCACCGGCCTGGAGGCCGACTACGACGGCACCGGCAGCTTCACGGTCATCCGCGGCTACGACTACGGGCACCGCATGATGCGCCAGCGCCGCGTGGCCGCGTACCGCAACCAGAAGGCCTCCGACATCGCCCGCAAACTCGCCGGCATGGACGGCGTGTCCATCGGCCGCATCCAGCCGACGAAGGGCACCTACGGCTTCATCAGCCAGTCCAACGTCACCGACTGGGACTTCCTCTCCCGGCTCGCCGACGAGAACAACATGGTCATGTCCCTCGACGCCAAGGGGAAGTTCCGGTTCGTCACGCCGAAACCGTCGGCCGGCGCACCCTCCCCGCAGACGGACGGCGACAAGAGCACCTTCGTCCTCCAGGCCGGCCACGACATCCTCCGCCTGCGGGCCGCCGTCACCGCCGCCGACCAGGTCGGCAAGGTCGAGTCGCGCGGCTGGAACGTCACCACCAAGAAGAAGATCACCGAGATCGCGCCCGCCACCACCGACCCGGGCATCAACATCGGCTCGACACCCGGACAGGCCGCCGGCAAGTTCAAGGCCGCCAAACTCGTCGAGACCGCCAACCCCTACGACAAGCAGGACGAGGTCCAGCACGCCGCCAAGGCACTCGCCGCCGACGTCACCTCCTCCTTCGCCGAGCTGGAAGTCGCCGTCTACGGCCACCCGGACCTGCGGCCCGGCGTCCCCGTGGCCCTCTCCGACGTCGGCAAGCCCTTCGAGGGCAAGTACACCGTCACCTCGGTACGCCACGTCTTCGGCGACGGCAAGCACTACGAGTCCTGGATCACCGTCAGCGGACGCCAGTGGCGCTCCCTGTACGGACTGGCCTCCGGCGGCAGCGGCGGCGTCGACCCCGCCAGCGCCGCCCGGCTGCCCAGCGTCGCCAACGCCATCGTCACCGACGTACAGGACCCCCTCAAACAGGGCAGGGTCAAACTCCAGTTCCCGTGGCTGGACGACGCCTACATCAGCGACTGGGCGCGCAGCGTGCAGATGGGCGGCAAGGACGGCGGCGGGGTCTTCCCCATGGACGTCGGCGACGAGGTGCTCGTCGCCTTCGACCGGGGCGCGCTGGACCACCCGTTCGTCATCGGCGGGCTCTACAACGGCCGGGACCTGCCCACCAAGGTCTCCGACGTCCCCCTGCACGACGGCCTGAAGAAGAAGGCCGTACGACACACCCTGTCCGACCGCCAGGGCAACCGCGTCGACCTGCTCAGCCAGCAGACCGGCGCACGCAAACAGGGCGTCCGGATCGCCAGCGGCAACAACAAGCTGGTCATCAACCTCGACCGCACCCAGACCGAGATCACCGTCGACAGCAAGGGCAGCGTCAGCATCACCGGCAGCCGCTCGGTGTCGGTCGAAGCAGGCACCAGCCTCACCCTCCGCGGCCGACGATCGGTCATGATCGACAGCGGCGGCCCGCTCACCCTGAAGGGCAAGGCCCTTGTCAGCCTCACCTCACTGGGCGGCGCGGTCAACGTCAACGCCATGGGCGGCGCCATGAACCTGTCGTCCAGCGGCATGACCTCGATCAACGCCACCGGCATGGTGTCGGTCAACTCCGTGGCCAACGTCAACATCAAGGCCATCAAGGTCGACCTCTTCGGCGCCGTGTTCGTCAACACCGTGAAGTACCCCCTCCCGGCATGACCGCACGTCCGTACCGGCACACCGGGTTCGCAGGAAGAAGAAGGCAGGTGGCCCCCTGATGGCCGAACAATTCGTCGGCTCCGGCTGGGCGTTCCCCATGCGCATCGGGCCCACCGGCGGCATCGCCCTCGTCAGCGGCGAGCAGGAGGTCGAGGAAGCCATCCGGCTCATCCTCGCCACCGCACCCGGCGAACGGCCGATGCGCCCCGAATTCGGCTGCGCCATCCACGACCTCGTCTTCGCCCCGGTCAACGAACAGACCGCCGGCCGCATCCAACACGAAGTACACGTCACCCTCGACCGCTGGGAACCCCGCATCGAGGTGCACGACGTCGAGGTCTCCACCGGTGGCGACCAGAGCGTCCTCTACATCGACGTCCGCTACTCGATCCGCGGCACCAACAACCCGCGCAGCCTCGTCTTCCCGTTCTACGTCATCCCCTCCCACGACGAGCCGGACCTCCCCGACGGTCCCGCCGGCCACCCGGGCTCACCCGAAAGCGACCGCTGATGTCCCTGCCCTCCCCCAACCTCGACGACCGCCGCTTCCAGCAGTTCGTCGACGATGCCAAGCGCTACATCCAGCAACGCGCCCCGGAGTGGACCGACCACAACGTCTCCGACCCCGGCATCACCCTCGTCGAGACGCTCGCCCACATGGCCGACCAGATCGTCTACCGCCTCAACCGCGTCCCGGAGAAGAACCACCTCGCCTTCCTCGACCTCGTCGGCATCACCCTCTTCCCGCCCTCCGCCGCCCGCACCGACGTCACCTTCTGGCTGTCCGCACCCCAGGAGGAACCGATCCTGGTCCCCGTGGGCACCGAGGTCGCCACCCTGCGCACCGAACGCGACGAAGCCATCGTCTTCGCCACCGAACGCGACCTGACCGTCGTACCGTGCACCCTCAGCCACCTCGTGGTGCAACACCGCGGCCAACCCGTCACCGACCGCACCACGGACCTCGCCGAGGGCAAGGACCTCATGTGCTTCGCCGAAGCACCCAACCCCGGCGACTGCATGCTCATCGGCCTCACCTCCGCCACCCCGCACTGCGCACTCGCCCTCGAACTCGACAGCCGCGTCGACGGCGTCGGCGTCGACCCCCGCCAGCCACCCCTCGTCTGGGAAGCCTGGACCGAGGACGGCTGGCAGCCCTGCGAGGTCGACCGCGACGGCACCGGCGGCCTCAACCGCCCCGGCGACATCGTGCTCCACGTACCCGGCGGCCACGTCCTGTCCCGCAACGGCGGTCACGAAGCCGGCTGGATCCGCTGCCGCGTCACCGACCCCCTGCCCGGCCAGCCCTTCTACACCACCTCACCCACCATCCGCTCCGCCGAGGCCTACACCATCGGCGGCACCACCGGCACCGTCCACGCCGAAACCGTCTACGACGAACCCCTCGGCGAATCCACCGGCCTGCCCGGCCAACGGCTCCGGCTCGAACACGCCCCCGTCGTCGCCGACGACCCACCCCTCCTCCTCCAGACCACCGACGACGACGGCTGGCAGGACTGGCACGTCGTCCCCCACTTCGCGGCCTCCCGCCCCGACGACCACCACATCACCCTCGACGCCGCCACCGGCGAGATCGCCTTCGGCCCCGCCGTCCGCGAACCCGACGGCACCCTGCGCCAGTACGGCACCGTCCCCCCGAAGGGCGCCATCATCCGCGCCCGCCGCTACCGCACCGGCGGCGGCCGAGCCGGCAACGTCGCCCGCGGCGCCGTACAGGTCCTGCGCACCTCCATCCCCTACGTCTCCGAGGTCGTCAACCGCGAAGCCGCCCGCGGCGGAGTCGACGGCGAGACCGTCGAAGAGGCCAAACTCCGGGCCCCCATCACACTCCGCGCCCAGGAACGCGCCGTCACCCTGCGCGACTACGAGGAACTCGCCCGCCGCGCCGCCCCCGAGACCGCCCGCATCACCTGCCTCGAGGGCAAGGAGAACGAATACGGCGCCCACGCCGTCCGCGTCCTCGTCGTCCCCCAGGCCGTCCCCGACCCCGGCGGCCGACTCCGCTTCGAACAACTCGTCCCCGGCGACGCCCTCCTGGAACGCATCACCCGCCACCTCGACGAACGCCGCCTCATCGGCACCCGCCTCGCCGTCGGCCCGCCCTACTACCAGGGCGTCACCGTCGTCGCCACCATCCACGCCTTCCGCGGCGTCGACGCCGACCGCGTACGCCGCCAGGCCCACGACGCCCTCTACCGCCACCTCGACCCCCTCACCGGCGGCGCCGACGGCAAGGGCTGGCCCTTCGGACGCCCCGTACAGACCGGCGAGGTCTTCGCCGTACTCCAGCGCGTCCCCGGCGTCGAACTCGTCGACGAAGTCGTCCTGCACCCCGCCGACCCCCTCACCGGCAAACGCGGCGACCCCACCGACCGCATCGACCTCGAAGCACCCGCGCTCGTCTTCTCCTACGACCACCGGGTCCGAGTCATCGGAGACGGCGCGTGACCACCACGACACACCGGGGCTCCATCGACGGGCTCGCCTCCTCCCTGCCCATCAGCACCATGCTCCCCGCCGTCTTCGCCGACGACGACCTCGCCCAGCGCTTCGTCGGCGGACTCGACGACGTCCTCGCCCCCATCCTCAGCGTCCTGGACTGCCTGGACACCTACTTCGACCCCGCCCTCACACCCGCCGACTTCGCCCAATGGCTCGGCACCTGGGTCGGCGCCGAAACCGACGGCACCGAACCCGAGGCCCGACTGCGCGCCGCCGTCGCCGCCGCCGCCCGGCTGCACCGCGTACGCGGCACCCGGCAAGGCCTGTCCGAGGCCGTACGACTCGCCTTCGGCGTCGAACCGGAGATCACCGAAAGCGGCGGCGCCACATGGAACGCCCGCCCCCTCGGCCCGTTCCCCGGCAGACCCCGACCCCACCTGCACGTCACCCTCCGGCTGCCCGACCCGACCCCGGCCGACACCCATCGCCTGGACACCCTCGTCGCCGCCGCCCGCCCCGCCCACATGCCCTACACGGTCGAAGTGACCGCATCCGAAAGGACCCCGGAGAGATGACCACGCAGAACTGCGCCGAGTGCGGAACCCGCGCGGAACCGGGCCAGTCCTTCTGCGACGCGTGCGGCGCCGTACTCCGCTGGGACCAGGCCGGCACCCGCACCACGCAACCCACGGCCTCCTCCACCGACCAGGTCCCCGGCCCGGACGCCACCTCCCGCCCCGGCCCGGGCGGCACCGGCGCGCCCCCCACCCGGCACGACCGCACCGACACGGCACCCACCACGAGCACCACCGGCGAACGGGACGGCACCACCGAGGAACCCCCACGCCTGCCCCAGCAACGCCGCCCGGCGGACGCGGAGCCGACCCACCCCGACGACCGCGACACCGACGAAATGCCGCGGATCACCGCGACGACCGAAAACCCCCACCCCGCCACCACACCCGACGCCCCCACCACACCCACCCCGGCAGCCACCACCGCCCACACCCCCGACACCACCCCGGCGCGAACCCCCGGCTCCGCCCTCACCGACACCATGTCCGACCGCGCCCGCTCGGCGTGGAAGTCGGCCATGTCACGCAGCGAGAAACGCGTCCAGATGTCGCCGTTCGTGGCGTACCAGGGCCGGTCCGGGTGCGG
>NZ_JAVRFH010000117.1:0-7673 GCF_031845825.1 Streptomyces lancefieldiae | reverse complement strand
AGAAGCTCTCGCTCTGCCCGGAGGAGTTCACCACCCGCACGCCGGGCAGCGCCTCGCGGACCTGCCGCACCAGCCGGGCGGGGAGGATCTCGCCCGCGAGGACGACGGTGCGCACCCCGGGTGCCCGCTCCAGGTGGCCGACCAGTTCACTGAGCACCGAGGGGACAGCGCTGATCATGTGGCCGTCCCAGGTATCCCGCTCACCGAGGACCAGCGCGTTGGGCACCACCTCGGCCGTGCCGCCGGTGGACAGAGCGGTCAGCAGTTCAAAGACCGAGACGTCGAAGTTCACCGAGGTGCCGGCCAGCATCCGCCACCCGGGCGGCGTGTCCAGCACACGCACCAGTTCCTGGATCCCGTTCACGACGTTGCGCTGGGTGATCGCCGCGCCCTTCGGCCTGCCCGTGGAGCCGGAGGTGTACATCACGTACGCCAGGTTGTCCGGGCCCAGCGGCGCCAGGCGGGCGGCGTTGTCCGGCGCCTTCTCGGACGCCTCCCACTCCGCGCGGTGGTCGAGGTCGACGATCGGTATGTCGTTGCGCGGCAGAGCCTGCCATGTCCTGGCGTCGGTGACCGCGAACCGCGGGGCGGCCTCGGCCAGCACGGTATCCGCCCGCCCGGCGCGGTACTGCGGGTCCATCGGCAGGTACGCGGCACCGGACTTGAGGATTCCGAGCAGGCCCACGACCAGGTCCTCGGTGCGCGGCAGCGCGAGCACCACCAGGTCTTCCGGACCGGCTCCGCGCCGGATCAGCTCCCACGCGACGCCGTTCGCCCGGTCGTCGAGCTCCCGGTAGGTCAGCGTACGGTCCTCGCACACAAGGGCAGGCGCGTCGGGTGTCCGGGCGACCTGGCCCTCGAACAGCTCCGGGATCGTCAGCCCGGGCTCCGCGGTGGCGGTGGCGTTGAACGCGGTCAGGAGCCGGTCCCGCTCGACCGCGTCGAGCGCGTCGATGCCACCGATCCCGCGCCCGGAGTCGGCCATGAGCCGGCCCAGTACGCGGACGAACCTCCGCGCCAGGCCCTCGGCCGTTCTCTGGTCGAACAGGTCGGTGGCGTACTCCAGACGGCACTCCGCCGCGCCGGACCCGTTCGGCACCATGTCGAAGAACAGGTCGAACTTGGCCGTTCGGGTCTCGAGCCTTGCGGCCCGGACCGTGAGGCCGGGGACCTTCAGCTCCGGCACGGGCGGCTGCCAGGAGAGCATCACCTGGAAGAACGGGTGATAGGCGGTGGACCGGTCCGGGTTCAACAGCTCAACCAGCCGCTCGAACGGCATGTCCTGGTTGTCGTACGCGGCCAGGGACCGCACCCGCACCCGCTGGAGCAGTTCCTGGAACGTCGGATTCCGCGACAGGTCGACGCGCAGCACCCAGGTATTGACGAAGAACCCAACGAGGTCCCGGAGTTCCTCGTCGGTACGGCCGGCGATCGGTGCGGCGATGGGCCCGTCGTCGCCGCAGCCGCGGTGGTACAGGAGCACCGCGAGCGCGGAGTGCATGACCATGGAGACGGTGACGTCCTCCTGCGCCGCCAGCTTCTCCACGGACCGGAGCAGGTCGGGGCCGATCGAGAAGCGGACCATGTCACCGCGGCGGCTCATGGTCCTCGGACGCGGGCGGTCGGCGGGCAGGGCCAGGGGCTGCGGCAGGCCGGCCAGGGTCTGCCGCCAGTACGCCAGTTGCCTGGACGCCAGGCTGTCCGGATCGGACTCGTCACCGAGCACGTCCCGGTGCCAGAGGGTGTAGTCGGCATACTGGACTGGGAGCGGCTCCCACGCCGGTGGCCGGCCCTGTCGGCGGGACGTGTACGCCAGGGTCAGATCGCGCAGCAGCGGCCCCATGGACTCGCCGTCCAGGGCGATGTGGTGGACCACCAGCGCCAGGAAGTGCTCGTGGGGCGCGCTCCTCACCAGCCGGGCGCGGATCGGCACATCGGTGGCCAGGTCGAAGGAGGCGGTGGCCGTCTCCTCCAGGACCGCCACCCGCTCCTCCTCCCCGGCGACCTCGACGAGGGGGAGGGCGAAGGGCACCTCTTCCGACGGCAGCACCCGCTGGTGGGGTACGCCGTCGTCGTCCTCGACGATCACGGTACGGAGGGCCTCGTGTCTGCCGATGAGATCGCGGAACGCCGCCTCCAGCGCGTCAGGGTCCAGCTCACCGGTGAGCCGCAGTGCGAAAGCGCCGTTGTACGTCGCCGACGGGCCTTCGAACCGGTCCACGAACCACAGTCGGCGCTGCGCGAATGACAACGGGATCAATGTGTCTCCAAATCGACAGAACGACCAGGGGTCGATCCGACACTCAGCTTTGGTCGAGTACCGCCAAGAGCTTGTCGTTGTAGAAGTCGTCGAAGGTGCACGCGCCCGACACCGTGGAGAAGTACAGGTCGATCAGGTCCTGGTGACCGACCAGCTTCCGCAGCATCTCCGTCTGCCGTCCGGCCTTGAGTTCGGCCACGTTGAGTGCGCCCTGGTAGAAGTCGAGGAAGGTATTGGCGAGGTCGTTCTCATAACGTCTGAGCGCCGCGTTGAGCGAGACGTCGTCGTGCAGTTGCCCGCCGATGTGCTCGGTCAGCAACTGGGCCTGGAGGAAGGCGTCGGTGATACCGCGGGCGGTGATGGAGTCCTTGTGGTGCACCGCGTCACCGAGCAACACCCAGCCGGGCCCGTGGGCCTTGCGGAAGAAGTTCTCCTGGTGCCCCGTACCGTACATCTGCTCCACGCGGCTGCCCGCCGACATCCGCTCGTACAGCTCGGGGGCCGTCGTACGAACGGCTTCGAGGAGGGCGGGTTCCGCCGCGGTGCGGACCTCGGCGAATTCGCTCTGCGGAAAGTACGCCATGATCAGCTTGAGGTCGTCGTTGGTGGGGATGGCGCCGATCCAGCGCCCCGGACGCTCGTACAGCTCGAAGTGCCCGGGAACCCCTTCCCAGTAGCTGTAGTACGTGCAGGTCATGCGCGGGTGCTCGACGACGTTCGGTGCACCCACCTTCTGGGCCACCAGCGATCGCATCCCGTCGGCGCCGACGACCAGCCGCGCCCCTTCCGTCACCTCGGCACCCGAGGACGTCTTGAGGCGCACCCCGACGACCCGGTCGTCCTCGAAGAGCAGATCGCTGACCGCGCAGGCCTCACGGAACTCCACGCCGGACGCCACAGCGCCGCCCGCGAGGACCGGGTCGAGCACGAACCGCCTCGGCGCGTACGTGGTCCTGTGGCCGCCGACCGGCAGGGAAAAGCCGTCCAGCCGGACACCGGGCGCTTCGTAGCTCTGGTGGTCGATCGGCCGGCAGCCCGCGTCACGGAGCTCGTCGAGCAGCCCCCACCGGTCGAGCAGCGCCACACCCGGCTGATGGATGTAGTGGGAGGACAGTGTGTCCTGCGGGAACCGCGCCTTCTCCAGGAGCAGGACGCGGTACCCCTGCCGAGCGAACAACATGGCCGCCGCCGAACCCGCGCACCGGGCACCGATGACAACGACGTCGTACATGGCCCGCTCTTACTTTTGGGATACCGCACCCGAAAATTCGATGTACTCGGAAATCGACGCCACTGTCGGGTTGAGAAACAGCTGGTCCATAGGAACTTCGACGCCAAGTTCCTCCAGGAAAGCCCCCTGAATTCTGGCCATGATTACAGATTGGCCGCCCAGGGCGAAGAAGTTGTCGTCGACAGATATGTCATCGAGTTGAAGTTCCCGGCACCAGATGGCGCGCACTCTATCGACAATCATCACAGTCCTCTCGTTTGCCATCAAGACTCGTTGACTATGTCGTCGTGCCGGTTCCGGCGTACCGGTGCTGAAACTCCTCAACGAGTGCCGCGCGGTCCGCTTTGCCGTGCGGACTCAGCGGAATGCGCCGAATGCTGAGGAATCTGGCGGGAACCATGTTCCGCGGCAGCGTTTCCAGGAGGCGGGCGCGCACCTCGTGCTCTGCGAGGTCGTCCCCGACCGGAACGACGAACGCGATCAGCTCGACCTCGCCGGAACCGGTGTCCCCGGGGACCACGGCGGCCTGCCGGACCCCGGTCAGCCTGCCGAGCGCGCGCTCGATGTCGGCGGGATCGATGCGCATGCCCCGCACCTTCACCTGTGCGTCCATCCGGCCGACGACGACGAGGTCCCCAGCCTCGGTCGCGCAGCCGCGATCGCCTGTCCGGTACAGCCTGCGCGGTACGCCGTCGACCTCGACCGTCGTGAACCGCTCGGATTCCGGGCTGCTGCCGTTCAGGTAGCCCGCGCCGACACCGGTGCCGGAGATGCAGATCTCTCCGTACTCCCCCGCCGCGACTCCGCGTGCCCGCTCGTCAAGAATGTGGATCTGCGTGTTGTGCACCGGCCGGCCGACCGGTGCGATGTCGTGTCTGCCGGACCAGTGGCCGGACAGGTCGTACGACGACGCGACATCCGTGCACTCGGCGACCCCGTACTGGTGCAGGAGGGTGCAGGCGTTCCCCTCGCGCCGCGCCCAGTCCGCGATCCGTTCGGCGTGCAGCGGCTCCCCACCGAACAGCACGTAGTCCAGCTTGGTGAGCGCCTCGCCGCCGCGTGCGGTCTCCCAGTCCACCAGCAGGTACATGGTGCTGGACGCGCAGTGCACCGTGCGTATGTCGTGCCGCGTCAGCAGGCGGTAGGCCATCGCGGTGTCGAAGTTGCGGCTCGCCATCAGGTGCTGCGTGGCGCCGCAGAACAACGGCATCATCAGGCTGCGCTGGGAAAGGTCGAAGCCGAACGCGCTGACGACGAGGTTGTGCGAGCCACGGTGCAGGCGGTACTCGAGCTCCAGCCAGTTCAGGAGGTTGAACCAGCCCTCGTGCCGTACCGCCGTCAGCTTCGGCGTGCCTGTCGACCCGGACGTGAAGACCGCGTAGCACACGTCGTCCCCGGTGACCGGGGCCTCGGGCGGGGTCACCGGGAGCCCTTCGAGCCGGTCGGCCAGCCGTTCTGGGGCGAAGACCTCGGTGGCCTCCGCCTCGACCAGCCCGGTGGTCGCCGGGGAGGCCACGAGCAGGGCGAGATCGGGGACCTGCCCCAGCAGCAGCCGGAGCCTCGCCGCCGGGTAGGACGGATCGAACGGTATGTAGGCCGCACCCGCTTTCAGGGTGCCGAGGATGGCGACGAGCATGTCCGTCGAGTAGTCGAGACAGACACCGACCCTGTCCCCCCGGCCGTGGCCGCGCGCGGTGAGGAAGTGCGCGAACCGGTTGGCCATGGCGTCCAGTTCGGCGTAGGTCACCTGTTGTTCGGCGCAACGGACGGCGACCGCGTCCGGGGTGGCTCGCGCGTGCGCCTCGAACCGCTTGTGGACGACGGGCACCGAGGGCAGGGCGACCCGCTTTCCCTGGAGAATCATCGACCAACTCCGTTGTGACGGTTGTCCGGGCTGACGAGCCGCCGACGCGCCAGGAGGAACGGCGCTCCCTGGGCGCCTCGGGCGACATGCGGCCGGCCCGACACAGACCGCCCTGCGGTGTGCGTTGCGCGACCTCTGGTGCTGTCGGGCCGAGCAAAGCCGGTGCACCTGGACCGGCGGGCGACGAGCGGACCGCCTCGGCTGTGCTCCGTGGCGCCTTCGCCGGCGGTGTTCAATCCGCCGCCATGGCCTCCCGCAGGCTCTTCGGCCGCAGATCGGTCCAGTTCTGCTCCACGTACTCCAGGCACTCGGCCCTGCCCGCCTCGCCGAACACCACCCGCCAGCCCGCGGGCACCTCGGCGAACACCGGCCACAGGGAATGCTGCTCCTCGTCGTTGACCACGACGTAGAAGTTGCCGTTCTCGTCGTCGAAGGGGTTCATGCTCACTGCGCCACCGTCCTTAGCGGTCACGGGGTGACCCGACATGGAAAACTCGCCAGGGCCGAGCGGTTCACCGGTCGGCATTGTCCTGTCGCCGGGACATCCGCCACCCGGGGTATCCCGGAACGCCGATGTCACTGGCGGGACGTTAGAAGTGGACCGGCGCAGTCGCAAGGGCTGCGAAATCACCGAACTCCCGCTCGTCCGCCCGGCCCTGTATCCAGCTGCGACTGTGTGCCACTATGCCGGGCAACGGCCCCGAGTGGGCCCGCTCAATTCGACTTTCAGCCAGTCCCTCCAGTCAGCCGAACCGAGAGCGCGTGGATTACCAGGTCTTCGAAGTTGAGGGATGCGCCTCGTCTCGGTTACTGACGTGGTGTCACAGTGTGTGACCGTAGTGGTGATCGTCCCCTGGACGCAGAGCGCCCCTGGGCCTGCGTGATCATTTCTGTTCTCGACCCTGCGTCCTCCGTCAGCCAGCCGCTCGACCCGCACGACGGACACCCCGTCCAGATCGAGCAGCAACGTCATACCGTTGACCAAGCCCGTGGCTCCTGCATGATTGTTCTGCGTCCACCTGGTCACGGTCGACGAGACGACCAGGGCCTGCCCGGCCTGCGGGGTGTTCGCCACCCGAGTGAGGGGCTCGGCGGTGACCCGGCCGCGCGATCTCCCTTACGGCGAGAGCGGATTGGAGTACCGCTGGCACAAGCGCCGCTGGTGGTGCCGCGAGGCCGACTGCCCGCGGCGGTCCTTCACCGAGCAGATCCCGGCGGGTGCCAGGCTGACCGCCCGGCTGCGGGGTGCAGCCGGGCGCCGCATACAGGATGTCGGCTCCACGGTCATCCAGGCCACGCGGGATCTGCATCTGTCCTGGCCGACCGTGATGGAAGCCTTCCGCGCGCAGGCCCGCGACGTCGCCGAAGCACCTCTGCCGCAGGTCGCAGCCCTGGGCATCGACGAGGCCCGCCGCGGACGGCCCCGCTGGGAACAGGATGCGGATACCGGCAAGTGGCGCCTGACCCGGGACCGGTGACACACCAGCTTCGTCGACGCCCTCGGCCACGGCGGGCCGGCCTGCTTCCGACCGCCTCCTGCACGGTCCCGGACGGGCGTCGTCCCTTGACCGGCAGATCCACTGCCCGTGAGGGTGAACGCGATGAGGGTGCCTACGAGGCGTACGGGACAGGGGAGGCGGCGTGGGACACACCGGCATGGACACAGACGTGGTGATTGCGGGCGCCGGACCTACCGGTCTGATGCTGGCCTGCGAGCTGCGCCTGGCGGGCGTCGATGTGACGCTAGTGGAACGCCTCGCGGAACGGACCGGTGAGTCGCGAGCCGGCGGGATGCACTCGCGCACCCTGGAAGTGCTGGACCAGCGCGGTGTCCTGGACCGCTTCCTCGCGGCTGGCACCCTGCAGAAGGTGGGCCACTTCTCCGCGCTCAGGCTGGACTTCGACGGGGTCGAGTCCAGGCACCCGCTCCCGCTGATGATCCTTCAGTCCGCCGTCGAACGGCTGCTGGAGGAGTGGGCCACCGAACTCGGAGTGCGGGTGCGCTGGTCGTCCGAGGTGAGCGGGTTCGGCCAGGACGAGGCGGGCGTGACGGTCGGGCTGCGTACGGCGGAGGGGGCACCCACGTCACTGCGCGCCCGCTACCTCGTGGGCTGCGACGGTGGGCGCAGCACAGTGCGCAAGCTGGCCGGCATCGCCTTCCCCGGCACCCCGGCTACGCTGACCGCCCTGATCGGCGACGTCGAACTCCCCGGTCTGTGCGAGGACTACATCTGGGCGCGGCGCTGCGCGGCCGGGGACTTCTCGGTGATCGCGTTCGAGCCGGGCTGGTACCGGGTGCTGACGTTCGAGTACGACCG
>NZ_JAVRFH010000116.1:0-8000 GCF_031845825.1 Streptomyces lancefieldiae | reverse complement strand
GGCCTCAACGGTGCTCAGGAGCTTGGCGTCCTGGCTGGCGTTCGCGCGGTTGTTGACCTTCTCGTAGTTGTCGACGACCTTCTTGGCCTCTTCCTTCGTGAGGAGGCCGCGCGGGGCTGAGGTGGGGCTCGCGCTCCGGGTGGGCGTGTCGGCGCCACCGTTGTCTCCCCCTGTTCCGCAGGCGGTGAGGGTGAGGGCGGTGGTCACGCCGATGGCGAGCACCGTCAGACGGCGCAGGCGACGTTGGGGCAGGGCGGCAAGTCGGGACATGAGTGTTCCTCCTCCTGGAACGGTGATGTGTGGGGGATGTGGTCTGAAGGTCAGGCCGCCGGCCGATGCGCGCGGCGAACACCTGCGACGAAGTCGCGTGCGGCCGCAGCAGCGGCCGCGCCAGGGCCACCAGTGGCGGCCTGCATGCGACGGATGACGGCGGAGCCCACCACCACGGCGTCGGCGTAGGCGGATGCCTGCGCTGCACGGGCTGGGGTGCTGATGCCGATTCCGACGGCCACCGGCAGACGGGTAGCGTCACGAAGGCGTCGGACGAGGCGGGGCAGGTACGGGCTGAGAGGCCCGGCCGTGCCGGTCCGGCCGGGCGCTGCGGGCGCGTATGCCATCCCACTGCTGCTGGTTCCGATTGCGGTGAGTTTGGCGTCCGATGCGTGGGCCGGGATGAGGGGGATGCTGTGGAGGCCCGCCGCCCGGGTAGTGCGATGCCACTCGGTGGCCGCCCTGTCGGGCAGGTCGGGTACCAGCACGCCCGCACCGCCAGCTGCGGAGAAAGTTTCAGCGAAGAGCCCAGGCCCGTACTCCTCGACCGGGGCCCAGTAGGTCATGACCACCAGTGCGGCCGTAGTGGACGACGCGAGGTCGGCTGTCGTGGTGAAGAGATCCCGCATGCGATAGCCGTTGTCCAGGGCCTGGGCTGCCGCGTGTTGGATGGTCGGGCCGTCGAGGTGGGCGCGCCGGTGGGGCACTCCCAGTTCGAGCACGTCGCAGTGGGGCGCCATGGCATGTAGCGCTTCGAGGCTGCCGGAGTGGGTGGGGTAGCCGACCGGGAGGTAGAGGCCGAGCGCGGCGCGGTGCTGGCACCTGCTCCTGGCCAGGGCCTGATCGAGTGCGGAGGCGGGCCAGGATGGCGGCGTGGAGGTGAGCATGAAGACCTCTCAGGTGGATTGGCGTGCGGCAGGGACGGCGGCGCCGTGTTCACGGCCGGGGTACTCGGTAGAGGCCCTCGCGCTCCAGAGCCCTGATGACGCGGTAGTCCGCCTCCACGGCCTCCGGCTCGGTACTGCTGAGAACGATCTCCGGCTGGCCGGTCGTGGAGGGGCAGCTCGTGCTGGCCCGAAGGGCATCGCTGACGGCGACCACCGTGGGCAGCTGGCGCACGATCCGGCCCAACCAGGGGTCGATGCTGTCGCCGGCCCGCGCTTGAAGGTGGACGCGTACGACTCGGCGGGGAGGTGCCGGCACTGGACTCAGCTCAGTACGTGGCGCCGGCAGCCATGCCTCCAGTGCTCGCGCGACGCGGTCCTCGCCGGTGGCGGCCCGCAGAGCATCATCGGCCAGGGAGGCGGGGGGAGGCGCCGCGAGAGAAGAGATCAGCAAAGGGCCGCGTCCCTCGCTGTAGGCGACACGGCTGGTCACCGGGCCGCAGACCACCCCAAGGACGTCCAGGGCCCGCAGCAGGTACCTCGACAAGGCGCGAGAGAGGAGCTGGTGACGGTCGAGCAGGTCGGTCCGGTCCAGCATCCCGTCGCGGCCCCGGGACTCCGCCCAGACGTCAGTGATGCAGTGCTCCGGAATGCCGTCGGGGCCGGGACGGGACACGCTGTTGATCACGTACTCGCGGGGCGAAAGCTGCTCAGTCAGGACCAGATGCGCCGAACCGGAGTATCGCGCCGTCGCTCGCCGCAGGGCCGGCCAGGCCGCCCTGATCTCGAAGTCGGTGGCGCAGGTCACGGCGGGCACGGGAGTTCCGGCTGCCGCAGGCGCCAGGGTGTATCCGTCCAACCTCTCGGTATCCGCCCACCGGAGCGCTTCGGCGAGACTGCCGGAGCGGATGGTCCGGGCTGACGGGACACCCGCCCGTTCCAGCGCCATGGCCTGTGCGCCCCGGTCGTAGCGGAGCGCCGATGCTTCGGGGTCCCCGGCCGGAAGGCCGAGATGCCACGAGATCCGCTCGGCGAGCTCGATACCGGCGGCGCTGCCCGGCAGGACGGCGGTGACTCCCGCGGCCCTCAGGGCCTTCACGGTGGGCCGAAGAGAACCGCGGTGCTCGACAGTTCCCGCGTACGGGCTGGCTGCGTCAGCTGGCAGATCCAGCGGCCGCAGTCGGGACGCCAGGGTGACGGCGATGGTCCGGACGCCCCGGCGCACGAAGGCTCCGGCGTATGGGCAGCCGGGGAGAGGAGCGACCACCGCGGCGGTGCTGGTGGCGGCACGGGGCCGCGCGGCGAGCACGAGCGCGGCGGACGGTATGGCCATGTGACTGTCTCCAGGGAAAAGGGAACCTTTAGCGTGTGCAGCTGGCGGCGTGAGCGGGGGTGGCGATCGAGATGTCGAGGTGGCTGGCCACCTCGTCCAGGAGCTCCCGGCAGGTGGCTTCCGACTCGCCCGTCACGACCCAGTGCGCGAGCCGGTCGGAGAGCGTGGCGTGCGGCGGCGCGGAAACACGAGTGCCAGCCTCCTGGCTGATCACCGCCCGCTCGACGAACGGCAGAGCATGGAGGCCCGGCGGGAAGGCGATGCGCTCCAGCACGCCGGACGTCTCGGGATAGGCGAAGCGGATAGCGGCGGCGCCTCCCGCAGTGGGCTCCAACTGCGGAGGCACTCCGGTGGCGAGGGCAGCGGCAACCTGGGCGAGGTCGATGCCGAGGGCGTGCTGCACCAGCAGGGGCAACAGATCACCGCCCAGCCGGCCGTTCACCTCCACGATGCGCGGCCCCGATGCCGTGAGCATCACCTCGACGCACAGCACGGCACAGGTCAGGCCCAACGCGTCAACGGCGCCCTGGATAACGCGGGCGAGGGCGGCATCGGTCAGCAGAGGGTCCGACGCAGCGACGACGTGTCCGTACTCCTGTGTGGTGCCGGCCGGTGCGGGGAGCTTGCGGGTGACGGCCAGAATGCGGGCCTCCCCCGAACCGAGGACCGCTGTCTCGACACTGATCTCCGGCCCGTCGAGCCATTCCTCGACCAGGACGCCGGCCGGACCGTACTGATCGAGGCCCAGCACGGTCTCGTGGCTGGCCCGCTCATAGGCTGCGCGGACCTCGGACGCGGTGTCGGCGCGGACGACGCCGGCGCTGCCCGCCATGGCACGCGGTTTGACCACGACCGGGTAGCCGATCGTGTCGGCATGCGCCACGGCCTGGACCGCGTCATCAGCCTCCAGGGCGCGGGCAGACGGCACCTGGTGTCGGTCGAGGAGCCGTCTGGTGACGCCCTTGTCCCGGCAGGCTGCCATGGCCTGCGGGCTGCTGCCCGGCAGCCCCAGCTGTTGCGCGAGTGCGGCGCTGGTCACGACGTGGTGCTCCATGTACGTCATGACCCCGCAGACGTCACGGTCCGCGGTGAACGTCTTCACGGCGGCAGCCACGTCGTGAGCGTCGGTCAGGTCGGCCTCGATGTGACCGGCCAGATAGCGCGCCGCCCAGTCGGGAACCGCGGCGTCGACGAGGACGACGGAGTGCGCGGCCGCGATACGGGCGAGGACGGACTCACGGTAGGGGGCGCCGTCGTGGCCGCCCGCCCCGAGCAGGAGCAGGAAGGGTGCAGGCACGGAGGTCTCCAGGGAGTGGTCGATTGCTCGTGAGGAGGTGACGCTGGGGTGAGCCAGAGTCGGCCGCCGAAGGCAGCCGGCATGGTCAGGCCGTGAACCTGTGTGCACGGCAGTCCAGGGGGCGGCCGCCGTTCTTCACCACGCACACCTCGATCTGGTAGGTCGCGCCCTCCTGGAGGTTGAAGTAGCTGGCGTGCTTGGAGGTGCACTTGCCGTCGTTGTAGTTGTCGACGACGCGGTAGAGCAGGCTGTCGTTGATGGTCAGGATCTGGACGAGGGCCTTGTAACCGTCGGTGCTGATGTCGCAGGCGGTGGTCCTGTCCCCGTACGAGGTGAAGTAACCCTTGCTCTTGTTGAGGCTGGAGTACCACCAGCCGCTGTTGGCGGCTGCCGGGGTTGTGTTCAGGGCCAGAGCGGCGACTGCCCCGAGTGCGGCGGTGGGCAGCAGGCGGGTGAAGACGCGGGTGGTGTGCATGAGGACCTCTCGGGTGCTGGCTACTTGACGGGCAGGGCTTGGTGGGTGCGCGGGTAGTGCATCAGGACGGCGAGCGGCAGGCAGGCCGCGGTGCCGATGAGGCCGCACAGGGTGGTGGTGACCGCGACGAGCTGGGGGCCGCCCTGGGTCAGGGACCAGCCCGCGAGGGCGGGGGCGCAGATCACGGCTGCCGCCAGCGTGGAGCCCCAGATCCCCGCGTAGAGGCCCCGGGCTTGCGGCGGGGTGATCTGGTCGAGGAGCGCGGTTGCGGCGACGAAGACCACGATCTCGCCGGGGATGCCGATGCACGCGGCGATGACGTACTGCGGTGTGGAGTCGGCGAGGCCGGCGGAGCCGAGACCGGCTCCCAGGACCAGGGAGCTCACGGCCAGGAGCGGGACCATGGACGCTCCGCGTGAGGCTCTGCGGGCCAGCCACCGGTTGAGAGGAACGGACAGGACGAGGACCGTGCAGGCACTGGCTACCTGCGTCCAGCCGTAGGCCGATGCGGGCAGTCCCGCGTCGTCCATCAGCAGGGGCAGGATGGAGAAGAGGCCAGCAACGGGGATGAGCGCGCCGAGGCTGACCAGCCACAGCAGCCACAGCCGGGCGTCCGTCACGGCCGTGCGGTAGGTGTCACGGCCACCGGCGGCGGCCGCACCACGGTGGGCGGGGCGGTCCTGGGGCATGCAGGCCAGAGCGGTCAGCGCGAACGTGGCGCAGGCCACAGCGTTGATCCAGTACAGCGCGGTCAGGCCGGTGCTGTCCGACAGCAGGCCGCCGGCGGCTCCCGTAGTGGCGGCGCCGACATTGATCCCGAAGTGCCTCCACCCGTTGATGGAGGCACGGGCCGCATCGTCGGAGACGGTGTCTGCCACCACGGCGGTGATGACGGGCCGCGGTGCGTCGTAGACGGCGCCGACCACGACCGCGGCCAGGGCGATGGCGGCGGGGTGGGACAGCCCGCCCAGCAGGGGCAGCGTGACCGCCGCGAGCAGCATGGAGCCCACGAGAGCGGCCCGCCGGCCCACGATGTCCGCCAGTCGTCCCAGAACTATCTGGCCGACGAGCCAGCCAACGCCGAAGGCCGCGAGAATCGTGCTGATGCTGCTGGTCGAAAGGGCGAGCTCGCTGAGGCGGTAGGAGAGAAAGGGGTAGGCGAAGCCGGCCGCGCGGACGAGGCTGGCTCCGATCACCAGGACCCAGACGGCGGAGACCTGTCCGGGCTGTGTGGCAGGTGTAACGGCGGGGGCCTGCGCGGTTGGTCTTGCCGTAGGCAGATCTGTGGTGGGCACAGGTGCTCCAAGAGGCACGGAAGGCGGCGACGGGTTGATCGCTGGAGGTTTCGGGCAGGCGTAAGGGCCTGGCGATGAGCGAAAGTGGGGCGCCGTCAGGGGGGCGATGGCGCCCCGCTGGCAGGAGAGTTCACGGCGTGCAGGAAAGCGCAGGACCGTGACGGTGAAACACGGCAGCTCTCATGGTCGGTTTTGACCTGGTCGAGGGCTTTGTAGCCGCTGACATCGGTGTCCCAGACGGTCACCGTGTCTCCGCGTTCTTGGAGGTACGCCTTGGCACCGGTGGAGGTTCGCGGCGATACCACTGGCCGCCTGCGAGGGCAGGGGTCTGGACGGTGAGGGCGTGAGCCCTGCTGTCGTGGCAGCGGGCCGCACTTGAGGTGAGACATGTGGGGTCCCTCTCGGCGGGGTGGTCAGGCCTTGTTCCAGGCGCGGAGCACGTGCTGGTTCAAGCCGGTGTGCAGGGCGCCGAGGCGGCTGATGAGGTGTGGGTTGTGCCGTGTCAGGTAGACCGCGGAGGACAAAGCGACCGGAAGCATCCCGAGCCGAGCCTTGTAGGCGTAGTTGCCGCGGCCGGCGTCAAGGACGCTCGCCCCGGTGGCAATGGCGTACTGGACGCTCTCGTACATGAGCCAGCCGTAGGTGTTCAGGTCGCTCTTGCGGGACTGGTCGATGGTGGCGGCCCACAGGTAGAGCGCCGAGCCGTAGCGGAAGCAGAAGAAGCCGCCCGCGAGGGTGCCATCGGTGTGCTCGGCGAGCAGTCCCACGGCGCCGGGGACGCGGGTGAGCGGGGTGAGCATGTCGGTGCCGTACAGGGCCGGCCCGTGGCGTTCGCTGGTCGCGCGGGCCTGGGCGGTGAACTGCGGCAGATACGGCAGGAGCTCGGTGCCACGGGCGACCTTGAGGGTGAGGCCTGCGTCGTTGCCCCGGCAGTGCTGCCGGCGGAATTCTCGGCCGGCCTCGCTCGAGGGGAAGTTCGCGATGAACTCCTCGACCGAGGAGCCGACCCGGGCGCGGTGGGCCCAGGACAGGGCGACCTCTGCATCGGGGGTGCGGGCCTCGCGCCACAGGCTGCGCTCGGT
Organism: Streptomyces lancefieldiae; assembly: GCF_031845825.1. Lineage (NCBI taxonomy): Bacteria > Bacillati > Actinomycetota > Actinomycetes > Kitasatosporales > Streptomycetaceae > Streptomyces > Streptomyces lancefieldiae. The sequence continues at coordinate 1,364 of NZ_JAVRFH010000116.1, read as the reverse complement.
GGGCGGGATGTTCGCGATGACCAGGGCCTCGGTCCCCAGTTCCCGGGCGAGGTGGCGGCCTCGATCAACGGTTTCGGCGAGCACGGGCACGGGCGCGCCGGGCAGTCCCCCGTATTCGCCGTAGATCGAGGGTCCGTACAGGACGTCGGCCTCGAAGGTGGGGCGGGTGACACCGGCATCACCCTCCATGGAGCGCCACAGCGGGCTGTCGCTGACCTGGTAGAAGGACATGCGGTGCTGGCGCGTGCCGTCCTGGAGGAAGAGGTGGTGACGGCCGCGGACGAGTTCGCTGCGCACCGTCTGCCAGGCAGCGGCCCATTCTCGGGTGTGGAAGGGAGTGGCGGCGCGGTGCACGGCGGGAAGGGCGGCCACTGAGGAGTGCCAGGAGCTTTTCAGGGTGCGAACGTTGGGGCGCAGGGCGGTCAGGCTCATGAGGTTCTCCGGGCGGGTCAGGACGCGGCGGGCGCGGGGATGCGGGGTGTGCCGAGGGCCGGGCGGCGGGTGAGGCCGATGAGCGGCAGACCGATGGCGGCTCCGAGCGCTCCGGCGGCGAGGGTGGTCAGGGCGGCGAGGCTGTCGCCGCCCGCGCCGGGCCGCACCGGGGCCAGGCCGGTGACAGGGCGGACAGCGGTCGCGGCTCAGCCGCCCAGCTGGTAGAGGCCGTCGCTGCGCACCCATCCGCGGGTGCCCTTGGAGAGCCCGGACTTCGACCGCTTGGAGAGCTCGGTGTAGTCCCAGTTGCCTCGGCTGCACAGCAGCTTGACGGTGTCCCCGCGGTAAAGGAGGCCCCGGCTGGCGTAGCCGGTGGACGGGCCGGTGCGCAGGTTCCAGCCGTTCTTCGAGACCGTGCCGGTTTCGCCGTGGGACCAGTTCACGGTGCACTTGGAGTGCTCGCCGACGGCGTGGGCGGCAGGGGCGGCGGTGACGGCGAGCCCTCCGGTCACGGCGAGGGCGAGGGCGGCGGAGGCGGTCAGACGTGCGGGAGCGCGGAGTCGCATGGGAGTCCTTACGTCAAGAAATTGGGCAGGTCGGTGCCAGCGGCGGATGCGCCCAGAGCAGGCACGGGTGTCCGGCGCGGCGGGATCGCGGGAGCCGTGGGCGGCATCGGGCACGCGCGGAGGCCGCGGCGACGGGGATGAAGCTGCCAGGGCGGAGCGTGATGCGCGGCCAAAGAGGCCCGGGGGTAACGGGCGCCGAGCGGCGAGCGTCGAGATATGTGCGGCGCGGCAGGAGCCGCTGCTGGGAGGCCGCCTAGCTCCTGCCGCGCGCCACATCGCTCGGGGGAAGTGGATCCGTCTTCCCCGGGCGGGGGCCGGCCGCGGCTCTGGTTATCCGTGGGTGGCTCGGACGCGCCGTCGGGCGTC
>NZ_JAVRFH010000115.1:0-8316 GCF_031845825.1 Streptomyces lancefieldiae | reverse complement strand
AAGGACCTTGGAGAACCCGACCACCGCGCCGGGTCTCCACCATGTCCCAACACCGAAAACGCGTCAGCCACCCGGCAGTTCCCCCTCAACGACACCTCATCGCCCCAACCGAAACGGCGAGGCTAGGTTCCTGCCCCACCCGGCGTCCGTGCACAAGCTCCGCCTTCGCCCAGGACGCCGCCGCGTTCGCGCCGTGGGTTCGCTTCGGCGACAGTGACGGACGCAGCGATGGCGCGGACACGCGGCGCGTTCGTCTCGCCCGGGCCTGCCGTCATACCGGCGCGGCCAGCAAGGCCACACTCACCTCCCGCCGTCTGTCCCCGAGCACGGAAGCTGATCTGCTGGTGCATGACTGAGCTGTTCCAAGAGGGTGCGCAGCTCACCGCGGTGAATTTCGGGGTGGGCGGGTGCGGGGTTGGGCGGTTGCTGCGCGGGTACGGCCGACAGCCGCGGCGGCCGGACCTCCAGCGGGGTGCCGGTGAGCCGCAGCCGGGAGGGCCAGGGCATGGACGGGAGCCGGTAGACGGCGTCCTGGCACCAGGCTGCTGCCCCGGCGTTGGCCTTGGCGGCGATCTTGTGGGTGAGGCCCTGCTGCGTCCGGTAGTGCGCGCGGGGCGTGGAGATGAGCAGACACGTCGGTGACAGCGGAGCGAAGACCTCGACCGTCTCGGGCAGTAGCGGGGGAGTGAGGCAGAAGCTGCCGTCGTTGCGGCGCAAGGCCACACCGCTGTCGGCCAGGACCAGCAACGGCTCCGCCGCGCGCAGCACCACCAGTCGACGGCCTGGGACGGTGAGGAGGTCGCGGGTGCGCTCGAAGGCGCGGATCATGGCGCGCAGCGCCGAGCGCGGGTCAGCGACCACGGAAGGGCTGGGAGCCGTCCGTACGGCCGTCCAGAACACCTCCATCCGCTCCGCGTCCGACAGCGGCCGCCCCAACCGTTCCTCGCAGAAACCCACTGCCTCCGAAGCCCACAAGGCTGGGAAGACATGCCGGCCGACCTGCTCGTCGAAGGACCTGAACGCCTGCGTGCGCACCACCTGCCAGGCCAGCGCGTCCAGAGCGAGTGCATGCTGCGCCCCGTCCAGTGGCCACCTCCCCTCACGCACGGCGCGCAGAACCGGCGCACACGGGCCGTCGACATGGCGGTCCAGGTAGCTCTCCAATGCCACGCGCCGTTCGCCATCCGCGAGAAGGTCGGTGTTGAAGTCCCGAGCCACCGCCGCGCGCCGCACGGGAGTGCGATGCTCCGCGCCGCTCCGCCACCGCCCGAGCACGTGTCCGTCCTCGGCGAAGGACCGCAGCCAGTACTTCGGCACCAGATGGTGCTCCCTGGATGTGTTCGCCCCCACCCCGCCCCCTTACAACGCCGCGCCGGCGGACTCGGACGGCGCCTGTCCGGCTGCGGCATGGCGCCAGGGGTAGCTGTTCCACCCGGCGTCCAGGACGGCGTTGCGGGCGTGGGTGTGCCCGGACAGCGCCTCGCGCAGCGCGTAGGTGGAACGCTGGGCGTCGGCAGCCCGTTCCAGCAGGAGCCGGCCGACGGGGGTGTCGGTGATGGTGACCATGTCCTCCAGCTCGCTGATGCTGCATACCGTGATGGGCACGGTGGTGGCCGGCAGAAGCGGCCGCTGCAGCGGGGCGTTGACGATGTGGAACGGCTCCATCGTCACGATCAGCCCGTGCACGGGCCGGTCGGTGGGCACCACGGCGAACTCCTTGCGCCCGCTTGCTATCAGAGCGGCGGTGTGGTTGATCTGCTCATAGGCGCGACCGAGCATGCGCTGCAACTCGTCGCCCCGCCGCTCGTTGGCCAGGCGCAGGTGCGCGGTGGGCCGGACAGACTTTACCTCCACCAGGAGTACCAGTTCCTCGGTGATGACAATCCAGTCGACGCTGAGCGCCTGGTTCTGGCCGTAGGCGATCTCCGGAAGGACCGTCGCGTCGGGCAGCAGTCCGAGCTGGCGGCCGACGTAGGCCTCGAACAGGTCGCCCAGGTCTTGCGCGAAGGCGCCGCCGAACTTGGCGACGCCGGTGTAGTAGATGCCCAGCGGGCTCGCCTTGGCCGGGATCAGATGGTTGACCGGTGCGAGCAAGCCGGGACCGTACCCCTTCACCAGGGGCGTGGTGCGCAGCGGGTTGTACTCGTAGCGGCGCAGGAGCGGATCGGTGGTGATCCGGGCCTGCTCGTTGGCCTGCCGGAAGGCGGCCGTATCGGTCACGAAGTGCTTCTCGGCCACGGACAGGATGGTCGTGGCAGGGATCTCCGCACAGATCCGCTCGGCACCGGGCGCCTCCAAGGACGTTGGATCGAACCGGCCGGCGCAGCTGATCGCCGACACCCACAACAGCTGGGCGATGCCGACGTAGTGCGACAGGCTCGTGCCCAGCAACTCCTCCTCCCAGCCCGGACGCAGGCACCGCGCCTCCCGTGTTCCCGCCGTCTGCGTGAGCATGGCCGCGGCACGAGCCAGCTCCTGGAACACCGGCTCCTGGTAGATCATCTGCTCTCCGGCGGCACGCAGCAGGAACCGGGCCAGAGCGTCCCGATCATTGTCGTGCTCGTAGAGGTAGGGGTCCTCCAGCTGCGAATACATGTCCAAGATCCGCAGCAGATCCGTATCGGTCGCGTCCTTGCGGTGGTACTCATTCCCGCACGCCAGCGACACCCGGGCAGCGTCAGCCAGCGCCCACGGCAAGTACTTGCGGTACGGGCTCTGCCGCCACGACAGCGCATAGGTAGCCGACGCTCGCGCGATCAGCGGCAGCAAAGCACTGGGCCGGTACCTGCGCACCCGCGCCACATAGTCCCGATCCCGTACCGCCCGACTCCCTGGTGCCCACGTCATGCGCTCAAGGATCCCCCGCCTTCCTGCAAGTTGTCCTGCCCATTACGGTCCACAAGGTGCACGCCCCACGCCGGTCGTTCGACCACGAGCCTGGCTTCTACCCAACGAGGGCCAGAGAAGCGGGACGGAACGCGACCGCTTACGGCGGGTTCAGCAGACCGTGCTGCTCGGCCCATTGGGCGACGGCCCCACAAGTGCGTTGGGAGAAGCCGGCGGGGTGGAGTTCCCCGGTGCGGGTGATGAGGCCGGTCTCCGGATAGCCGTACGCCTGCAGGAGTTCGTCGGCGAGGGCGGCGGTGGCTTGCAGGAGGCCGCGACCTTGGTCGGCAAGGTTGTCCAACAGGACGCTGGCGGCGGCCGTGGCGCGCGGGTAGGACTCGGGCGTCAGCGGTCGCGGCCGACCTGTTCCGGGATCAATCCGGTCGACACGGAAAGGCACGATGCCTGGCCGTTCGAACTCGAGAACCCGGTCCTGGGACGGATGGGCGGCCATGTCGGCAACCAGGGTGACGCTGGCCTGTGCGAGACCGCTGGCGGCTGCCCGGTCGCGTGCGTGGGCAGCCAGGAAGGGCAGGGCGCACAGCAGCGGATACACGACATCACCGGGTTCCGCGGTGTGACGTTGGGGCTCCTCGTAGTCATCCACATGGATCCGCCCGCTCAGGGGGAGAGCGATGGTGGCGCTGCCGTCGCGGTGCAGTTCGGCGCGTGCGGAGTACCGGCCCGCCCCTTCCGACACGATCAAGCGCCGCGGACCGACACTCACTCGCCCGAAGTTGCTGACCTGCTGGCCGAGGAAGAGCTGCGTGCCGAGGAGCTCTTGCTGGTAGCGGGTGAAGCGCGCGGAGTCGATCACCATGTCGCCGGGCTGCTCGGGGATCAGGGTGACGATTAGGTGCGGTGTGGTGCGAGCCGCCAGGACATCGACGAGGTCCTCCTCGATGTCGGCGAGGCGCTGCTCGCGCTCGGCGGCCGCGGTGAACCGTGCCCGGTAAGCGGTGGCGACGTCGGTTTCGGTCAGCCACTCGGTTCTGCTGCCGCCGCGCCTGGGGTAGCGCAGAGTGTCTCTGGACGGCCTGCTCACAGGTGCTGTCACGGCGTGCGGGCCGGCGGGACTGCGCGGTACGGCCAGCAGCAGAAATCCGGTTCCCGGTGCATCGGGGTTGTGGACGGTGATGGGCTCGTAGGGGACGGGCGGTGCTGTGTTGGAGACGATGACCTGCCGGATGTGGCGCAGCCGGGCGTCGTCCAGGTCGACGTCGAGCACCTTGCTGGGCACCCCGTGCGTCTCCGCCATGCCGATGATGAGGAGTCCGCCTATGTGATTGGCGAAGGCGGTGATGTCCTTGGCGAGTTCCTCGCGGCCCCGGTCGTCTGCCCGGTAGTGGTCCTGCTTGTAGTCGAGATCTTCACCCTCGGCTGCTTCAGGGGCGCCCACGAGCTCGGCAATGGTTTGGTAGTCCAGTTCGTCCAGCCGTCGGCCGAACAAGCCCTCGATCCTGCCCAGTCGCGTCACCATGTGCAGACCCTACTGATTGCGCACACGGGCACTGACCTCGCCCAGGATGGCCGCTCGGCCGTCAGCGCGACGACCCGTGGGGAGTGCCGTCGAGGCAGAGGCCAGCCCGGACGCGTGGACGTGGGGCGCGCTTGCCGCCGTGGCCATCCTTCACAGGCCGGAACCCGACACGCTCCATGTCAGCGTCGTGGCCCGGGGCGGACACGCTCGTAGGTGCAGCGCTTGGTGACCGGGTTCAGGACGGCGACTTTCAGCGGGGTCCGGGCTGCCGCCTCGATTCGGGAGAGCCAGGCCGGGCCAGGAACCAGGATGGTCAGTTCTGCAGGCCACCGGGCGAGCGCTGAAGGGTCGGGGCACACCACACCGGCCAGCTGGAACGCGGCCTCCTTGCGAGGCCGGGTGTAGAGGAGCAGTCCGTTGCCGTGGGCGGGGCTCTGGTCGCCGCATGTGACGGTCTTGCCAGAGGCGGAGCGGACCAAGTGCATGAATGCGGGCCATAGTTCGGCATCCATGCCCGCGTGCTCGAAGAACGCCGCCAGCCGTTCCTGCTCCGCCCGCTGTTCCAGCGACTCCTGCTCAGCGGCCAGCCGACGGTCCTCAGCGGCCAGCCTGCGCTGTTCGGCGGCAGCGGCCCGCTGCTCGGCAGCCCGTCGGCGGCGCTCGGCCGCAGCCGCCTATACGACGGCCTCGGCATCGGCCTCCAGCCGGGCTCGGCCGAGGGCCAGTTGAACGTACGAGGGGGCGGTCCACCACACCGCGCCGTCCGGACCGGTATGGGAATGGACCCGTCCCTGAAGAATCCAGCGAACCGCATCCTCGAGGGAACAGGAAATGTGCCTCCACGCCGCCTTCGTCCTCACCGTGCGCGGCGCCGCCCAGGTGTAGCGCGCCATGCCATGACGCACCATCCACGCCTCCCCTCGGCACCTGGGAGGCGTCACCCGCAGCGAGGGCACGCCGCGCTCCCACGGCCGCTTCTCCACCGAGACCCAGCACACCGCCACACCGTCCACCGCGTAACGCTCCGTCCGCATCCGCGCGTCCTGCGGCGTCATGGGGGACAGCTGTGCCTCCAGCGCCATGAACGGCCGGTCTTGCTCATCGAGGACCAGCACGTCGGCACGCCAGGTCCGGGCCTCGTTGCCGACCTCCAGCTCAGCTTTGAAACCCGCCGCCCGGGCGGCGGTGGCCAGCTCCAGCTTCAGCAGGTGATGCTTCGGAGACTCGTGCGCCAGCGCGCAATCAGGCGGCCGCACCTGGTGGTAGAAGTGCCGGGCACGGTGCGGGGAGACGCGCGCGAACACCCTTCCCCGGCACTCCGGACACGCCAGCTCCAGCCCTTTCACGCGGTGGACGTCCGCCCAGGACCGGCCGCACCCGAGATCGTCCAGCGACGCATCCAACCGGCCCCAGCCCGTATGTACGGCGGTGTACCCCATCAGCCCCCTCCCGTGTTCCCCGAGAAGGACAGCATCCCCTCCGTACCGGGACGGCGATACAGACGTCCGCGGTCCGGGGCGTGCCTGGCGCGGTGAGCGGATGGTGGCACCGCCTGCCCCGCTCCCGCGACCTCCACAGGCCTGTGCCCGGACCCGACGTTGCCCCCCCCGCGAAGCCGCAGGCCAGCCTGAAAGGTGAGCAGGCCCTGTCCACGGCTCATGAACCCGCTCCTCACACCCAGGACCGTCACCCTCGGCGCGTCACCCGCCAGGCCGCGCTACCTCGCGGAACCAAGCACTGCGACGACCAGCTACCCGACAACCAGACGCGTCTAGCCGCCGCACTCTGCGATGGGGACTGGACGGCCGAGGGCATCGCCCCGCCCGTCCCGGCGGCCATGTCGGCCAGACGCCGATGTGAACGCCTCGACCGGTAACCAGCGGCCGAGCGCGGTGTGTCAGTGCTCGGTGTCACACTGCAACCATCCTCGTGGTAGAGGTGGTTGACCTGATAGCCGACGAGAGGACCGATACGTGGCGGCCAACTGGGACGCACTGGACTTCACCTGCCCTACGTGCGCCGCTTCGCGCACGATGACGTGCATCACGAAGGACGGACGCCCCCGGTTCACGCACCTCGCCCGTCACTTCACCTCGATCCTGCTGCAGATCGCCGTACGCCGCGGCCGCGGCCAGCCGCCGCCGAACGCGCCCAGATCGTACGGTCCCTCACCGCGGTCCAGAAGGCGGACACGTCCGCTCGCGAGGGCTACCTGTGGCACCAGGGCACGGACGAGCTCGACCTGTGGGGGCAGGTGGTGGCCGCGGCCGGCCGGCATGCGGCGGACGCCGTCGAGGGTCATCTCGACGGCGACGAACTTCGCGACGCAGCCCAGCAGGCCGCGCGCCGCATCGACGAGGCACGAGAGCTCTTACACGCATGGCACGGCGAGCGCGCAGAGTATCCGCTCGACGAGGAGCTCCTGGAGGGTGTGCTGCGCCCCGCGCCGAGCCTGCTCGCCCGGGCCCGGCGCCGCGGCGACGTCCAGCGACTTCGAACCGACCTCGCGCGCCGGCTCGTGCACCTGGACAGGCCGGGCGGCATCTGGGAGGCGACGTGGCACAGCGGCGGCGCCCTGAGCGCATACCGCGACGACGGTCTGTGTGTGCGCGGCTGGAGCGCCACCCCTGACGCCGCCGAGCACGTCCTGCAGTCGTTCGAGGCCACCAGCCGCCACCGTCCACAGATCACCCTGGCCTTGCACGGCGAACAGCCAGAAGCCCCCGCCGCGGGCGATGACGCACCGAACATCGGCCGGGCGGACATTCTGCGCGCCTTCGATGCCGACCGTGCCGCCCTCGACACCACCGTCGCCGCCATCACCCAGCTCCAGCGGGCCTGGCCGGAGCACGCGATCACCGACCGGGTGCGCGCGGCCACCGCCCAGCTGCAGGCCGCTGCTCCGCAGTCGCCGTATTTCGACCTCTACAACCGCCAGCGGGAGCGCCACTGGGCAGTCGGCGAGAGCGCTGCCTGGGTGCGCACCGACGCCATCGTGCAGGCCGTCGACAAGGTCTGGGGCCACTTCGACCGGTCAGAGGCCTCCCGCGGCCCCAGCTGGATACCCCACGCTGCCCGCCAACTGCTCACCACCGAACCCGAGCAGCTTGCCGCGTTCCTGCGCCACCACCTGGCCGAGGAGACCCCGGTCTTCCTCAGCATCATCAACGGGCCGGCCGGACCGCTCTACAACGTCTCCTCGGGCGGCGCCCACCGCACCCACCTCTTTCGGATTCTGGGCCTGCCCAGGATGATCGCGAAGCTCTACGCCCGCATCCCACCCCGCCGGTTCGACATCGCTTGCGTCATCGACACCGCCAAGGGCATGACCGAGGTCGAGCGCGCCGGGCGCGGCTGGCACACCCTGCTCGAACGCGGCCTCCTCCACGGCCGCATCTGCTACGAAGGCGCCTTCGCCGTACTCGACCTCGACCACGCCCCCGCGCCCTGGCTGCTCGGGGACGCCGCCTTCGCCAGCTCCTACAACACGGCCTACGAGCGCGTATACCCCGGCGCGCTCAGCGAACTGGGCATCCCCGCCGCCGCCCTGGCCGGCCGCATAGCTTGGGAGCAGTGGCTGTATGGCTGACGAGCACCAACAACGCTGTCCGCCAGCGGCCCCGCCTCCCAGGGGGCGTGCCGGCCGAGCTGTGGCGTCACCCGCTTCCCGACAGCAGTGTGGCTGCGCAGCTGGCCGGTTGCTCGGGCGTCAGCGCTGGTCGCTACTGTGCCGCCCATGGCTCGACTGCCCAACCATTTCCACGCCCGTCGCTAGTAGTGCTTGGTCATGTGCGGTCCGTGGTGGCGTGTCTTCTTGATTGGTGTGTCGTTGACCGGGTGTGCTGGGTGGGGAGTTGGCTGCGGTCCGGTGTGATCTGGAGGACTTCGCGGCGGAGATGTTCGAGCCGTTCGCGCGGGCGGATCAGCGCCGGTGGGGCGGGGTCTATCTG
>NZ_JAVRFH010000114.1:0-8403 GCF_031845825.1 Streptomyces lancefieldiae | reverse complement strand
CTCCAGGCATCAGCGCGGCGATCACACGGAACAGCAGCTGCTCGCTCCAGCCGTCCTTGATGTCGGCGTCGCTGAGGTTCTGCGGTTCGGGCCCCGGCTCTACGGTCGGCGCCTCGGGCCAGTCGACGGGAACGGTCGGCCGCTTGCCGTACGCGGCCTGCACCGCGGCGATCGCCTGCTCGTAGGTGTCCTTCTCGGTTTCGATGGTCAGCCGCATGCCTGCCCCCTTGGTGATCCCGCCAAAGGTCATCCTTGCGTGTGGGCCTCTGAGCCGTCCGGTGCCTGGGCAGAGCGCTATGGGATGGAGGGAGATTTCCCGCGAGGCGCGGGAGGCGACCGACGTCCTCGTGGTGCGCGTACGGGTGGAAGGCCGGGGCCAGCGCTGGTAACGAGTTGTTCGCAGCGCAGGGCGTGGGTGCGGTGAGCGAGTTCGAGTGCGGCGGTGGCGGCGGGTTCGACGTTGTCTCCTCCACCACGCGCGCATACGTGAGTCTCTCTGCATCGAGGCTCTGGTCGATCCTCCAGTTGCCATCGCCTGACGGGACTGACGGGACTCAGTTTGGAAGTTCCCTGTACCTACGCGAGGAGTCTTCCCATAGCGCGCGCATCCGGGAGCTTTGATCCCGTCAGTCCCGTTCGGGGGATGCTCCGCCGGATGTCGGGGCTCCAAAGACACAGGGAGGGGTTGAAACGGGCGGGATGCAAGACATCTGGTCAGGCTGCTGACGGGCAAAAGTACAAGGCTCGAAACGGGACTGGAGCCGACTTTCAGTCCCGCAGTAGTTCAGCCCCGTTACGTCCCAAGGTAAGAACGCCCAGGTCAAAGGCCGTGTCCCCCTCAAGGACGGGACCGACGGGACCCAGCCTTCTAGTTATTAAGTCCCTGAGACATCACTCAGGCGTGCGCGCGCGAACAGGGCTCACTGCACGTCATGTAGGTGATAACTACGTGACTGGGTCCCGTCAGTCCCGCTTGGAGGGGAGAGAATGCCCCTTGACCTGGGCGTTCCTGACACGGGACTGAAAGTCCGGTAGGGGGCGACAGGCCTCAAGTTACTGTCTCGGCTCTCATGGGGGGCAGGGCCGACGGGACTGACGGGACTGAACTTTCCCGACACGCCGAGCCCTCCCTCCCTCCAAGACTGGGACTCGGTTACGCTCTGGTCCGCAAACCAGAAACCTCAGTCCCTTCAGTCCCGTTGATCCCAGCAGGAACGGCGGAGACCTCCGTACGAAAACAAGACGCAGACAAGGACGGCTGTTGCCTCCCCAGCTCATGTCCGAGCCGACCGGTCCGACCAACGTGTCGGACCGGCACACGGTCGCGCGCTGGTGCGCCAAGGCCGGCTGGCCGGTACATCCGCTGGCGCCCGGGCAGAAGATCCCCCCAGCCAATTGCCACGAGTGCAAAAGGGATCACCACAGTCCGAAGGACTGCCCCTGTCCGGCCGCCGGCCGCTGGTGTCACGGATTGCACGCCGCCACCACCGACCTGTCCGTGATCGACGCCTGGTGGACTGAGCAGCCCGGCTTCGGAGTAGGCGTGTCGTGCGGACCTGCAGACCTCGTCGTCCTGGACGTCGATGCCCATGCAGCCCAAGTGCCTGACCGTTCACGGCTGCTGCCGGGCATTCCGATCGGCCCAGGAGTCAACCTGACCGGTCTGGCTACGGGCTTCGACGCGCTCGCGCTCCTGGCCGCCCTATGCGGTGAGGTCAATCCGGCACAAGACGAGACCACGATGCGGGTACGCACCCCCTCAGGTGGCCTGCACATCTGGTACCAGAACCCGGACCCCGAGATCCGCTACCGCTCGTCCACCGGCTCCAGCCCCAAGACAGCCCTCGCCTGGCAGGTCGATGTCCGAGCCGACGGCGGCTACATCGTGGCACCCACGACCCGAACGAACCGGGGCACCTACCGGCGCGAGGGCCCTGCCCGGCTTCCGGCCCCGCTCCCGGCCTGGCTCGCCGCGGAACTTGCCCGCACCGGACACACGCCGCCCCCGCTGCCGCCCTCAAGGCCTGCGCTCCCACGGCCCGCCCGCCCCCGAGGCGCGGCGAAGAGCTCTCACCGCCTGATGGAACCTCTCCTCGCCGAGATCGCGGAGTGCGCCACCGTGCCGGAAGGCGCGAGCTTCACCGAGAAGCTCAACCGGGCCGCCTACATCGCAGGTGGCCTCGTCGCCGGCGGACACCTCACCCAGTCCGAGGCACGGCACCTGCTGGAAACGGCGGCCCGACCGGCACGCCCTCACCAGGAACGCCGCATCCACACCATCATCGAATCCGCTCTGTCCGCCGGCGCGCAGCGCCCGCTTCACCCCCGAGGACGCTCATGAGCGCCGAGTCCGTGCGCTTCGATGCCGAAGCAGCCGCCGCGCAGATCCACCAGCAGTCCCTCGACCTCGCGCGGCCCCCGGCGCGTCCGAGCCTGCCCGCGCAGCAGAGCGACACCCCCTCGGTCCCGGTCCCGCAGTCCGAGGGACTGCTGCCGACCTCGCTCACCGACCGAGGCAACGCCAAGCTCTTCGCCCGTCTCTACGGCGACCGCTTCCGCTACGACATCGGCATGGGATGGCACAGCTGGGACACCTACCGCTGGCGTCTGACCGGCGGGGACGAAGCCGCGGCCTGGGCCGCCGGCGACATGGCAGAGCAGATGCCCGACCGCGACCCCACCGGCCGCTTCACCGACCGCGAAGTCGCCGCACACCGCCGCCACTCCGAGTCCACCTCCGGCATCAAGGCCCTGCTCTTCCAGGCCAAGGCCGCCCCCAGCCTGCGGCTGGACCCCGACGTCCTCGACGGCGACCGCTACGCCCTGTGCACCCCGGCCGGTGTCGTCGACCTCAGGACCGGCGAGCTGCGCAAACCCAACCCCTTCACGGACATGCACTCCCGCGCCACCACCGTCGCCCCCGTGAAGCGGCCCATCCCGCGCTGGCACAACTTCCTCAGCGACACCTTCGGCGACGACGAGAAAGGCGTGGAGACACAGGCCTTCCTGCACCTGCTGCTGGGCTACTCCATCACCGGGGACGTCGGCGCCCAGGTCCTGCCCTTCCTGCACGGCTCGGGAGCCAACGGCAAGTCCGTCCTCCTGGAAGTGATGACCGACCTCCTCGGCGACTATGCAACCGCCGCACCCCCCGGATTCCTGATGGAGAAAGGCAAGTTCGCCGAGCACAGCACCGAGCTGACCGAGCTCCACGGACGACGCATCGTCGTCTGCTCCGAACTCAAGCCGAACGACAAGTTCAACGAGGCCCGAGTCAAGCTGCTGACCGGCGGAGACACCATCACAGCCCGCCGCATGCGCCAGGACTTCTTCACCTTCGCCCCCACCCACAAACTGTGGCTGCTCGGCAACCACCGACCCGAGGTCGGCACCGGAGGCCACGCCTTCTGGCGCCGCATGCGCCTCATCCCCTTCGAACGCCGCGTCCCCGACGAACGCAAGATCGACAACCTTGCCGAAGAACTCGTCGCACAGGAAGGCCCCGGCATCCTGCAGTGGCTCATCGAAGGAGCCCAGCACTACCTCGAACGCCGAGACCCGCTCACCGGACCCACCTCCGTCCGCATCGCGACGGCAGCATACGAAGCCACCGAAGACCACGTCGGACGCTTCCTCACCGAACGCTGCACCACAGGCCCCGACCTGCGCGCGGAGCAGAAACTCCTGTACGAGGCCTACGGACGCTGGTGCTCGGACGAAGGCATCCGCGCCAACACCCCCCGAGCCTTCGCCAGCCGCATCCGCCAGGAACTCGGCCTGTCCTCACCTTCAGAGATGATCAAGAACAACGGGACCAAGCTGTATCCCGGGCTCGCCCTGCAGCCCGACGACGGACAGGACACCCCATGACGCGCCCCGGCCACCTCGGAGCCTTCACCGTTCGCCCGTACGATGGAACCCGCTCCCCCCGGCGACCCCACCGTCGCCGAAGCGAGGAGCGCCACACGAAAGCCACAACAGCAGGCCACCGCCCGGCCGCCCGCACACAGGAGGTCTCATGAGCGCGATGCCGAAGGAAGGCGATCTCGCCCAGGAGGCCGAGATCGTGTGGCTCGAAGATCCCACGGAACTCGACTACGTCCGCCAGGCCCTCGACAAGGTCAACACCCGCAAGGGCAAGCCTCGCTACGAGCGTGACGGCCGACTCATCGGCTACTCCAACCTCAACGCCAACGCTCCGCGCAGCGCCGACAGCGGCCTGTTCACCCGCCGCACCTTCTATCTGCTGCCACACGACCGCCCCAACCAGCCGGACGACCCCGACGGCCCCTACAAGGTCGGATCCCCACTCGAGGCCGTCGACCCCCGCACCCTCCGACCCGGCAGCGTCGGAGAGAAGACCACACGATCCCAAGCCACGGCGCAGACAGTCCCGACTCCTTCCTGACTGAAGCAATTAGCGGCCGCGGTGGAGCCGGGAATGCTTGCTCAGCCGTTCATTGACGCGTTGACCGAACTGGTCCAGGTGCAGGCCGACACCGGCTTCGTCGGTCTGCACCCGTGGTTCTTGCGGCGGACAGCGCCGGTGATGCCCAGCTCGCGCATCAGCCGCTCGGCGGTGCAGCGGGCCACCCTGCGGATCCTGACCGGCCCCTTCCACGGTTGTGGCAACCAGGGGCCGGCGGCCCCCGTTCGGTCCGGAAACGGGTATCCGGGCCGAACGGAGATGTGTGTGTCGCCGGTACGAGAGTAGTCGCGGCCGGCGGGCTAGTGTCCTGCGCCAGTACTCGATGGTGGCGGCGAGTCGGTTGCGTTCGAAGGCCCGGGCAATCCACTGATCGAGTGCGAGGCATACGCCGTCCTCGCGCAGGTAGATGATGCGCGGGTGGCCGGGGTGTTGTTCCACGCCTCTTCTTCCTTGTACTCGCACCTGGTAGTGCACCATCTTGCGGATGGCGGCCGTGTGCACCTTCCGCCCGCACAGTGAGCACCGCACCCGTCCGCATAGGACGTAGGGCCGCCCGCCTTCCCTCCCGGCCCGTTGGCGTTCCTCCCTGCGTTGCTTGTTCCGCACCTCGTAGCCGGTGTAGCGCGGATCGAGGAGGATGGCGGGCACGGCGCCCGCCTACCCAAGAGCTGTAATTAAGTATGTTAAGGTATGTGAGTTGACTCCTTGAAAATCTTAAGGTAGACGTTAAGCGTGAAGGGGTTGCCGAGAGTAGGGAGTCGACGGTGGACTGGCAGGACCTGACGGACCTGACGCGCGGCCGGCCGTTCGTGGTCGAGCGAGTCCGCCTCGCTGACAGCGGCGTCGCGATCGAGGGGGAGTTCGAGCCGCCGCAGCTGGCCGAACTCAGCGTCGACGACCAGGTGTTCGTCGCGACGTTCGTCCGGGCGCACGGCTCCATCAAGGAGATGGAGCGGGTCTTCGGGGTGAGCTACCCGACGATCAAATCCCGCCTGAAGCGGATCGCCGAGCAGCTCGACTTCGTCGACGTCGACCCGGCGCCCACCGGCGCCGCCGAGGTCGTCGACCGCCTGCGCCGGGGAGAGATCAGCGCCGAGGATGCCCTGGCCGAGTTGGAGGGGCGATGATCCCGCAGCTGGTGACGGTGCGCGTGCGCCGGTCCAACGGCCGCCGGGTGAGGCTGTGGATGCCCGTCGTTCCGGTGGTGCTGGTGTTGTCGCCGCTACTGCTGCTCGCCGTGCTGGGGGGATGTATCGCGTGCGTCATCTTCCAGATCAGCCCGGTGGGCGCGCTGCGCGGAGCCGCACGGGTGCTGTGGGCGCTGCCCGGCACCCGGTTTGAGATGGAGCAGGGTCGAGCGGTCGTGCTGGTCAGCGTCAGATAACTGGAGAGAAGCAGGAGCACATTATGAATGAGCAGCGCCGCCAGATCCTGGAGATGCTGGCCGAGGGAAAGATTACCGCGGACGAGGCCGAGCGGCTGATCGAGGCTCTTCAGCGCGAGCAGCCCAAGGCGCCGCCGGGAGCAACAACGTCCCGCACGAAGGTCCGTCCCAAGTATCTGCGCGTGGTGATGGACGCCGAGGACGACACCGGCGGTGAGGGCGCCAGCCGGGTGAACGTCCGCATCCCGCTGCAGCTGCTGCGCGCCGGTGTCCGGCTCACCGCCCTCCTACCGCCGGTGGCCATCACCAAGGTCAACGCGGAGCTGGATAAGGCCGGTGTGCCGATCGACCTCGCCGAGCTCAAGCCGCAGCACCTCGAGGACCTCATCGAGCACCTCGACGACGTGATCATCGACCTGGACGACCCTGGCTCCAAGATGCGCGTCTACTGCGAGTGACGCCGCCACGCGCCAGGACTTGACCTCCCACATCCGAAAACCGGTGGGGGGCACCCGCCGCGGCCCGCCATATCCGCCGTCCGACTGCGCGAGGTGTAGCAGGTCACCGTCGAGTTGCTGGAACGCTTCAACCTCGTCGACGCCGTCGGCATGCCCGGGAAGAGCTACGCCGGCTCTGGCATCCCGCGCTGGAGCAGGACGGCACCCTGCGCGCTGGCGCCACGGTCGCCGAGCTGACCGGAAGGTCGATCTGGACGGCTACCCCGATGTGACCCGGATCATCGTTCGTCGCGAGAGCCCGCACCCCGGCGCCCGACTGTCCCTCCCTCGACGAGGGCTTGGCCACCAGGTCTTCCTGACCGACACTCCCTACGGCGGACGGCTCGCTGCAGCACCTGGAGGCCGCCACCGCGCGCACGCACGCGTCGAAAACCGCATGCGCTGCGGAAAGCCCACAGGCTTCGGCCGCTTCCCCTCCCGCCACTTCACCCCTAGTCCTCCGCCATCACCTCAGCTCAACCACTCGAAGCGAAAGGGGAGGCCAAGCACCAGCGTGTCCGTGCAACGTACGCCTACGAGCGCCGCCCGCGTTACGGGAGGCCACACGATCGAGGGAACGCCTGACCGAACTGGGACGCGGCGTCGCGGAACGGGGGAGCCGCTTGGCTCAGGGCAGCCGATCCATCAGATCGGCCACTGCCTGGTAGCGCGTGTTCGGGTGTCCGGCGAACGAGCAGCGCACCCGGTCGCGGACCTCTCCGCTCTGCTCCTGGCTCAACTTGAACATGCCGTCGGCGCCGGTCACGTGGAGCCGGAAGGCGCCGACCCCCGGCACGATCTTCCGGAAGTACCCGATCGAGCTGGTCAGGTCCCAGTCGCGGCCGAACCGCCCCTCCAGGATACGTGCCGTGGCCGTGACCACCTCGAGTGTCTCCTCGACTGAAGCGATCTTCCGTACGGTCCCACGTACGTGGATGGAGGTGAAGTTCCAGGTCGGCGCAGCCGGTGTGGTCTGGTAGATGGCTGGTGTCACATATCCGTGTGGTCCGGTGAACGTCAGCAACACAGCGCCCCCGTCCTCCAGCGCCTCCCAGTGCGGGTTCTGCCGGTTGATATGGCACAGCAGGACACTACCCGACAGGTCCGGGGCCTCGGTGTCGAACGACTCCGGGACCGACGGAAGGTGGGTGGCGAAGGGGACTTTTCCCGGCAGGCCGTTGCTCGTCAGCAGTGCTAGCGGGTTGTTCTGGATGATCTCGACAAGCCATGAGCTGTCGGGGGGACGGTAGAAGTCGGGAACGAACAATGCAAACTCCCTAGAGTGGCGCGTGCGGGATTGTCAGCCCTGTCGCGCCGGGCCGAACCAGTCGGCGAGGGCCGTCCGAAGTGCGGTCGCGTCGGGTGCGCCGTCGGCGGTGGCCCAGGCAACGTGGCCGTCGGGTCGGATGAGCAGTGCCGTGGGCGCCGGGATTCCCCCGCGCTCCGGGACGGACCAGTGATCGTCCTCGCTCCGCGCCTCGACGAGGTGCACGCGATCGGCCCAGCCCGCGACGGCCGCCGCCACCTCGGGGTTGCCCCGCAGGTCCAGCAGCACCGGGCGGGCGGCGTGCAGCAACTCGTAGACACGGGTGGCACCGGCCGGCGTCTTCAGGTCGGCGTCGGGGACCCGGCGCCCCGTCAGCGGGTGGCCGCTGGCGTCGCCCACCGGGTATCGGACGCCCAGCCCAGTGAGCATACTGCCCAGGTACCGGTTGACGTCGTCGAAGACGAGGAGCGAGCTGAACACGTCGCGCAACGCGTCCGTCTGCGGCCCAGGACGGGCCAGGGCTGCCTGCGCCCGGGTGTTGTGCAGGACACGTTCCGCCACCGGGTGACGCTCGGCCTGATAGCTGTCGAGCAGGCTTTCCGGCGCATGACCGTGCACCACCGAGGCCAGCTTCCAGCCGAGGTTGACCGCATCCTGCACCCCGACGTTCAGTCCCTGTCCGCCGGCCGGGAAGTGGATGTGCGCCGCGTCACCGGCGAGCAGCACCCGACCCTCCCGGTACCGCTCGGCCTGCCGCGCAGCGTCGCTGAACCGGGAGATCCACCGGGGTCCGCGCATACCGTAGTCGGTGCCTGCGAGCCTGATC
>NZ_JAVRFH010000113.1:0-8612 GCF_031845825.1 Streptomyces lancefieldiae | reverse complement strand
CCGACGGCATCCGTGACCTCCCCGGGAACGACGACCCGACAGGCCACCACTCCCACGGAACCACCACCCCTATCCCCGACCAGCGGAAACGCGTCGATCACGTCCGGAAAGACAACAGCTTCTTAGCCGCACAAGTCCGCTAGGGGCTTTCGTTTGGATCAGCGGGCGGACCAGAAGAAGATGCCCGCGACGTGGAGTCCGGCCAGGTAGATCGTGGCTGTCTTCTCGTAGCGGGCGGCGATTCCGCGCCACTGCTTCAGTCGGTTGATGCACCGTTCGGTGATGTTGCGCTGTTTGTATGCCTCACGGCCGAAGGCTTAGGGTCTGCCGCCCTGGCTGCCACGCCGCAGCCTGTGGCCGCGTTGGTCCGCATGTACGGGGATCACCGCGCGGATGTAGCGTTTGCCCAGGTGGTCGCGGATGGCTCGGGAGGAGTACGCCTTGTCGGCCAGGACCACGTCCGGCCTGGTGCGGGACCGTCCGCGGCGTCGGAGAACCCGCCCGGGCGCCGCGGCACGTACCATCGCTGCACGCTGACGCCGAACTGGTGGATCTCCGGTAGGACTTGCGTCATGACCGAACGACAAGGACCGTGGATCTGCCACGGCCGGGTGTCGCTGTGCGCGACACCTGGCCTCACCGCCTACCGGGACGAGGTCACGCTTCCGCACGGAGAGCGAGGCACCTACGACTGGGTGCAGGTGCCGGACCAGGTGCGGGTGGCCGCGTTGGTCGACGGGGCGCTTCTCGTCGTCGAGCAGTACCACTACCTCGCCGGACCGATGTGGCAGCTGCCGGGCGGGTCCGTGGATCCGGTGGACCGCGGCAGTCGCACAGCGGCCCAGCGGGAACTGGCCGAGGAGACCGGCTACCGCGACGGACGGTGGCGCGACAGAGGCTCGCTCCACGCCCTGCCCGGGCTCACGCCCGCCCGCGTCCACCTGTGGAGCACGATCGACCCCACGCCGTTCTGTGCCGCACCGGAACCCGCAGAGGCGGACCTGGTGATCCGGCATATTTCCCTGGACGAGGCGGTGTTTGCGGTCCGGGACGGGCGCTTGCGGTGTGCCGCCAGCGCGGTCCTGGTGATGATGCTGGCCCTGGAACGGAGTCTATAAACCCGTCAGCCCAGGTTGCCCAGCGCGTCCAGGTCGAAGTCCTCCTCGCGGCCGGCGAGCCGGTCCTCGCAGCGCTTCAGCTCCGCCTTGAGATCGGCACGCCGCTGCGGGGCGAGCGCGTTCCGGTCGAGAATTCCTCGCAGGGCGTCCCGTCGGATCAGGAGGTGGACGGGACGCTCGGGGCTGACGAACTGCTCCGTGTATGCGTACGCGGTCTGGTAGTCCTGTTCGGCAATGCTCAGCCGGGCCCTGAGGCCGGTTCGAATGTCACGGCGCTGCCTGCCGAACTTGCGGTCGAGTTGGTCCAAGGCCGTGCTTGCCTCATCGACGTGGGAGGTGCGCAGCGCACAGAGCACGTAGTTGGCTAGCACCTCAAAACGGACGTTGTCGGACTTCTCCACTGCCTTCTGGGCGAATTCGTAGGCTGTCTCGGTGTTACCGAAGAGATACTCTACGCGTGACGTGCGGTGGCTGACCATCTCCGGGCGATCGATGGCCGCCAGACGCACGAGTAGCGAGAGTGCCGTGTCCCGGTCACTCAACTTGCAGGCGATCTGTATCTTCAGGTCCACGACATAACGGTTATCGGGTTGCTTCTCCTCCGCTCGGGAAATGTGCTCGTTGGCGCGGGGCAGATCACCCAGACGAAGACAGCAGTCGGCCATCTCGCGGTGGATCGCCATGCCACCGCGCCCGCTGTCGAGCGCCTTCTGATAGTGCCGCAGAGCCTCTCGGTACTCGCCCCTGTGCCTCTCCAGAAATCCTGTGAGGAAGAACGCGTCGCGCACCTGACCACGTTTCTTGAGCTCTGCGATGTGGTCACCCGCCTCCGTGAACTCGCCGAGCTTCACATGGGCGCGAATGAGCGTCGTCCTAGCCTGGTGGATGCCGGGATCGGCATCGAGCGCGTCGGTCGCCATGTCGACGGCGCGATGGTACTCCTGCTCGTGGTAGTACTGCTCGGCCAGCTTTACTCGGTCGGTAAGCAGGGCATACGCCCGGGGAGTGGACTGTTGCCCGGCCTTGTCCATGGCGCGGAACAGGGTGCGTTGCAGGGCCAAGTAGTCGGTTCCGTCCTCAGACCGGGCCAGGAACTCATCGAGCCTGCTTGCGACCGCCCGGTACTCGGCCTTGGTGCAGGCGCCAAACTCACGGCGGATCGCGTCCACGGCGGGCCCGGACACCTCGTACCAGCCGCCGGGGGTCGGGACAATCAGAGAGACGTCGATGAGATGGACTAGGGCCTTCTCGATATCGTCGTCCGAGGTACTGGTCGCCTCCTGCAGGACAGACAGCGGCAGTGGGCTGTTCGCAGCCATGACGCGGAGGATCTTCTGCTCCAGGTTGCTGAACTTGTTCTGTTTGAGATAGCTGGTGAGCGGCGACGCGCTGAAATCCGAGAGCATCCGGCCGCGGATCCCGAGGTCGGGACCGTAGGCCGTGATCAGTTCGAGCGCGAACGTGACCGAGGGCGGATAGCCGCGGACCGCTGCGGTGATCTCCCTGACGGTCGCGGGTGCCAAGGTGATCTGACGGGCCTTCGCCGTGAGTCCGACGAGACGGCTGATGTCCGCATCTTCCAGGGGCCGGAGATGGACCACGCCGAGCTGACGCATTCCTCGCGCGATGAAGTGATCCGGCGAGGGCCGCCTGTTCGTGAGCAACGCGGTGACGATGTCCGGGTACTGGCTCAGCGACTCGATCAGGTCGAGGATGTACGGCGCGATGTCGCCGTCGTTGTCCAGGAGCCCACCCGCGTCATGGAGCACGGGCATCTGGTGGTACTGGCAGATCTCCTGGAACTTGGCCAGCGCATGCGCAAGGGCCTGCGCGTCGTTGAGCGCGGTGATCTCTCTGGTCATCTGCAGAGACCCTTCGGAGGTCTCCGAAGGATCGACTAGCGCGGAGAGCTTCGCGGCGAGGGCCTGCACGGTGTCGCCGGGTTCCACGTCGATGACCAGGAGGGTCTCCAGGTCCAGCGACTCGCGGACCATCTTGGTCAACGTGGCGCGTCGGCCTATGCGGGGAAGCCCTGTCACGCAGGCGACCTGGCTCTCTGCTCCCGGTTCCGGCGCGGAGTACACGTCCTGAAGTGCCGCGATCTCGGCGGCCCGGCCGACGAAGCGGGGGCTCTGGCCCTGGCGCACCAGATCGTCGATGAGGGTTCTGATCCTGCGTGCGGCAGGCTTCGCCGCGATCGTCGTGATGTGCTTGGTGCGGTTCAACCACTCCGGCAGATCCCCAGGCGCGATGTCCCGGTCCAGACGGACCACCAGGACGTTCTTGATCCGCCCCATCGCTGCCTGGAAGCGTGCCTCACGGATCTCGTGTCCCACCCAGGGGGAGGCCAGGGCAGCCTTGCTGAGGAAGAAGACGAAAGCCGCTGACTCCTTGAGGGCTTCGTCGATGGAGTCGAGGATATCGCCACCGGCGTGGAACGAGCGGTAGTCGATCGTGGCAAAGGCCCGGCCGACCTCGGACGCTACTTCTCGTACGAAGGCGGCGTCCTGGGTCGAGTAGGAGAAGAACGCCTTGATCACGGAACGGCCGGTCCTCTCGGGGCGGGCGGCTGGGACGAGACGGACGCTTGCGGAGCCTGGGCGGGGGCGATGTCCGAGGTCCCGATCAGATCTGCGGCCCCTGCTACGTTACCCAGCACCTGGGCCAGTTCCAGGAGAACCAGACGCAGCGAGTCGAGATCGGCTCGGAGAGCACCGATCTCCTGCCAGGTGTTCTCATGCTCGATGGCGGAACGGCTGGCCGGCGCGGAGCTCTCCCAAGCCGTGAGCCGCGGATGCCACTTGCTGAGGACGGGCCGCACCGCCATGTTGAGCACGGTGACGGCGAGGATTCCGAACGACACCTCGTTACGCGCCCCGGGCGGCGCGACGTCGGGGCCATACCGTTTGAGGATGTCGCGGACCGTCGCGAAGAGGACGTACATGGAGGTCAACGCCTCACGCGCCGAACCTTCGTCCTCACGCAGCGGAGCGACGGAAACCCGCGTCACCAGCTCCACGTAGAGCTCCCAGGCAGCCCTCTGCTCGGCGTCGTCGGGCTCCCACTCACCGCCGATCTCCCCCAGGAACGGAACGGTGATCTTGACGTTCAGCCGCTTTGGTCGCATGCATCCCCCCTGCGCCCCCTGCACGTGTCGATCCGTCAGATGGTAGGTCAATCATGGAAGCACTGGGAGGCCGGAGTTCAGAGAGAGAGGAAAGCAACAGGATGGCGGCGGCTAGCAAGTTTCTTTAGAGCCTCAGATCGTTCGTCTGGGTATGCCGGTGAGTGACGCGCAGTGGGCGCGGATCGAGCTATGGCACCCCTGGACACGGAGGAGACTGCACCGCGCGGGTGCCGACGATTTCGCTGGTGACGGGCGTGGGACTTTCACGGCACGCAGGCCGGCTTCGTCTCGGGCGAAGGAGCGGCGTCCTGCTGAGGGCGAGGGACCACTGACACCCTCGCTCCAGGCGCCGCCGAACGAGGTTTAGCTGGGGCTGGCTCGGGGCGGCCGGGATGACTCGTGTTCCAGGTAGAAGCGTCCCACGTCGGTGATCTCCGCCTGCCACCCCCCGTTCTTCCTGGACATCGTGATCAGGCCCCGGTCCTTGAGCGCGCGGGCCGTGAAGGCGAGCTCGGGGCTGTCCGACGTGACCGGGTCGGATCCGCCGGACTCGGCGCTGGTCATGAAAGGTGGTTCTCCTGTCGTGCCCTCTCGGGCTAACCCGCCGAAGATGGACGTCTCGCCCAAGGCTCACAGAGAGGGCCCCGACACAAGCTCTGCGGAGTGATCCCTCCGGCACACTCGTGTGCCGATGTCCTTGAGGAGTCAGCACCACTCGCTGGGAGCCGGCGCGCTGGGGTTAAGCGACGCCTTCCTCTTGCACCACGTCAGCGATCTGCTGTGCGATCTCCTCGATGGAGTAGTCGCTGGTGCTCATCGCCATCTTGTCTGCGAGGGAGGGACTGTAGCGCCGGACATCATCAACACTCAGGTTGTGCCAGATCGGCAGGAGCGACTGCTCGCCAGCCACGTTGCGGGTGACGAGTCCGTCGAGTTCGTGGTTGGTCCAGCCTTTGGCGAAGAACGGTTCCGAGAGCACGACGATGCCGAATCGGCTTGCCCTGATCCCTTCATCGATCTTGCGGCGGAGGCTGTGGCCGATCCGCATTTGGGCTTCGTCGAGCCAGACAGTCACACCCAGCTTGGTAAGTGCGTCCCGAAGGGGGCGGGCAACAGCGCCTTTGTCCTCGGACGCGTGGGAGATGAAGACGTCCCACGTCTGGCCCCCGAGCACGTCCCCGGCAGGTTCCTCCGGCTCATGGACTGCGACGGAGCGGGCCGGGCTGCCCTGTGCTTGCTGAGCCGGGGGTAGGAAACCCCGCGGAGGTGGCTGGACCTGGACAGAGGCGGCGATACGACCGGAATAGCCGCCCAGGTCGATGGCTACGACCCAGTGTCCGTTGCTGGGGATGGTGATCCGGTGAGGAGAGCGAGTGACACGACCGCCGAGGTATCGATACGTCCTCCCTGACTTGTACTTGTTGTATTCGCTGCGCGTCATCACCTGGACGTTGGCTTGGTTGCGCAAGGTGACGATGACTGTGGAACCTCTCTTGAGGTTGCCGAGATCTTTGTGAAGGTGGTCCACGGGTGCTCCTGGGGACGTGCGACCGAGCACGTCTCAGGGTAAGGACCGCCACTGACAACCGGAGGGTGATGCTGTCTGAAGCAGGGTGGGAGCCCCCGCCGACTGGACGCTCGACCCCCGTCGGGCACGAGTCCTTCGTGACAGCGCTCGTGGGAGCCGTCCGGGAGCCGGATCCCCACGTCGGCTCCCGAACGGCTCCCCAAACGGGACGCCAAAGCAAATCAGGCCCGGTGCTGATCTCTCAGCACCGGGCCTGACCTGGTGTTCCACTGTCGGGGTGGCGGGATTTGAACCCACGACCTCTTCGTCCCGAACGAAGCGCGCTACCAAGCTGCGCCACACCCCGATTGTCGCTGCTCGTCGCGGCGACGTCGTTTACTTTAGCCCACCGGTGGCCGGAGACGAAATCCGGTTTACCAGCGGCGGCGGAGCGGGTTCGGGCGGATGTGGTCCAGGGCCACGACGAGGACGGCCAGGGCGTAGACGGCGAGGCCGACGAGGAGGGCGTTGCCGAGGACGCCCTTGTAGCCGTGCTCGTCGACGTCCAGGAAGGGATAGAGGTAGCGGTCCTCGGAGCCGGGGAGGAGGAGCTCGCCGCGGGCCAGGGAGTAGGCCAGGTAGGCCAGGGGATACAGGAGCCACGCCGTGGCCTGGCGCAGGTGGAGGCGGCCGGGGGTGGTGAGGAGGAGCCAGTCCAGGGTCGCGGCGAGGGGGACCGCCGTGTGCAGGATGTGGCTCGCGACCGCGTGCCAGCCCGTGCCCGTGCCGGTGCCGTCCGGGGCGGCGAACGGGCTCGCCGTGTTGGCCAGGAGCAGGTGGTGGACGAGGCCGGCGACGGCGGCGTAGAGCAGTGCCGCGCCCGTCAGGGCGCCCGTCAGGGGGCGCCCGGCGGACCAGGCGCGTCGGGCCGAGGCGAGCAGGACCAGCGCCAGCAGGACGCCGCTCTGGACCGTGAAGTGGCTCAGGGGCCTGGCGGCCGGGTCGCCCAGGAGCAGTTGGATCGTCACGCCCGTCAGTGCCAGCAGTGCCGTGAGGAGGCGGAAGGCGGCGGCCAGGGGGCGGCGTGCGGGAGGGACGACGGCCGTCGCCGGGACGGGGGAGGGCAGCAGGCGGGGCCGGCTCGGGACCGCGGGGAGGTCCGGGAGGTCCCGGGGTATCGGGGCTGTCATGGCCTCACGCTAGACAGACCGGACATACCGGGCTATGCGGGTGGGCCGTGTGGGTGACACGGCCCACCAGGTGACACGGCCCGCCCACACGGCCGGCGGGTCGGCTCCGCTACTGCTCCCGTCCCACCAGCGTCAGCAGCGTCGCCTCCGGCGGGCAGGCGAAACGTACCGGCGTGTACCTGCTCGTACCGCAGCCCGCCGACACGTGGAGGTAGGCCGTACGGCCCTCGGCCGTGTGGGTGGACAGGCCCTTCACGCGGTCCGTGTCCAGGTCGCAGTTGGTGACCAGGGCGCCGTAGAAGGGGATGCACACCTGGCCGCCGTGCGTGTGGCCGGCGAGGATCAGGGGGTAGTCGTCGGCCGTGTAGGAGTCGAGGACGCGCAGGTACGGCGCGTGGACCACGCCCATCGAGAAGTCCGCCGTGCCCGACGGGCCGCCCGCCACCTCCGCGTACCGGTCCCGCTTGATGTGCGGGTCGTCCAGTCCCGTCAGCTCGACGGACACGCCCTCGACCTTGAGCGTGCCGCGCGTGTTCGTGAGGTTCTGCCAGCCCGCGGCGTCGAAGCCGTCGCGCAGGCCCTCCCACGGGTTGTGGACGGCCCCCACGACGGGCGGGTTGCCGTTCAGGCCGTGGCGGCCCTGGACCTTCTCGAGCAGGTACCGGGCGGGGTTGCGGGGCTTGGGGCCGTAGTAGTCGTTGGAGCCGAAGACGTAGGCGCCCGGGAACTCCATCAGGGGGCCCAGGGCGTCCAGGACCTCCGGGACGCCGTCCGGGTCGGACAGGTTGTCCCCCGTGTTGATCACGAAGTCGGGGCGCAGGCCGGCCAGTGAGCGCAGCCAGCGCTGCTTCTTGCGCTGGCCGCCGACCATGTGGATGTCGGAGACCTGGAGTACGCGCAGGGGGCGCATGCCGGAGGGCAGGACGGGGATCGTCACCCGTCGCAGGCGGAACGAGCGGGCCTCGAACCCCGCCGCGTAGACCAGACCGGCGGCGCCAACCGCCGTGATTCCCAGGGGCACTCCGTATCGCGCACGCATGCGTCCATCGTGTCAGAAGCGGTGGCGGACGCCGACCGGGAGCCGCCGGACCGGGTGCCCGCCGATGTCCGAGGAAAAGCAGGAGGAAAATCAGCAGGGAAATCAGCAGGCGCCCTGCCTTCCGCACCTGCGACAATCAGCGTCATGACCACGCTCAAGTCGAAGCTGCACGACGACCTCAACGCCGCGATCAAGGAGCGCGACGAGCTCCGCTCCTCGACGCTCCGGCTGACACTCGCCGCGATCACCAAGGAGGAGGTCGCGGGGAAGGAGAAGCGTGAGCTCTCCGACGACGAGGTGCAGAAGGTGATCACCCGCGAGGCGAAGAAGCGCCGCGAGGCCGCCGACGCGTTCGCCCAGGGTGGTCGCCCCGAGCAGTCCGAGCGGGAGAAGGCGGAGGGCGAGGTGCTCGCCGCCTACCTGCCCAAGCAGCTGTCCGACGACGAGCTGAACGCGATCGTCGCCCAGGCCGTCGAGGAGGCGCGGGCGGCCGGTGCCGAGGGGCCGCGGGCCATGGGTGCCGTCATGAAGATCGTGAACCCGAAGGTGGCCGGGCAGGCCGAGGGCGGCCGGGTCGCCGCCGCGGTCAAGAAGCTGCTCGCGGGCTGACGCGCCGCCCGCCCGCCCGCCC
>NZ_JAVRFH010000112.1:0-8974 GCF_031845825.1 Streptomyces lancefieldiae | reverse complement strand
GGGTGGCGGGGGGCACCGCGGTCGGGCGTACGGCGTCGGCCGGCCTGGACGACGTGGGGGCGCCGAGGCCCGGACGCGGTGCCGTGGCGCTGCGCTGCACCGGGCGGGCGGGGGTGGGGGACGTGGTCCGGCGCTGGACGGGTGCCGTCGCGCCCGCCCCGCCCGACTCCCGGCCTCGCTCGAGCGCGGGGGCCTCCGCCGCCCCGGCGGCACGACTGCCCGCGGCTGCGGCTGCGGCTGTGGTGGGGGCGGTGGCGGTCGGTCCCGACGGTTGTGCGGGTGTCCCGGGGAGGGCGGGGGTGTCGCGGTGCGGTGCGGGCGTCGGGCCGGTGGAGGGAGTGCTCGGCACGCCGGCCGGTCCGGCCGTGGCGCGCTGGACCGGGGACGCCTGCGGCGTGCCGGGGGCCGTCGTCCGGGCAGGTGTGTGGTGGGCGCGGCGGGGCGCAGGGGTCTGCGAGGTCGGTGAGGTCGGTGAGGGCTGAGGTGCCTGCGCGCGAACGGGCTGAGCCGTCCGCCGCTGAACAGGGGGCTGCGCACCGGTCGGGGTGACGGGTCGGGCGGTCACCGCGGGGGGCTGGGTCGCGGCCGGGGGAGGTGTCGAGGATCCCTGGGCTGCCGTGACGCCGCCGGTGTCGCCCGGCCGTGAGGGGGCGGGCGTTGCCTCGCTGCCGTCGGTGCTGGGTACCGGGGTGGTCCGGGCAACGGCTCGCTGGACCGGCGGGGGCGGGGTGCTGCCCGGTGCCGTACCGGTGCGAGGGGTGCCGTCGCGCGGTTCGGGGGCCGCGGTGGGGCCGTCGGTCCGGGGGACCGCTCGCTGGACCGGGGCGGCGGCCGACGCGCCGACGTCGGGTGCGGACGCCGGCCGGCCGGTGAGGGGGCGGTCGTGCGGGGACGCGGCTCGCTGGACCGGGGGTCCGGCCGGGGCGGGTCCTGACGACGGAGACGGAGACGGAGACGGCGACGGCGACGGAGACGACGGCGACGGTGCCCCGGCGCGGCCGGTGGTCGGCGTGCCGGGGCTGGGGGAGGGGGCAGCGGGGTGGGACGCCGCCCGCTGCACCGGGCGGTCGGCCGTGGCGCCGCCGGTCGGGGCGGGCGCCCGGCCTGGGGTGGGGTTGGCCTTGGCGGGCGCGGGCGCGGGCGTGGTGGCGCGGGGGTCGGCGGATGTGGGCGTGGGCCGCACGGCCGCCCGCTGCACCGGGGGTTCGCCCGGCGCGGGGCTGGACGGCCGCACGGCAGCTCGCTGCACCGGCGTACCGGGCGTCGTGCCGGGACCGGACGCGGACGCGGGCGTCGTCCGGCCGCTGGGCCGGGAAGTGCCGGACCCGGAAGCCGGGTTGGGCTGCGCCACGGCTCGCTGCACCGGGGGGCCGGGCGTCGCGGCGTCCGGTGAGGTGCTCCGGCGGTCCCCGGAAGGGGCGGTCTCCGCGCCACGGGCGGGGGCGGGACGCGTGGCCGGTACGGGGTCGGACGGTACGGGGCCGGTCGGCGTCACGGCTCGCTGTGCGGGCGCGCCGGACGCGGTGCCGCCACCCGGTGCGGGCGTCGCGCCGCCCCCGGTCGGGCGCGCGGCGCGCTGGACCGGCGTACCGGATGCCGTACCGCTGTCACGTGCCGGTGCCGGTGCCGGTGCCGGTGCCGGGCTGGAGTTGCCGGGCTGTGAGGCGGCGCGCTGGACCGGGGCGCCGGACGCGGTGCCGCTGCCCGACGTGTCGCTCCGCGCGGGGCCGGCCGGCGGTGCGGCGGCTCGCCGGACCGGTGTGCCGGATGGCGTTCCGTCGCCGGAAGGGGTGGGGGCGGTGCGCCGGGACCCGGTGTCCGGCGCCGGCGTGGTCCCGGGGCGGGACACCGCTCGCTGCACGGGAGGGCCGGCCGGGGTGTCGGAGGCGGCCGGCGGGGTCTGGTGCGGGCGCACGGCCCGTTGCACCGGAGCGTCGGGCGCCGTGGCGGCGGTGGGTGCCGTGGGCGCGGTTGTCGTGGCGCCGCCGGGCCGGTGGGACGGCGGGGCGTCCCCGGCGGAGACCGAGCCGGGGTCCCCCCGGTCGCCGTCCGCCGACGCGGGCGTGGTGCCGGAGGACGCCGGGAGGGAGTCGGTGGTCCGGCGGGTCGCGGGCAGGGCCCGGCGCTGCACGGCCGGCGAACCGGACGGTGCCTTGGTCAGTGCCTGGCGCGGATGGGGTGCGGCCGGTGCCGGCACCGGGGTGACCCGCACGCCGCGGGCCGCCTGGGCCGGCGTGCTCGCGGGCGTGGCGGACGACCCCGACCCGGTGGAACGCGACCGCTGGACGGGTGTGGCCGACGGCGCGGACGCCGACGTGGGCGTGGTGGACGAACCGCCCCGCGTCCCCGGCGTGGCGGACGAACCCGCCCGTGCTCCGGGCGCGGTGGAGGAACCGCCCCGCGCTCCCGGCGAACGGAACGAGCCGCCCCGAGACCCCGGCGCGGCCCCCGTGGGAGCGGCCGGGGTCGAGGGGTCGGCCGGTATCGCCCGCAGGGGCGCGACCGGCATCCGCTGGACCGGCGGTGCGCCCGACGGGGACGACAGCGGTGTGGACCGCGTCGGGCGGTCCGACGGGTCGAAGGCGCCCGACAGCAGGCTGTCGCCGGACGCCGGGTCAAGCACCGCGGGGGACGGCGCCCCCGTGAACGACGGGTTCTGCCACGTCGGCAGCCGGCCGCCGAACCCGGCGTCCGCGACCCCCGTACGGGCCGTACCCGTCGCCCGCTGGATCGGCGGCAGGCCCGTCCAGGCGGCGACGGCCACGGGCGCCGGGCCGGGCGTACGCGTCGTACTCCCGTCCGTGTCGGCGCCCGTGTCCGGGCCCGAACCCGGGGTCTCGGCCGGGGGCGTCGTGACGTCCCCGCCGATGCCGTCCCGACGGCCCCGCAGCCGGTCCAGGAATCCCACTGATCAGCCCTCCGCCGTGCCACGCGTCACGAGGGACGCGATCTGGTCCGTGTACCGGCGGCGGTCCTGGTGCTCCAGGTCCAGGATCGCCTCCAGGCTCCAGTGGAAGTGGTAGGCGACGTACGCGATCTCCTCGTGCAGCCGGTCGGTCGCGTACGTCACGATTCCCCCAGGCGGCTCCCGCCGAGTTCCACCTCGAAGGGCTCCGAGCAGTGCGGGCACTCGACGGCCGCACGGGTGTGGCCCTCCGCGTTGATCTGACGGTAGAAGTCCTGGAGGAACGCCAGATCGGAGGCGAACATGTTCTCCACGATCCCGTCGTGCACCGACGACAGCGTGCCCAGCCGGGTGATGACCCGGCCGAGCAGCACCACCGACAGGTACGCCGGGTTCTCCTGCACCCGCACGTCGCGCAGCGGGATCAGCTCGTCCCGTGCCGTCGACAGGCGCATCACACCGTCCCGGTGCACCGTGCCCGACTCGTCGACGTACCCGCGCGGCAGCTCGAAGGGGAACTCGGTGCGCAGTTGCTGGCGCGGTACCGGGTCGGCCGGAGGACCGGCCGGCGCCTCCGTCGGCGCGGCGGCGGGAGCAGAACGGGGGAAGTCCGCTCCCGCCGCCGCAGTCTGGGGGGCCTGGGGCGCCGCGGTGGGCGCCCGGCCGGCCGCGCGTCGCATTACTCGACTTCCATTTCTTCGAACACGATGGTGACCGTCTCGGTCAGCGCGGCGGTGTCGCCCGCCTTCAGCGAGCTGGCGTCGATCTTGCTGCACCAGGCGTTGCGCATGTTGTACCGCTTCACCGGGGTGTCCTCGGCGTCCATCAGGATGATGGAGGCGTTCTTCCGCGCCGAGGCCATCCGGCCGTTGATGGAGTCGTTGATCCACTGGGTGAACGACGCGGACTGGGTCATGCCCCGCACGACGGTGCACTGACCGTCCTTCTTGTTGCCGGGCATCACGGCGGTCTCGAGCTTGCCGGTCGCGCTGTTGTTCTGTACGTGCTTGATGACGTCCTGTTCGATGGTGAGGCCGTTGACCTCGGCGAGGTACTCGACCATCACCCCGTCGATCTGGAGCCCGAAATTGTTTCCGGTGAGGGAGTCACCCTGCATCAGAGCCATGTGTTCGCTGTCCTTCTAGGGAACTGAGGGGGGAGGCTGATCAAAGAGGCGGAGAACGCGTGAGCTACTCCTCCAGCTCCCCGCTGCCGCTGGAGAACTGGGCGAGCCGGAAGATCACGAACTCGGCGGGCTTGACCGGCGCGATGCCGATCTCGCACACGACACGGCCGAGGTCGACCGACTCCGGCGGGTTGGTCTCCTCGTCGCACTTGACGTAGTAGGCCTCTGCCGGGCTCTGGCCGAACAGGGCGCCGCTGCGCCACTCGTTGACCAGGAACGCGGAGACGTTGCGCCGGATGCGGGCCCAGAGGTTGTGGTCGTTCGGCTCGAACACCACCCACTGGGTGCCGATCAGGATCGACTCCTCCAGGTAGTTGAAGTACCGGCGGATGTTCAGGTAGCGCCACGCCGGGTCGGAGGAGAGGGTGCGGGCGCCCCAGACGCGGATGCCGCGGCCGGGGAAGGAGCGGATGCAGTTGACGCCGATCGGGTTGAGCAGGTCCTGCTCGCCGCGGGTGATCTGCAGTTCGAGGTCGACGGCGCCGCGGACGACCTCGTTGGCGGGGGCCTTGTGCACGCCGCGCTCGAAGTCGTTGCGGGCCCAGATGCCGGCGACGTGGCCGCTCGGCGGGACCAGGCGGGACTGGCCGGTGGCCGGGTCGAAGGACTTGATCCAGGGGTAGTACAGGGCCGCGTACTTGGAGTCGTAGCCGGCCGTCTCCTGGCGCCAGACCCGGATCTGCCGGGCGTTCTGGTTGGGCGGCGGGTCGATGATGGCGACGCGGTCGCCCATCAGCTCGCAGTGGGCGATGAGACCGAGCTGGACGGCCTTGACGGCCTCCAGGTCGATCGCGCCGCGCTGGTAGGCGGCCATCAGGTCGGGCACCGCGACCATGGAGATCTCGTCGATCGCCTCCAGGCCGCCGAAGCCGGTGCGGTCGGCGGAGTCACCGAGGTACTCGGCCGGGCCGGGGTGCGCGCTCTCGCCCTGACCGGCCGGAACGGCGGGCGCGGCGGACGCGGCGGACGGCGGCGCGGGCAGCGTCAGGCTCTGGTTCTCCGGACGGACGAGCTGCGCGGACGGCGCGGCCTCGGTCACGGTGATGAGCTTGGAGCGCTCCTTGACCTGGGTGACGACGTAGGAGCGGTTGCCCTTCTTGGCGCTCACGTCGAAGGTCTCGACCGGCTTGTCGCCGTCCTTGACGATCAGCTTGAAGCGCTCGGCGGGGCCCTCGCCCTCGGGGTCCGCGACCTCGACGGTCAGCGGGCCGTGCTGGCCGGCGGCGGTGGCCGTCACGGCGAACGTGCCGAGCTGCTTGGGTTCGGCGGCGGGCAGCGCGGCCTTGGCGGCGCTCCCGGTCACGGCGGCGGGAGCGGCGGTGCCGTCCGTGCCGTCGCCGACGGCGGCGTCCTCGGCCGAGCCGCCGACGCGGACGACGTAGGCGGCGGATCCGCCGTTGTTGAAGAACCCGTAGACGGAGTGTGCGAGGTAGTACCCACCGGTGAAGTCACCGAAGGCCGCGACGTACTGCGTCCAGTTGGTCACCAGCGTGGGCTCGTTCAGCGGGCCGGTCGGGGCGAGACCGACGAAGGCCGCCACCGAGGTGCCCACTCCCTCGATCGGGCGCGAGCCGCTGGCCACCTCCTCGACGTAGACGCCGGGCGACAGGTAGGACGGCATGCTCTGCTCTCCTCGGGGTACGAGACAGGACGCCCCTCAGCCTCGCGCGCGCGTTGGCGCCGCCGAAACGTCCCGGGGTGCCGGACCGGGGGCATGTTCGTTGCCCCTGGTCGTGCCCGTTGGGGCAGACTCCCCGTCTTTCCCTGGTGGATGGCTGCCGTTTCTGCTTCAACATCTTGTGTTGAGTGTCAGTTCGCCAGGATGTCATCTCGTGGTCACGCCCCGGTACGGGGTACGCCGTCCCGCCGCTTCGGGGTGCGGCGTCGCGAGGGGTGGTCACGAGGACTGAACACGTAGGAAACATGCGGCTCCATCGGCACGGGTAGGTTCCGCGCAACATCATCGTGTTCCTCCGTTCGTGCTGCGTTCACTTCCGAGGTCGCCCGTTTCGTCCTCCATCTGGTCAGAAGGAGTTGTCCGTGCCGGACCGCTTGCACGACACGCAGACCCGTCGCACGGATGCTGCCGCTCCGGCCCGGCACCGCCCTCGGGGGCCGCAGTCCCCCCTGGCCTCCTTGCAGGCCAGGGCAGGGAACAGAGCCGTCACCGCGGCGATACAGCGGGCGACCAGTGCTCCTGACCGGGAGGACGTGAGGGCGGGGGACGAGCGGCGTCGGCGGGCGGAGCTGGCGGCGGCCGCGGCGGAGCGGCGACGCCGGCCGGAGGCGGCCGAGGAGGAGGCGCGGCGGCCGGAAGAGGCCGCGGTGGACGAGCGGCGCCGGCGCGCGGAGCTGGCGGCGGACGCGGCGGAGCGGCGTCGGCCGCCGGCGGAGGAGACCGCGGAGGTGACCGCGGAGGAGCAGAAGCAGCGAAGAGCGATGCGGAACCTCTTCGGTGCCGGGGAGAAGCTCAAGCAGGTCAACGCGAAGATCGAAAAGCTCTTCGGCACCTCCAAGGCGGACAAGTCCAAGAAGGTCATCGACGTGCCCGACACGATGGCCACCCGCCTCAACGCGCCCACGGAGGGCGGAGTCCGGCTGCACGGGCAGGCCACCTCGGACACCGATCAGGTGGCGGCCACCGCCATCCAGGGACAGGTCGGCACCGGGATCAACATCGTGACCGACTCCTTGGGCCTGTTCAACGACCTGCGCGCCCTGAAAGCCGCGTTCAAGGGCCGTAAGGCCACGGGGCCGGAATCCCACAAGCCCAGGAAGGACGCGAAGGGGAAGCCCCTCGCCGCGGCACAGAACGCCGGCATGGTCACCGGCGACGCCGCGGGAATGGCCAACGCCGCGGTGAGGAACGCCGGCCAACTGGGCGGGGTGCCCGCTCTCGGGGAGGTGGCCGGCGGAGCCGGTGTGTTCTATTCCGTGCTGATAGCCGCCCGGGATGCCGTCGTCATCTGGAAGACCTACGACAAGGACCGCGACCTCAAGAAGATGGTCCAGGAAGCCCCCGACGACGCACAGAAGGACGCGGGGAAACTCCAGGACGTACTCGACCATCTGGGGAAGGCGCAGCAGGGGCTGGACCGGGTCAGGGCCCTGCCTCCGCGCCGACTGCTCGATCTCAACGTCGCGAGGGAGGAGGACATCGCGCGCTTCGAGAAGGAAGTCGCCGACCTCACCGGGCAACTGGAGGCGCACCTGGCCGGCATCGGCCGGTACGCACGGCACAAGCAGCACACCAAACTGGCCAAGCGCGTCACCAGCCTGGGGGGCAACTCGGTGCGCACCGCCGGAAGCAGCCTGGCGATCGCGGCCGCCGCCGGAGCGGTCAGCGGTCCGGCGGGCCCCGCCGTGGCCGGCGTGGCGGCGGCCTTCCTGCTCGGCAACGCCCTCTACAAGGGGGCCCGGGCGGGCTCCAACCGGTATGTCGCGGCGCGGCATCCCGACCGGTGGGCCCGGCCCACGTTGGGCGAGGGGGAGTCCGAGACGGACAGGCCCGGGGCGCCCGAGGCGCAAGGTGCCCGACGGCGCGATGCCGTGGCGGATTTCTTCAAGGTGACGAAGTCCGTCCCGCAGGGTCAGCGCCAGTTCATGGCGCAGGAACTCTACGCACTGGCGGCCGGTCCGGACGTCCGGGTGGGCAAGGACGTACCCGCCGACATCCGCGCGTCGGCACGTGCGCTGCTCATGGTCCTCAAGGCGGGCCCGGACCGTCACGGGCAGTCGCCCAAGGACTGGGAGGCATCGCTCAACGACCCCGCGAAGCAGGCCGCCTGGGAGAAGGAGATAGCCAATCAGCTCTCCTCGGCCTGAGAGGCCGGGATGCTCGAGGGCGAGCGGCTCAGCGGTGTCTTCACCGGCGGGACTTGCCCTCCGGCCTGCCCCCGCGGCCGTTGCGCCGGGCGGCCGGTCCGGGTAGACCTGCCAGGAGCGCCATCACCACGTGCCGACCCAGCACCTGCCGAGGGAGCGTTGTGCACGCACACGAAACACAGGCTGCCCAGCAGTCCGGTAAGCAGAGCCCGGCCCGTCGGTCCGCCGTGCCGGGCACCACGGCCGGCCGGATGCTCGCACTCCAGAACCAGGCCGGTAACGCGGCGGTGTCCCGGGCCGTCCAGCGGGCCCGGCACGAGCACGGCCCCGGGTGCGGCCACGCCCAGGAGGCGGCCGAGAACGCCGACGTGCAGCGGCGGGTGTCGGCGGACAGCGGCTTCTTCGAGGAGCCGCGGGTGTCGGTGAACGATGCGATCAGCACGCCCGGCAAGCCGCTTCCGGCCCGCATCCGCGAACCCGCCGAGCAGGCCTACGGAATGAGCTTCGGGCACGTCACCCTGCACGACAACCCGGTGGCGCAGCGGTCGGCCGTGGACCTGCAGGCGATCGCCTACACCACCGGCTCCCACATCGTCGCCCAGCGGTCCCTGGACGACGCGACGCTCTTCCACGAGGCCCACCACGTCTTCCAGCAGTCCCGGGGCAAGGTGGCGGGCACCAACAACGGGTTCGGGGAGTCCGTCTCCAGCCCGGACCACTCCGAAGAGATCGAGGCCGCGCAGGCCGGCGAGCGCATGGCCCGGGGCCAGTCCCCGCTGTAACCGGCCGCGCCGCCCGCCGGGCATGCCCTTTCGGGCAGCCGACTCTGCCCCGGGGCCTGGGACAGGGCCCGGGGGTCTTCCTGTGTTCGCCGTGTGACCCTGTGGACTTCGCTGGAGCCCCGTCCGCGACGGTGGACCCCGGCAGTAGTACGCGTGTGCGCCTGAGGGTGCGCAACACCGGTGACGTGGTGGACGAGTACCGGTTCGAGCCCGTCGGGGACGTGGCGCCCTGGACGACGATCGAGCCGCCGACGCTGCGACTGTATCCAGGGACGA
>NZ_JAVRFH010000111.1:0-9036 GCF_031845825.1 Streptomyces lancefieldiae | reverse complement strand
ATGCCACCCTACACAAGGGGCCGGGGCGGAGGGGCCCCGGGGATCAGGTTCGGTGGTCCACCCGCCGAGGGCGCTGTCAGCCCGGATGGTCGGGGTATCACCGATGCCGGCGCCTGGGGCATGACGGTGCAGGGCTTCAGCAGGGGAACGGCTCCCATGATCGTGTCATGGTGGATGATTGGAGCGGCACAGGAGTGCCACTTCCTCATGCGCTCTTGGCAGCCCAGTCCATCGCCGACCTCACGGGTCTCCGCAGGGGAGGCCAGGAACCACACGGGTCGTGGAAGATCCCGGGGCCGGCTTCGTCGGGGAGTGGCTTCGTCGGCCACACGCTGCTGTGTGTCCGCGCTGGGGTAGGCCAGGATCGCGCGGTCGGAAGCTCTGGCACGCAGCGAGCGGGTGACCGAGAGAACGTCGCGCGCGTCTTGCGGCTGTGGCAGGGTGCGGCGCGGCGCAGACCAGCGCCGCACCCGACGCCCACTATAGCGGCGCGCTTCGTACGAAGGCTGATTTCTTGCCCCGATGGCTGTTGGCGGGCCTGGAACCAGACGCGGTCATCGCCGCCGCGAGTGCGGCATTCATCGCGACGGCCCCGTAGCCGCCGAGCGACAGCTCGTCCCCGGCGGCCGACCGGCGGACCCGAAGCGCGGTGTCGTCGATGGTCCCGATCTTCCTGTCGGCGCCGAAGCGGTCGATGCCTTCGGCCTGCCACCCGGCGTGACGGCGGACCTCGCACAGCGAGCAAGGGCCGCGCCTCCCAACGCCCGGGTGATGGTGGAGGAGACGACACCGAACCAGCAGGCGAGCATGTGTTGCGTGGTGGTATGCCGGAGGTGCATGAGCGTGGCCAGGAGCCGGCTACCTGCTTGGGCTTCGCACACGCATCAGCCCTAGACCGGCGACGAGTCTAGCGGTCACGTCTGCCGACAGGCCTGTGCTCCTTCGGTCGCTGGTGATCGCTGTGTGAGATGCGTTCCTCAGCACCAGAAGCTCGACCTCTCATCGCCTGCTGTGCACGCCCGTGTAAGGCACCGCACAAACCGGTGGACCTCCTTGCTCTTGCGGCCTGGGGCCCAGCGGCGAGTCGCACTCCGTTTAGGCTCCTCGCGTCACAGGGCCTCATGAGCGCCACTGAGCAGGCGCCGCCAACGCGCCTGTTGCACGACGTACTGGCCTGCCGGTCTCCATGATGTCGGGCGGTGAGTCATGATGGACCGCGTCCATGTCAAGACGGAGAGGGGGCAAGTTGAAACAAAATGCCTTGAAGGGGGCGCTTCGAACGGTGTTGCAACGCCGCCGAGCCATGCTGAACCCTGCTGACTACGGATTCACCCGCCTTGTACCCCAGGGGCGCCGTCCTGCTGGCGGGGGTCTCTCCCAGACTCAGGTTGACGACATCCTCGGTTTCGGCCGCGGAACCTACGAGCGGCTTGAGAACGGTCGTTACAACAACGCCCCCGAGTACGTCCTGCGGAGCGTTGGCGAGCTGTTCAAGCTAAACCCGCACGAATGGGTGTGGCTGTGGCGCATGACATGGCACCACGACCCCCCAAAGCCCATCTACCCGGAGCAGAACGACGAGCTCGACGGCACGTGGCAGCAGGTCATCGACAGTGTGCCGCACGCCGTCTACATCACGAATCACCGGTGGGACGTCGTGGCGTTCAACTCCCACTTCCCGCGGCTCTTTCCCGGGCAGGAGCACCCGGCGAACACGATGGAGTACATGCTGCTCGATCCTGCAGCGCGGCGGCTGCTTCCCGACTGGGACAGCGCTTGGGCCCCGTTCATCGTCCCCCAGTTGTGGGCCGGGCGTGCCGCCTATCCGGATGACGACCGGATCGCTGACATAGTTCGGCGCGTCGTCGCAGATCCTGTCACTGGACCCTACTACCGGGACTTCGGGCCGGTATTCGTCCACCCAGACGGCACGTGTCGTCCCTTCAACCATCCCGAGCACGGCATCGGCTGGGTGAGTCTGGCGACCTCGTCACCGCTGAGCTCCAGTCGGTTCATCACCATGACGATGATCTTCACGCCAGGTGCGGAGCGGCCAGTAAGCCCGCCGCCCATACGAGCCACTTGAAGCGGCACCTGCAATCGCACTCCAGCAGGGACTAGCTGTCTGACCTGGCACTTCGCCGGGAGACGGGGTGTAAGAGGGACTTCGATCGGGCGGGGGCGGTCTCGTGGAGACCGTCCCCTCGACCGGGCGACAGCCTTGCAGGAAGTGACCCCGACGGGCGAGTGCTTGGCGTCGGCGACCAGCTCGACCAACTCGGCGCGTGGTGTCGTCCGCGCTATCCGCTCAGGTGCGGGGGCCGGGCACGACAAGCTGTCAGGAGTCGTCTCGCCTCCGCAACTGTTAGTCCGTGCGCCCCGGATGTCCCACGCGTTCCGCCCGTTCCCGGGGTTGGTGTGCCGTGGTGGCCCGGAAAGCGTGAGCGAGCATGGACAGCGTGACGTGCTGATTCCAGTCCTGTAGCGGTGGACCTCTCGTACTGGTCTTCGCTGCCTGGAAGCACCCTGCGATCGCCCAGCGCGCTTCCTGCGACCCGCACCAGCTCCTGGACAGTGACCTGAAGGGCGCGAGTCGAGGTAGTAGGCGATCTCGTCGGCCCGCTGATGCTGCGCCGGGCCAGAGACCACGGCAGCCGGTGGGGGCTCGTCCCGGTAGGCGAACTCGGCGACGGTCGGCAGGCAGCCGCACCGCTGCCCAGAGGTAGACGCCGGGCCCCCTCGCGCCGCTGCAGCAGGAGATTTTCGCATGAGCTTCGTCGTGGGCGGGCAGGAACGGATCCTCGAGCCACGAACAGTCCACCGTCCACGTTGAAGCCAGGACTTAGACGTCGCTTCTTATGGCTGTCGAAGCGGCGTGAGAGCCTCCTGGCATGAGCTACGACCTAGTTGTCTGGGAAGGCGAGAGGCCTGCGGATGACAAGATCGTCGGCCGGGTGTTCGACGACCTGTACGAACACTGCATCGACAGCGAGGCGGAAGAGCCTCCGACTGAGCGCATCGCGGCTTACGTGGCCGCGTTGCTTGAGCGGTGGTGCGACCTCACCGAGGACGAGGAGGACACCTCGCCTTGGTCAACCGGGCTGCTGATCGACGAGGCCTTCCCCATACGGTGGAGCATGGCCGAGGAGGCGTCGGCCTACGCGGCGGCCGTCGCGGAGTCCATGGGCGTGATCTGCTTCGACGTACAGCAGAACCGCCTCAGGCCCTGAGAAGGCTGGCCAGGCGGCGGTAGCCGATGAGGACATTCGGGCTCCCATGCCGCTCCACGTGTTGCGGGCCGGCGGGCGTGGGGTTCGGTCAGCTGGCAGTGTTCCTACGGGCCGCCGGGCCGAGCAGCCCACGTACGCGCCCGTCCGCCACGTGATCGTGTGGCGCAGACCCTGGCCGTGCTCCGAGCCCGGTGGCGGCCCCGCCGTGTGCGACCTGCTCTCCGGGCTCCTCGCCCCGGCATGCCAGCGTGCGTTGAGTACTCCACAGTGGAGCTTGGCCCGCACCCGAGTTCGCGACCACTCCGAGAACCGCCAGTGGGCTGTGGGCCCACCCAGGGCCCAACGAGTCCGTGAGTTATTGTATGCGAAGGGGGGAAGAGCAGGCACACGGTCTGTTTGAGTTTCAGTCCGGGGGAGTCCAGCCGATGGCGAGGCAGCTGCGCGCCGAGCAGACCCGTGCGACGATCGTCGGTGCGGCGGCAGACCTGTTCGACCGGTACGGCTACGAGTCGACCAGCCTGAGCGAGATTGTCGCCCACGCTGGGGTCACCAAGGGGTCCCTGTACTTCCACTTCGCAGCGAAGGAAGACCTCGCGCACGCCATCCTGGAGATGCAGTCCTGCACCTTCCGTCGGCTGGCGAAGGACCTGGACGGGCGAGGCTACTCCTCGCTGGAGGGGCTGATGCGCCTCACGTTCGCCATGTCCCGGGTCTACGAGGAGGGGCCGGTGCTACGGGCCGGGATGAGGCTGGCCACCGCGGGGATGGTCCAACCTCTGTTGCCGCATCCGTTCACCGAGTGGCGGGAGGTCGCCACGGCCCGTCTGCTGAACGCGGTGCGGCAGTCCGACGTGCACCCCGACATCGACGTCGGCTCCGTCGCCGACGCCCTCGTCTCCTCCGTCGTCGGAATCTGCGTCGTGGGCAGTGCCCTCGAACCGGCCGGGCGCCCATCCCGTCGCCTTGCCGAGATGTGGTATATCCGAGTCCGGGGCATGGTCCCGGTGCCCCGGCGGGCGCGCTACCTCACCCTCGCGACCCAGCTGCGGAAGACGGGCACGGCCTGACGGCACGGTTACGTGAATGCGGAGTGGGGCCCACTGTGCCCCGCGCCGGGGAGGCTCTTCACGCCCTGTGGCCGCGAGCGGGGGCTGGCCGGGCACGATCCCTGGGTTCAACCGGTGATGCGACCGTCCTGATCCAGGTGCTTTGTGTTTTTACCTTGGCTGGCCTCGTGCTATCGCTCCGTTCGCCTACAACTCGGCATAGGCGAAGCCAGTCAACAGGACTGCGGTGCCGCCGATCTCACCGATGATCAGGGCCTCGCGTACACCGCGCAGACTGGGTCTCCGGTCTCGCATCTGGTTGTCCGTCCGGCCCTCGATTGCAAGCCGCACATAGTTCGAGATCGTCACGATGAACATTCCGATAATTGCTGCTGCGGCGGTGATGTTCACTGCGGATGGCCAGCCGGAGAACTGGACGAGCGGTGCCACGATGGCCGCTACCGCGAAGCTGTACATCAGTCCGGCGTTATGTGCGACGTTAACGTAGCGATGGGCTGTTCCGTCTGCGGACGATATCGACTGCTGCCATTTCCATACCCCGAGGACCAGCGATGCGAGGAAGATCAGACCAGCAGCAAAGAGAACCCAGGCAGTTTCCTGGCGGATCATGGTGTGCCTCCGAGAAATG
Source organism: Streptomyces lancefieldiae (assembly GCF_031845825.1). Lineage (NCBI taxonomy): Bacteria > Bacillati > Actinomycetota > Actinomycetes > Kitasatosporales > Streptomycetaceae > Streptomyces > Streptomyces lancefieldiae. The sequence continues at coordinate 4,111 of NZ_JAVRFH010000111.1, read as the reverse complement.
CAGGAAACTGCCCGCCTGTCGAGGTCGGGCAGCTTCCAGAGGGTAGTGAGGGTGGGTTGTCCTAGGGGCTGCACAGTGCACTGCCCCTTCGCTCGGACGCGCCGGCGGGTTCGGTCCGCTAGGCGGGCAGCGACCGGCGGGGAGCCAGAGCCGGCGCGCGCGTCACCTCGTGAGCCAGTTCAGGAACTGGCTCCACCGGCCGCTGCTCGTCGCTTTACGCGCGGAGCCGGACTGTTCGGCGCGTTCGCCTGCGGGGGTCTGGCCCTGGGCAGGTACCCGGCCGGGGGCAGGGAGTGGGGTGAAGCGGAGCGGGAGCGCGGTGGCTGTTCTCGGGCACGGCCGCTTGGATGTCGGGGATCCGGTTGAGGAGATTCTCGACGGCAGCCATGGTGATCTGGCGGGCCGGGTCCTTCGAGGGGCAGGCGTGCGGGCCTGCGCTCCAGGCCAGGTGGGAGCGGTTACTGCCGGACTGTCGGGCGGCGGCCAGGCTCGGGCTATTGTTTGCGGCGGCGAAACTCACCATGATGAGATCCCCCGCCTGGAACTTCTGCCCGGCGAACTCCACATCAGCGGCGGGATAGTGGGGTGCCAGATTGGGCACCGGGGGGTTCTCCCACAGTGTGTCCTCCATCGCTTCGTCGATCAGTCCGCCCTGGCGGGCGTACTCGTCGTGGGTCAGGATGCGGTGCAGGGTGTTGCCGATCAGGTTGCGCAGCGGATCGGCGCCCGCGCCTAGGAGAAGGGAGAGCTGATACACCATCTCCTCGTCGCTCAACTTGGCCTCGTGCTGCATCAGCCACGAGGTGACGTCGTTGCCGGGCTGGCTGCGCTTGAGACCCACAAGCTCACCAACCGCTCCGAAGAGCACCTCGGCGGCCCGTTCCGCGTTGACTCCGTCGAACATGCCGGAGATGCCGAACAAGATGCGGTCGCCGATGTCGGCAGGACAGCCGAACAGTTCGTTGAAGACGAACAGCGGTAGCTGCTTGGCATAGTCGGCCATCAGGTCGGCAGAGCCGCGGGAGCTGAACTGGGAGATCAGGTAGTCCGAGATCTGTTCGGTGCTGCGGGCCAGCTGGCCGGTATCGATGCGAGCCATGGTGTCGGTGATCGCCTGGCGTAGGCGCAGGTGCTCAGCGCCGTCGCTGAACATGGCGTTGGGGCGGTAGGCGAGCAGCGGCACGACGGGGCTGTCCCGGGGGATCAGACCGTCGTTGAAGTCTCGCCAGCGGCGTGCGTCCTTGCGGAAGGTGCCGTTGTCCTGGAGCAGGCGCAGTGCTGTCGCGTAGTCAGTGACGAGGGAGGCGTCGACACCTGGAGCGAGTTCAACGGGTGCTGTGGGGCCGTATGCCCGCGCATAGTCGTAGTAGGCGTGCGGGTCGGCCGCGAAGTCGGGCCCGTACAGCGGTATCCGCCCGTCGGCGTGGGCGGGGCATCCGGGCGGGGGCACCGGATTGGGGGTGTTGGCGTCCATGACGGTCTACTTACTCCTGGGGCACGGTCCGGGGGGACCGGGGTGGACTTCAGGGCAACGGTCGTGTCTGGGTGGCAGATTACGTTGTGTGGACCGCCGCGCAGCGATCAAGGTGTGGGCGGTCACTTCCTCAGCCAGGCCAGGAACTGGGACCACTTCCCAGCGCTGCCCGCCCTGCGGTGCTCTGCGCGGTGCTCAGCGCGGGCCATCGCGTGCTGTGCAGGGACCGGCACAGCAGGCTGCCCCATGGCCTGGACGGCGCTGAAGCGGACGGGGAGCGCGTTCAGACCGCGATGGAACGGACCGGGGCGCCAGGTCAGCAGTCTCGCCGGCACGGCGAGTTCGATGTCCGGAAGCTGGCCGAGCAGGTCGTCGACGGCAGTGACGGTGATGCCGGTCGCCGGCCTCTGCGAAGGACAGGCGTGCGGTCCGGCGCTCCACGCCAGCGAGGCCCGGTTGGCCGCATGATGGCTCTCTGAGAGCGCCATGCCGAAATTTGCGGCCGCGAAACTGATCAACATCAGTTGGCCCGTCGTCACCCGCTGGCCGGCAAACATTCGATCGTCCGCCGGATAGTGCGCAGCAAAGTTCGCAATCGGCGGGTTCTTCCACAACGTGTCGTTGACGGCATTGCGAACATCCTGGTAAGCGCCCCGATCGTGGGTGAGGATGCGGTGCAAAGTGTTGCCGATCAAGTTCCGCAAGGGCTCCGCCCCCGCCCCCAGAAGCAATGAGAGTTGATGGACCATTTCCTCGTCGGTCAGGTCGGCCTCGTGCCCCATCAGCCAGGAAGTGACGTCGTCGCCGGGCCGCTCACGCTTGAGGGTCACGAGCTCACCGACTGCCCTGTGTAGCAGCTGTGCCGACTCCGCGGCATTGACTCCGTCGAACATGCCGGCGATGCCGAACAGCACCCGGTCGCCGATCTCCGCTGGACAGCCGAACAGTTCGTTGAAGACGAACAGCGGGAGCTGCTTGGCGTAGTCGGCCATCAGATCGGCGGAGCCACGCGCGCTGAACTGGGCTATGAGATAGGCGGAGACCTGCTCGGTGATCTGGGCCAGTCGGCGGGAGTCGATGCGCATCATGCTCTCGGTCACCGCCAGCCGTAGCCGCTGGTGCTCGGCACCGTCGGCGAACATGCAGTTCGGCCGGTACGCGAGCAGCGGCACGACCGGGCTGTCCTCGGGTACCTTGCCACTGCGAAGGTCTCGCCACTGACGGGCGTCCTTGCGGAATGCCGGATCGCGCAACAGATCCAGCGCCGCCGCGTAGTCCGTGACGAGGGTGGCAGCCACACCCGGCGCGAGTTCCACGGGTGCCGTAGGACCGAAGTGGCGCAGGTAGTCGTAGTACGCCTGCGGATCGGCCGCGAATTCCGGACCGTACAGCGGCACCCCGCCGCCAGAATCATGAGCGGGGCACCCCGGCGGTGGCACAGGTGTGGGATGAACATCCATGAGGTTTTGCTCCTTCCAGCGCAAGTCCAAAGAGGGCGGAAACCAGAGAGATATCTACCGGCCGTTGGCCACCCCCTTCGGCATCCCACACGCCCGTAGACGGGAGGGGAGAGCCGTCAGATGGGCCGGGCCTCACACGACATCCCGGTGACGCTCGGGCTACCTCCGCAGCACGAGCCGCATCAGGTGCGCGGGATCTCACCGTAGCCACAACTGTTGCATCTCACAGCAGTTCGGTCCGATCGCCCCAGGCGGGATGGGCGGTCGCATGTGTAGGCCGTGGCGATCGCTCAATAGGCACGGGCGTGCTGTGGCGCCTCACTGTGCAGAGGCAGCGCCGAGCGCTCTATGGGGCTTCCGCTGCACGGGCGGCTCTGGGGTGCCGCAGCATGCCCGCCAGGCCCTGACTGGTGACAGCCAGGACCCCGGCACCGATCATTTGCCTGCAAATCTCGCAGGCAAATGGAGTCGAGAAATGGGCCATCATGAACCCCACCCACAGGTCCAACCGGAGGAGAGTGGCAGTGAAGAGCTGGGGGCGAGGCGGAACAGGGCGGATGCCCGGAGAGATGTCCCGGTGCCCTAACGACGCTCTCGGGCGACCCTCCACGCAGCGCCGCGCGCTGCCTCCGCGCAGCGTCAACTACGTTGCCCGTGCAAGCCCAGCCAGATCCAGCTTCCGGCGTAGGGCACGGCAGTAGCCGAGCACGACGGCGCATGCCGGGCCGGACGTTCTCGCGCAGGGAGCGCCGCCGGGTGGCGGATCCGGAAGCCGGGGACGGCAGAACGCCTGCGGCGAGCAGGCAGGGTGCGAACGGGGCAACAGCCGTCGCGACCACCAGGAGGCAGGCGCCGGGGGAGTGGGTGGAGCCACCCCGCCGGACACCCGCACTCGCCAGTGCACTATCAGGCCCGAGCATCGGGCCTGTGCAAAACGACTCTTCGGCAGAGTCACCACCAGCAGATCTGAGGAACCACTGGGGTCTTTCGCCGACGTGTTAGCGCACGTCAGCGAAGCTCAGGATAGACCAGCACGGCCCGCTGCAACAGCGCGTCCACTGGCTTTCGTCCTGGCATCAAGGCCCCCTGAGCCATCGGGGCGAACAGCATGATCACCAGGTATCTGACGAACCGGCCGACACCGCGCACCGCAGTGACGGCTCCCCGCGGCCGCCTC
>NZ_JAVRFH010000110.1:0-9178 GCF_031845825.1 Streptomyces lancefieldiae | reverse complement strand
CGCATCAGCAGGTGCTCCTCGTGGGTGGGTAGGGGGGGGGTCAGGCGGCGGAGGTTGCGCCGACCATAGCCGGGCGCGGGGACGGGCCGGCCGGGGGCGCGGGCGGGCCGGGGAAGGCCGCGCGGCCCAGGGCGGTACCGCGCAGGTCGGCCAGGCGCGGGACGGGCAGGAGGTTGAGCTGTTCGGTGGGGTGCAGCAGCCCGCGTTCGCAGGGCTCGGCCACCCACGCGGTGCACGAGGCGCGGGTGAAGGCGAGGTTGAGGCCGAGCTCGCCCTTGGGCAGGACGCCGTTGAAGGGGACGGCGATGTTCTGGTTGTTCCAGTACGCGTACACGGAGGTCGCCTTCGCCTGTTCGAACACCGGGAAGAGCGCCGGGTAGCGGGGCAGGGTCCGCATCTCGCGGAAGACGAGCTGTCCGGCCAGGTGCGGTGCCAGGGTGGCCAGGGTGTCGAAGTCGGTGCCCGCGTGCCGGAAGGACACCAAGCCCGCGTCGCGGTCGGGGCCGAGTGCGGCGCACGCGAACAAGTGCGGCAGGCGTCGGCGTACGTAGGCGTCGGCGCCCAGGGCGAGCGCGGGGTCGATCCGGTCGATCAGCTCGGTGAGCTGGGCGCGGTCGGGGTTGAACAGGGCCAGGTCGAACAGGCGGCCCATCGTCTTGACGGCGGCGAACGCGACCTCCTTGTAGAGGCGGTTGTTCATCTCCCCGGCGAATGCGTACGCCTTGGTCTCGGGACTGGTGGAGTGCAGCAGGAGGTACTCGGACAGGACCTCGAAGTACAGGTAGCCCAGGAACGGCATGTGCGGGACGGTCGCGGCCAGCTGGTGGAAGAACGCGGTCGTGGAGGCGGTGTGCTCGCCGCGGGCGTCGGCGAGCAGCAGGTCCAGGAAGCCGGAAGCCTCACGGATCCGTCCCACGGCGCTCTGCCGGAGGTGGTCATCCTCGCCCGTGGTCAGGAAGCCGCGGTGGGCCAGGTAGGTGTCCAGGTGGATGCCGCCGAGGTGGAGGTAGTTCAGGCCCTTGGCCGGCGCGGGTGCTTCAGGGCGGACCTCGAAGACGAGAGTCTTGGTGTCGGGTTTGGTCCGCAGCAGGTAGGTGCCGAGATTGTGCGGGCGCAGTCCGTCGGGGGTGGCGGTGAGCGGGGCGCAGTACAGGGCGCCGACCAGGCAGCCTCCGGAGCCGTGGAGCTCGCCGGTGGCGCGGATGACGTCCAAGTAGGGCGTGGTGTGCATCAGGTGGACGGGCCCGCCGCTGGTGAGGGAGGCGAGCATCTGGTTGGTGCCAGGGTGCAGCAGGTGTCCGTTCGGGGCGCCGCGGTGGATGGCGAGCCAGTCGTCGGTGCTCTCGGCGAGCCCGCGGGGGCCGGGGAGTGCGGTGCGGGAGGTGTAGTCGGTGTGGACGGGGTCCCAGGCGGCGTACACGAGGGTCCTCCCCCTCTCTCTTCTATCGGGTCAGGGCGGTCACGGCGTCGGTGAGCGCGTCGCGGTGTCCGGCGCCGTGGAGGCGGGCTTGCTCGCTGTGGACGACCAGGCCGTGTGCGAGGGGCGGCAGCCAGTCGGGGACCGCCACGCGCAGGTGGATGAGGCTGGGCCACCAGCGCTTAAGCGGCAGGCGGTAGCGGTCCAGGCAGTCCGCGGCCTTGAGCAGGTCGGTCAGGTGCGGGGCCCGCTGGTAGGCGGTGTGCTGGGCGGGGGTGAAGGCGTCGTAGGGCAGGTTGTGCACGGCGATCGCCGAGGCCGCCTCTTTGCGCAGGGCCGGGGGGACGTCCTGTCCCAGGGCGGGAAGGACGTGCTCGGCGTGCTCGGTGAACCAGTCGGCCGCGCGTCGGCCGTGCTCGGGGTCGGCGCGGTCGTCGTGGCGGCGGCAGTCGTGGAGGGCGGCCGCGGTGGACAGCGCGGCGGTGTGCGGCCCGTCGAGCCTGTGGGTGCGGGCGAGGAGGAAGGCGAGGACACTGGTGCGGGCCCCGTGGCTGATGCCGTGCAGGCCCTCGGCCTGCACGGGGCTGGTGAACCACGCCGGGTCGGGGGTCAGCACGGGAATGTTGTCCGCCACAAGGCGGGGGGTGTCGGCGGCGGGCGGGGGCGGGTTGCCGGCGATCCAGTCGAGGGTGGCGGCGTCCATCCTCTGGTGCTCCGGCAGCGTCCGGGCGGCGGCCAACTCGCGCAGAGAGCGCTCAGGCTGAACAGGCACAGGGTCTCTCCCTCCGAGGGTGGACGGTCAGGTGAGGGCGAGCTCGCGGGCGGTCACCACGGTGGCCTGTCCGGAGCCCGCCGCCGTCAGCAGCGCCTCGGTCGCTGCCACGGCGTGCGCGCCCTCGGGCAGGGTCACCAGGCCGCGGGGGCCGGCCCCGAGGAGGGCGTCGCGCATCAGCCGGTGCTCGACGGTGAAGGGGGGTTCCTGCGCGGGCAGCGTGATCAGCCGTGCCTCGCCCCCCTGGACGCCGGGGAAGGACCCCGCTGGGGTCGGGGAGGCGGTGTTGGGGTGGTGGGTGAGGGTGCCTGCGATGGTGTCGGCGGTCAGGACCCCCGCCGCGGTGTGGACCTGGACCTGGCGGTGCTTGAACGGGGTGATCCAGTCGGCGTGGTGGTGGGCAAGGACCCCGCCTCGCAGGAGCGTGGTGGCGGTGGCCGTGTCCTCGTACGGGCCGGCCAGCGTGCGGGTGGCGGCGATGACCGACTCGATGGGCTGTCCGGCGAGCCAGGAGACCAGGTCGACGTCGTGGACCAGCAGGTCCAGGGCGACGCCGACGTCGAGGATGCGGCCGGAGTAGGGGCCCTGGCGTCGGGTCTCCATCTGCCACAGTTCGCCGAAGGCCCCGCCGTGAAGGAGCCGGGCGAGTTCGGCCAGGGGCGCCTGGTGGCGTTCGGTGTGCCCGACGGCGGCGAAGGTCCCGGTGCGGGTGAAGGCGTCGTGGATGCGGCGGGCGGCCGCGCCGGTGGGTGCCAGCGGCTTCTCGATCAGCGCGGGTACGCCGGCCGCAGCGAGGGCCAGGGCGTAGTGCTCGTGGGTCGCGCTCGGAGTGGCGATGACGCAGTAGTCCAGCTCCAGGCGCAGCATCTCCTCCACGTCCCTGTACAGGGGGATGTCGGGGAAGGCGGTGTGCTTGGCGGGGTCGAGGTCGCTGACGGCGATCAGGTCGACGCCGGGCAGGGCGGCCATGGTGCGGGCGTGGACGGTGCCCGCCCAGCCCAGGCCCACCACACCGGTACGCAGCTTCGTCACGGGGTTCTCTCCTTCGAAACAGGGGCGGCGGGTCACCGGGGGGCGGGGGCGCTCCAGGCGGCGATGCGGCTGGTGCTGGTCTCGGCGCGCATCCAGTCGGGGATCGCGTTGGGGGTGGTGCGCACCCAGTCGACGTAGCCGGCGATGCCGTCCGCGGCGCCGATGGCCGGCTGCCAGTCCAGGACAGTGCGCATGCGGGTGGTGTTGGCGCAGGCGCCGAGCGGGTCCTGGGCGACGCGGGGGGCGTTGACGATCCGGGCGCCGGGGAAGTGACGGGCCACGTGCTCGGCGACCTGGCGGACGGAGGTTTGGGTGCCGGTGCCGAGGTTGAGGGTCTGCCGGGTTGCCGCGGGCGCGGTGAGGCAGAGCCGCAGGGCTTCGGCGACGTCGTCGCGGTGGATGAAGTCGCGAACCTGCTGGCCGCCGTTGTTGAGCAGCAGCTGCTGCTCCAGAGCCGCGTACATGGTGAACTGCGCCACCACCCACGACGCGGCGCCCTGCTTGGGGACCTGGCCGGGCCCGTAGACGCTGAACGGGCGCACGATCGTGGAGTCCCGTCCGGCGAGGTCCAGGATCTGCCGGGTGTGCCCCTCGGCCCACAGCTTGGAGTTGGCGTAGATGTTCAGCGGGTCCAGCGGCTGGTCCTCGGTGAAGGAGCCGGCCCGCTCGCCGCGGGGGGCGTCCGGGGCGCCGTGGCCGTAGACCTGGGCGGTGGACAGCAGGACGAAGCGGCGGACGTGGGGGGCGGCGGCTACGGCCCGCAGCACGGTGTCGGTGCCCGCTAGGTTGGAGCGGAAGGCCTTGTCCGGGTCGGTGGTGCAACCGTGGACGGAGGAGTGGGCGGCGGCGTGGACGACGTAGTCGGCGTCGGCGACCATGCGGCGCACCAGTTGCTCGTCGTTGATGTCGCCGATGGTCAGTGCCGGGTCGGTGGGACCGGTGCCCAGCAAGGTCAGGGTCGTGGGCCCGTAGGCGCTCAGGTCGTCCAGCAGGGCCGGGCGTGCGCCGGCGCGGGTCAGGGTGGCGCGCAGCGCGGCGCCGATGAACCCGGCACCGCCGGTGATCAGAACATGGGCGCCGGTCAGGTTGTTGTGCAGCGGGGCAGGCACAGAGGTCTCCCGAGTGGAGGTGAGGAGGGGTCAGGAGCAGATGAAGTGGCCGGTGTACTTCGTCAGGGCGAAGTAGCCGGTGGTCTCGATGGCGGCCTGGACGCGGGCGTGCACGCGCTCCTCGAGTTCGGTGAAGAACGCCGGCGGCAGCCCTTCGCCCGGCCTGGAGCCGGCGCAGCAGTGGTTGCAGCTGCGGTAGAAGGCCATGAAGTGCTCGGCCTTGCCGAACTGCAGCTGGTCCTGCCAGTCCACGCGTTCAACGGACGCGAAGTGAGGGGCGAGCTGCTCGGCGCCGTTACTCAGGGAAATCCGGGCCTTGGGGGTGGCGCGAAAAAGCCTCTGGGGGGCGTTCATCTCGCGCAGCGCGGCGAAGTGGGCGTTCCACATCTCGACCATGGAGTCCGTGCGATCGGTGGCGAGCACGAACCGACCCCCGGGACGCAGAACCCGGCGTACCTCGGCGAAGCAGGCGTCCAGGTCGGTGACGTAGTGCGCCATGTAGACGGCCATCACCCGGTCGAAGCTGTCGGTAGCGAAGGCGCTCAGGTCGTCCGCGTTGCCCTCGACGAACTCGCACGGGGTGGCCACCCCGTCCAGCCGCTGCCGGGCGGCCTCCAGGGCGGCGGGGGCGATGTCGAAGGCGGTGAGATGGCCAGCGGCCAGGTAGGGGCGGATCCGGGCCAGGATTTCGCCGTTTCCGCAGCCCAGGTCCAGCAGTTCCTCGGTGCCCCGCAGGTCCAGGGCTCTGATCAAGTGATCGTGCAGGGCCAGCGGGTTCGTCCGGAACCGGTCGTGGGCCAGTTGCTTGGCATCCAGCTTGCTGGTGTCGGTGAAGTATCTGTCGCGGGCGTCCTCCGCTCGCAGCTCGAAGTGCTGCTCGGGAATGACCTCCAGGGCCAGAGCCTCCAGCTCTGGGGTGCTGAAGTCCAGGGGCGTCTCAGTAAACGACAAGGCGGTGCTCCGATCGTGGCCGTCCGGGGCGTTGGTGCCCGGTGGCAGATTCACTGCCGCGACCTCGGGCTGATCTCACCCTCGCTGCCGCCCGACCACGGGCGGAAGACACCCCGGCGGTGCCGTTGGGGTGCGTCAAGGAGCACGATCGGAGCACCGCCCGATGCTCTTCCACCCCGGGTGCCAAGCCGCTAGCGTCGCCCGGATATCCGCCCGTGCGGGGCCCTTGCAGGAGGAACAGTGGGGAAGATCCACCGGTTAGTCATCGCACGTCAGGCCCGGAACATGAACCGGCCTGATCTCGCCCGCGAACTGCGCAGACTGAGCGCCGAGCGCAAACGCCCCCTGGGAACCGCACCGTCCGGCGTCCTACGCTGGGAGGACGGCCGCGAACCCGAGATGGAGACACAGAAGCTGCTGGCCGAGCTGTTCGACATCGACCCGCACCTCGTCGACACCCACCCCTGGCCCCAGTGGCTCGAGTTCGACCCGCTTCAGCAGTACAGCGACTTCCCGTGGACCCCCCAAGGCGCGCTGGACGCGCTCAGAGACTCAGTCGGGAGTGACATGCATCGCCGGTCCTTCATCTTCGGCTCGTCGGCCCTGACCGCAGGCCTGTTCTCCTGGCTCACCGCCGACCCAGCGGCCGCGGGCGAGATCACCAGCGGCCGACGCATCGGCGAGGCCGCCGTCACCCACATCGAGCGCCAAGTCCGCGCCCTGCGCCGCACCGACGACGAGGACGGCGGCGGAACCCTGATCCGCGAGACCGCAGCGGCCAACGACATGGTCGCCGACCTTCTGACACACCGCAGCTACTCCCTCGACCACGGCCGCCGCCTCTACGCCGCGGCGGCCGACCTGGAACGGATGCGCGCCTGGGCCATCTTCGACGTTCACGGCACCTGCGACGACCGGATCTTCAAGTCCGCCCTGCACGCCGCGCACAGCGCCGACGACCAGATCCTGGGCGCGCACATCCTCACCTTCTGGGCTGCAGCCGCCTACAACTGCGACCGGCCCGCGGAGGCCGAGTCGATCGCCAGCGCGGCCCTGAGCGCCGTACGCGGCAAGGCCTCACCCCGCGTGCAAGCACTGGTCCACGCTCGCCGCGCCCGCGCCCGCTCCCACCTGCGTGACGAGCGCTGCTGGTCCGACCTCGACCAAGCCGAGCGACACCTTCACCGCGCGGAGCAGAGCCCGGACGAGCGGGAGCCCGAGTGGGCGTACTGGATGAACCTCGCCGAGTTCCAGGGCTCGCGAGCCTCCACCCAACTGGCCATGGGCCGCCCGGGCGACGCTGAAGCCACCTTCGCGGCCGCCGCCCGCGCCTTCGACGGAGGGGCAGTACGCACCCACGCCCTCTACCTCACCCGCATGGCCGGCGCGCAGTGGCTCCAAGGGCGCCACGAACAGGCGTGCGGCACCGTGCACCAGGCCCTGGACCTCACAGACCAGATCAGCTCGCAGCGCACGGTCGGCCCCCTTCAGGACCTCCTTGCCACTATGGCCTCGCACAAGACCCTGCCCGCCGTACGGGACCTTCGCGAACGGGTCGCCGCCGGCTGATCATCCCGACGGGGCCTGGGCGGGTCAGACGATCGGTGGGCGGCCGGCGCGCGTCAGCCGCCACACCGTGCGCCACGACATCGCCCGCCGCTCCCCCGCGTCCCCGCGCAGCCCTTCGGCGAATCCCTTGCACCACACCCCGAGATTTCCCGAGGACCGGAAGCGCCAGACGCTGATCAGGATCCAGGCGGCCAGGTACACGGGGATGAGCAGAGCCGGCAGGCGGCGGCGTGCGACCCAGACCCGGTTGCGGGCCACCATCCGGTAGAACGGCTTGTGCCGGGCCGGGTTCGTCGCCGGGTGGTGCACCTCGATGTCCCCGGCGTACCAGCCGACCCGGCCGAGGTCCCACAGCCGCCAGGACAGATCGACTCCCTCGTGGAAAAGGAAGAAGTGCCCGGGCCAGCCGCCCACCGCCTCGAAGTCCGCGCGGCGGACGAGGACGATGCCCTCGGCCATGACGGTGACGACCCCCGAGCGCCGGGCGTCGCCGGACCGCAGCCGGGGAACCCATCGGCCCAGCGTCTGGCCGGTGGCGGGGTCGGCGATGCGGGGCTGGACGTAGGCGGCCTGCGGATGCCGGTCGAACTCGGCGATCAGTCGGGTGAGGGTGTGCGGGTCCGGCAGGACCGCGTCGTTGTCGAAGAACAGCACAAACTCGGCGCCGTGAGCGGCCAGGGCGGCCGCGCCGACATTTCGGCCTTCCGGAATGCCGGTGTTCGCAGCAAGCGTGACGCTTTGCACACCTTCAGGAATGTAGTCGGGTTCCACGCCGTTTCCCACGATCACGACACGCAGGTCCACGTCCTGCTGGGCGAGGACCGAGGCCATCGCCGTGCGGAACTCCTCGTCACGATCGTTCATGGTGAGCACGACGACATCGACCGTGCGCTTGGGCGCTTCCCTGCTCACCTGGACCTGTCCTTCATTCGCTGGGGCTGCAACGCCGTCTCCACGAGGGCGCTCGCTGCTTTCGAGGGGCACAAGGGGTCACGGAGCTTGTCCGGACTGCGGCCCCGCGCAGCGTAGCGCCCGAGGCACCCGCAGAAGAACTCAGCAGGTTGACCCCGTGACGTAATCCGTAACAGTTGCTGAACAGGCGAACAAGGCGGTTCCCGGCGGCTTCGCGCCCCAGGCGAGGGCCGGGCTCCTCGCTCTCCGCCTTCCTGCACACCATTCGATCGGATCGCTGTCCCGTCGCGGGGCACGGTCGGCAGCGACCCGCGTCCGAGGTCAGCCGTCGGTTCGGGCTTGGCTACTGGCATGGCGGGAAAGCGCCATCACTCATCTGGGCTTTTCCCGCTGCCAAGGCCGCCGCATGAAACAGATTGAGACATGTCGCTGCGACCAAGCCTCGGGGATGCGCGTGGCAGGCGAAGCTCGTGTCAGGGTTTCGATCCCCTCAACGACAAACCCTGACATCGCGATTCGTCGAAGTCGTTGCTGATGGCAGAGGGCGACCGGGAGGCTGTGCAGCGTGAATGTCAGCGATGTCCGAGGGATGGGTGACATGCGCTTACCGCAGGTGCGGGTGACGGTGAACTCCCGCTGCAAGAGAAGCTGCTTCTACTGCCGGCCTTCGGGGGAGGCGGTGGCCACCCAGGCCGGCACCGACCTGGATCCGGACCGTCTCATCACCGTGGCGTCCGCGGTGCGGGCCCAGGGCGTCGACGGGATCAAGCTGACCGGAGGCGACCCGGCCCTGTACGAGCCGCTCGTCGAGGTGGTGCGCCGCCTGCGGCAGGAAGCGGGCATGCGCGAGGTCGAGGTGATCTCCCGGCATCCGCGGATCGGTGAGCTCGCCCCCGCCCTGGCCGAGGCCGGGACGACGCTGTTCAACGTGTCGCTGGACACCCTGGACGCCGGCCTGCACAAGGAGATCTGCGGTGTCGACGACCACGCCGAGGTCCTCACCGCGATCAGGCGCTGCGTGGCCACGGGCGTGCCGGTGAAGGTGAACGTGGTCGTGATGTCCGGGATCAACACGCCGGAGATCGAGCGGCTGATCGCGTTCTGCGAGGACGCCGGGGTCCACAGCGTGAAGCTGCTGGACGTCATCAAGGACCTCGGTGAAAGCAGCGAGAGCTTCACACGGCGGCTGGAGATCAAGCGGAAGGTGCAGCTGCCCGACCTGTACGTGCCGCTGGAGGAACTGGCGGGCGAGATGCGGGCCCGAGCGATCGACGAGGAAGTCGTGCAGCAGGGCGGGCTGGGCCACCCCATGACCGTGTTCACGATGCCGTCGGGCACGAAGGTCGTCATCAAGGACTCCTCGGCCGGCGCCTGGTACGGGGCGGTGTGCCGGGGCTGCCCCCTCTTTCCCTGCCA